>CAYGGC010000005.1:0-37579 GCA_964349465.1 uncultured Gammaproteobacteria bacterium
CTCGATACGGCTTTAACACCGTATAACAGGTTAGCAACCTGCCGCCTTCAGCCACTCGGCCACCTCTCCAGATATTGTCTCACCCGTAGTACCGGGTGACGGCGATGATGGTCTATTCGCCGGCTTGTCGAAGGACTGACGCGCGCTCCCGAATCCCTGACCCGGCAGTCATCACATCGTCCACGAGTATAACAGAATACGGCATATTGGCAACCTTCGGGTCGATGAAGCTTTTCTAATCAGTGCCAATAATTATTGGTTTTATGGTAGTATAAAAATACGTTACGACTTATCTTCTTCTCCTCCGTCACGGAAAATCCGAATGGAATGAAGTAGGTCTGTGGACCAGTCATACCGATATCGATCTGGCCGAAACCGGTCGGATTGAAGCGTTGTCAGAGGCGGAAGTGTGCGCGTTGGAAATTGGAACTGGCGAGGCCCATTGCTATATAGTATCCGATCACGGGAAAATGAACGGAAAAGAAATTCGTGCAGTGAACGTAGAAAAAAATAAGAAATAATTACCCCTTCGCGAGAGCGATGGCGGTAATGTGCTTAGCTCCGGCAGTGCGGAGCACGGCCGCGCAAGCTTCAATGGTTGAACCGGTCGTAATCACATCATCCACCAAGATAATGTTCATTGGCATCTTTGTTATCGGCCGGACCCGAAAAGCACCGGCCACATTTGTGATCCGTTGCTGCGCCTTGAGCGTGGCTTGCGGGGTGGTGAAGCGTTGACGTTGCAGGAGGTGTGTAACTGGCTGACCGGTAGTTTGGGCCAGCGAACGGGCGATGAGATCGGACTGATTAAATCCACGAGCCAGACGGCGCCGCCAGTGTAGGGGAATGGGCACGATCGTCGCTTCGGTAGGAAGTTGGTCGATAAGTTTAGCGAAGAGCAGCGGGACGATGGTACTCACGGGCGCAGTCCAAAAGTCATATTTTAGTCCTTGAATATACCGGCCAAGTAATGGCAGGTCGTAATCTCCAGCGCACAAAACCCGATTGACGCCGGTCAGGCGGAGCGGATCAATCATTGGTTGAATTTTTTGTACTTCGGTGAGCCCGTCAGGACACAGCCAGGCGCCTTCCCGGCGACAATGGACGCACTGCGGCGGGAAAAAGAAATCGGTGAGCGTTGAGATCGAAAATCGCATCGAAAAAGTCCTACCTCCGCAGGGGAGGAAGCCTTGCCACCAACGTGCCGACTATTTTGTCGACGCGCTCGTCAATCGCTCGAGCACAATTTTCTCTTTCGCGACGCCAATCCGGACGCTTTGCCCGGCTTTGACCTGGCCAGCTAAGAGCATTCCGGCCAAAGGATTTTCCACGTGTTCCTGAATGATTCGGCTGATGGCCCGAGCGCCATAGTTCGGGCTAAACCCGAGCTCGGCAATTTTCGCGCGCGCCATCGGCGATAATTTGATTTTGATCTTCTGAGCTTTCAGTCGATCCTGGAATTCCGCGATTTGCAAATCAACAATCTGTTCGACGGATTTCATGTCCAGTGGTCGATAGACCACGATCTTATCAACGCGGTTCAGGAATTCCGGTCGGAAGGCCTTTTCGAGATCCCCAAGAACGCGGGTCCGCAGCTCGTTATACTGGGTTTGGAGTTTCTTCTTGTCCGAAGCCCCGGTCAGTTCAAAGCCGATCGACTGGGCTTGATTAAAACTCTGCAGACCAATATTCGAAGTCATAACAATGACCGTATTTTTGAAATTGATTTTTTTCCCGACCGCGTCGGTTAAAAATCCTTCATCTAGCACCTGCAGAAGGAGATTGAACACGTCAGGGTGAGCCTTCTCGATTTCATCGAACAGGACAACTGAGTAGGGCTTGCGCTTGATCACGTCGCTGAGTTTCGTGCCTTCTTTATAGCCGACGTAACCGGCCGGCGCACCAATCAATTTGCTGATATTGAAGCTTTCTTGGTACTCCGACATATCAATCCGGACCAGCGCATTTGGGTCTTCGAAAATAGTGCGAGCGATTTCCTTCGCCGTTTCGGTTTTGCCGACGCCGGAGGGTCCGAGAAAAATGAATGAGCCGATGGGCCGATTCGGGTTGCCGAGCCCGACGCGAGAGCGGCGGATGAATTCGGCGATGGCGGTGATGGCTTCATCCTGACCGACAATGCGTCGCTTCAGGAGATCTTCCAACTGCAACAGGCGATCGCGTTCAGATTTCACGAGATCATGCAGGGGCACACCGGTCATACGCGAGACCACTTCGGCGATTTCCTGGCGTTGAACCACGCCGGCGTAGCTGGCTGGGTTCTTTTCCTCCTTGTCCTGCAACTTTTCGATTTTTGCCGCGAGCACTTCTTCTTGGGTTTTCAGTTCAAGCGCCTTATCGAACTGCTCCTGCGTGACGGCTTCGTGTTTGCGCTGGTGGATTGTTTCGAGTTCTTGTTCGAGGCCACGAATCGTTTTAACGGTCGGGCTACTACCCTTACCGACCTTCATTTTTGAGGCGGCTTCGTCGAGCAGGTCAATTGATTTATCCGGCTGGTAGCGGTCCTGAATATAGCGGCCCGAGAGCTCAACCGCCGCGACGATCGCCTCGTCAGCGATCCGAACACGGTGATATTTTTCGTAATTTCCTTTAATGCCCTTCAGAATCGCAACCGTCTCTGATGGCGAAGGTTCATCGACAATGACTGGCTGAAAGCGTCGTTCCAGGGCCGAATCCGACTCAATATGCTTTTTATATTCTTCCATCGTCGTCGCGCCAATCGTGCGGATTTGGCCTTTGGCTAGGGCTGGTTTAAGCAAATTTGCGGCATCCATCGATCCTGAAGCCGAACCAGCGCCGATGATCGTGTGCAGTTCGTCGATAAACAAAATAATATTCGGATCGGCTTTTATCTCATCGACAATTTGCTTTAACCGCGATTCAAATTCTCCACGATACATCGTTCCGGCCACCACTAAACCAAGATCGAGGGCTAAAACTTTTTTCCCATGGAGCGCCTCCGGAACAGTACCTTGAATAATCTTTTTGGCTAAGCCTTCAACAATCGCTGTTTTACCAACGCCCGGATCGCCAATCAAGACCGGGTTATTTTTCGTCCGTCGAGAGAGGATATGAATGACCCGGTCAATTTCATCAGCGCGACCGATGACGGGATCAATGTTTTTTTGGGTTGCCGTGGTGGTCAGGTCGGTCGTAAAAAAATCGAGCGCGGGGGATTTATCGGCGCCAGGGCGGACCGGGGCGGTCGGCATCGCGACGGTGTCTTCAAGGCCCGGGCCTTTGACCTGATCAAAGAATCCGGAAATATCCGGAAAGCGCGAGGTCCCTTTGAGAATGACCACTAACTGACGCTTCGCTTCCTTCGCGTTGATCTGATTCTCTTTCATAATCTGCTCGAGTGTGGCATCACTAATCTCAAGCAGGCCCCAGAATAAATGTTCCGTGCCGACGTACTTATGGCCATAGTTTGCCGCGACAAGCACCGCTTTTTCGAGCGCCCGCTTCGCCGGTAAGGAGAAGCGTAAATCATCCAGGACGAGCGTTTGACCGGGTTTTAAGACGGGTTCATTCCGGACGCTAATCAGGTCCCGGAGGGCATCAAGCTTGACCCCGCTTTTTCGAAGGATTTCGAAGGCAACGCCGCCTTTTGTCTCAGCTAGTCCAAACAGTAAATGCTCCGGATTGACGTACGTATTTTTAAGCTCCAACGTTAACTCAGCCGCGTAGTGCAGGGCGTGGCGCAGGCGGGAGGTAAATTTCTCAATGATTTCCGGTTGGAGACCGTCGAAGTGTTCGTTCATAGCTTCGTTGTACAGTACTGAAAAAACGAACGCTTGTCAATCGTCTAGCGCTCCGTCAACCGAATTTTTTTACGCCCCCGTTCCACCCATGGCCCGCAGGGCGGTAATACGCTCGGCGACTGGCGGGTGCGTGGAAAAGATTTTACTCATTCCACCTTTGCGACCGAAGGGATTGCTGAGGTAGAGATGGGCGCTGGCCTTATTCGCGCCTGCCATCGGACTGGTGTTTGCAGCGTCGATTTTTTCAAGCGCCCGAGCTAAGCCCTCGGGATAACGGGTCAGCAAGGCGCCTGAAGCGTCGGCGAGGAATTCACGCTTGCGGGAGACGGCGAATTGAATCAGTTGGCCTATCAGTGGTGCGAAAATAAGCAGGACGAGACCGATGATCATGAAAACCAACTGTGCTTGATTTCCGCCGCGGTCGTTCGAGTTATTTCGGTTTCGACCAAAAAACTGGGCGCGCCAGAAATAGTCGGACAGTAACGCGAGAATGCCAACCAGAATCGTGACGAGCGTCATGAAGCGAACGTCGTAGTTCTTAATATGCGACAACTCATGAGCAATAACACCTTCGAGTTCTTCATTTTCCAGCTGTTCAACCGCGCCAGTAGTGATGGCGATGGAGGCGTGTTGCGGGTCGCGACCGGTCGCGAACGCGTTAATCTGCGGGGCCGCGATCAGAAACACTTTGGGCATCGGCATACCGCTCGTAATGCAAAGATTTTCCACCATGCGGTAGACGTAGGCCTGATCATTTTTCGTGATCGGCCCTTTCGCGCCGGCGGTGGCGAGGGCGATGCGATCGCCGTTGAAATACCCAATCAGACTGAAGCCAGTAGCAAAAACAACCGCGGCGATAACCCCACCTGGCCCGCGATCGAGGAGAGTGGTCAGCGCCCAGCCAACCAGCCCCACGACGCCAATAAACGCCACAATCAAGATAATCGAACGGCGCTTATTAGCGGCAACAAAATCGTAGGTTGTGGCCATGAAACCTTAAAACTTGACCGCGACGGGTTGTTTTTCAGCGTCGTTATCAACCGCGAAGAATTCTCGGCTGGAAAAACCAAGCCACGAGCCAAACATGTTGGTTGGGAATTGCTGGAGGCGGGTGTTGAAGTCACGAACATTACCGTTGTAGAAGCGGCGGGAGGCCTGAATTTTGTTCTCTGTGTCGCTGAGCTCATCCTGCAATTTGGAGAAATTCTGGTTCGCTTTCAAGTCCGGGTAGGCTTCGGCTAGTGCAAAAACGGATTTCAGCGCGCCGGTCAGCATATTTTCGGCTTGCCCTTTCGCGTCTGGGGTCGTTGCACCCATCGCGTTACTGCGGGCCTTGGTCACATTTTCAAACGCTTCGCGTTCGTGGGTGGCATAGCCTTTGACGGTTTCAACTAAGTTCGGAATCAGGTCATAGCGACGCTTCAGCTGGACGGCGATATCCGACCAGGCTTCTTCGACATGGTTTTTCAGGCGGATCAGGCCGTTATACGCGCCGATGACCCAGATGAGAGCAATGGCGACTGCGCCGCCGATAATCCAAATTGATGTATCCATACAGATAGTAGTGGTTAAGGTTGTAAACGAATAATAGTTGTAGCGGTAAAGGTATCGACGTCGGCGAGGTTCTGGTTGGCGAGGGCATCGACGACATCGCCGGTTTTCAGATCAGCTGCGCTGATGGCTGTTGTGGTCACCGGGGTAGCGCGCTGATCGACTGACTCGATTTTGGTCGCGTCGTTGATACTGATGGTGTATCGCTTGGTGGTGTTTTTCCCGCTACCTTCGACGGTGGAAAAATCTACTGCGATTGTTTTCGCCGTTAGGTTAACCTCCATCACCTGGCCGGAAATCATGGTGTAGGCCTGTGGCGTGATAGCGGCGACATGCACCGTTGATGGCGTACTGGTCACGGCGTGATCCGGGTTTTTTCGAAAAACGAGGTAGACGATGACTACCAGACCAGCAATGGCACCACTGACCAGGATCAGTCGGGTGATTTCATTGGAAAACGACGATGTTTTTTGGTCCATGGGCACATCATAGTATACACCAGTTTTGCCAGCGCAGGAATTCTTTTCGATCTTATGGACACTTTAGCCAGCATCTTGCCAGGGAAATCAAAAAATGGTATAGTATGAGTGGAAATATTTCCGTTATTGGGTTATACTTCCAAACAGAGAAATTCAAAAAACACTCTCAATTGAACAACTACGCGTGACCGCGTTTCATCGTTCCGCTCAAGTGAGCAAAAAAATTGTTTCACGCCACCTGGGGGCCCTCCTCCTGATTGGCTTGTTTGTCGTGCCGCAATTGGTCATGGCTTGGAGCGAATCCGCGACGTCCCCGCTGACAGGCACGCCCCCAACCTTCTTAAATGGCTCTTCAGCGGCTCAGCGCAGAGACGGCTCCTTGCTTCTGGGCTCGTCGACTCGTTCAAGTAAGCTCTGTTTGAACGCCGATCCTGATCTATCAATCCAATCGGCCACCAATACGCTGTGTATTGACTCCTGGCTTGATGTCGCCACGGCTGCTGGGCCGTTTGTCCGGCGGCAAGAAAATACCATGCCGAGTAATCAAGCCGATCCGTCGACCTATGGTACGGCCGACGCTGGGTTTGCGGCTGTGACAGGACTTGCATCACGGAGCCAATTCCTTTCCACCGTGGTCAAAGCGAATACCGCTAGTTCCGCCGGAACAAAGTATGCTGTCTACGCCACCGATGGTGGTTCAAACGGGCGTAGCGCAGCCCAGTTATCCGGCAAAACGGTTATTCGTAACGCCTCTAATTCCGCTCAACTGTGCTTGAATGGGCAATGTATCAGCCGTTGGAGCGATGTTGGTTTATATGCCGCGACCGCAGTCATTCGATTACAGACCGGGACATATCTTGAATCGGACACCGGCACCGCGGCCTTGAGCGGTGTGCTCTGGCTTCAGCGTGGCTTAACTGTCGGACGTCCGTTATCGACGACTTCCACGACCTGGAGCGGGACGGATGGTCACTGCACCTCGGAAAATGGCGAAACGACGGTCACGAGCCCTGTGGACTGTAATTAATATGGCCTGGCACACTCTTCCACTCCGATTTCGTTGGCTTCTCTCCTTGATTGTTGCGATTGGGGTGACGGTTTTGCTTGAGCCCGTCTTTGTCTCGGCTGGCCCGATCACGAATGGGGCCGGTAACGCGCCGTATACCAAGCTCGGTGTGTATCAGGGCTTATTAACGGTCGCGCCGGTTCGTTCCTGTGTAAATGGTTCCAATCCTGGCGCCTCCTGTCCGGTCGGGAATGAATGTGCCGGAGGCGGGGTGTGTACCGCCGCGTCGATTTTAGAAGTGGGGAATGCGGGAACTGATTTCGCTGGGAGCGGAGAAATATACCTGCGGCCCGGTGGTTTGACTCGTAGCGCCGCTTTGCGGATCTATCGAAACGCGAGCAATCGATCGGAACTATTTCTATCAAGCGGCAGTCTTTGTCTTGGTTCAGTCAGCGTCTCCACCTGCCGGTCGACCTGGCCGGTTAGTGGCGGCTCTGGGGATACGTATTGGTCAGAGCTCACGGGTGGACCGGTAACATATCTACAGCCTTCGGCCGCCGCGACACCAGCGGTCATCCGCATTGGTCGTCCATCTTCGCCAATTCCCTCAACCAGCGGGCGGGCCTTAGAAATCTACGGCTCCGTGACACCGGTCGCGAATGTGAGTGGGTATCTGGAAACTGGGACATCAACATACGATGGGAACAGTAATACGTATTCGTATGCTGGAGGAAACGTATTAGTGACCGGAAATGTGAATATTGCGAGTCCAGAGCTCATTCGCGGCGATGGGACGACGAATAATTACGACGTGACTCCGTACACGAACTCGAACCGCTATAGCGGCTATCGCCCGACCTATCATGAATTCGGAGCGGAAGGCACCATTAATGCTGATATGTTTGATAGTTCGACGAATTTACTTTTCCCTTCGTATTATTGTCGTCAAGGCACAAATCCAGGAGCGAGCTGTGTTAATGTGGCTGGGAACGGACCGAACGCAGCGGCTTGTCTGGGCGGTGGCGTGTGTCAAAAAAATGATCTCCGGGTTGTCATGAATCTTATTCCGAGTACCGGAAATTATCACGGGTATTTGTGCTTACAAACCAACGCTTCAAAACTGTGTGTCGGCGGAGCGTCGAATAGTAATGCTGGCACCCCGTGTCCAAACGGAAATGAATGCACCGGCGGGGCGACCTGTTCTGATATGTGCTCGGCGCAAGCGGCGACATGCGCGGCTGATCCGGCGGTGAGTCCGCAGAATCCGATCGCTGGATATTTGTGTCGCGGTGGAACGCGGGCGAATCAAAGCTGTACAATCCTTGGTAGTTCATCTGAATGTCCGGGTGCTGGCGGCGTGTGCGTGGCGAAACGATGCGGTGTTCAAACTGGCACCGAATATACGCCCGGACCGGAAGCGTGTAGTAACTCAAATGACTGTGCTTCGCAAGTCTGTATGCGTGGGTTCGAAGCCTCACAAACTGGATATGCCAGCTCATTTTGTTCTGGCTTGACCTGCGCCCAAGTATGCGGATCGACCATCCCGGTGCAACGGTGCAATGGTCAGACGGGCGCGGGCGTGTGCAATTCGTTTGGCACATCTGTGAACTATCAAACTGGTACAAATCTTGATACCAGCACGACGTTCTACGGTAGTTGTTTACCGGTTGCTACTGGTGGCTGGAAACGACTATGCGACTGCTATAACGATACCGCCCAAACATACTACCAAGCGCAAACACCTGGCTCAGGCGGGTTGCTCTGCTCAGATCTTTTTAACTAATCCATGATCCTTCGTCGCTCACACAAAATCTCGATACTGCTCTGCGCGAGCTTTGCCGTGTTGTTAGGTGTGCGACAAGTTTCGGCTGGTCCCGTCACGAATGGTCAAGGTGTTGCACCTTTTAGTCGTCTCTCGCTCTACGAAGGTGTGGTGAGCGTTGTTCCACCGGCAGGTGGCCAAGGTGTTCTTGAGCTTGGGTACCGCGGGGAAGAAATTGCTGGGAGCAGTGATATCTACCTTCGACCGGGGAGCGTTAGTCAGGCCAATGGGGCGCGGATTTGTACAAATTGCGGTTCGGGTGTAAACGCGAATTACGCGAACCTCGTTATTCCTGGCAATGTTTGTCTCTATGGTCCAACTGGGCTGGTCGCCGACTGCAAGAGCGTTTGGCCAACCGGTGGGGCGGGAGCGAGCGCGTGGGAGTACGTGACGGATGGATTTATTGATGGGGGTGGTTCAACACAATATCTCCAACCGAATGCCCCGTACGCAAATCTCGCCCTTCATATCGGTTCGGCCGCCGCCCCCGTGAATGGGCTAGCGTTTCAAGTTGGCGGGGGAAATGGGATGAAGATTCGCAACGCGAATGGGAGCGGTAAAGCGCTCTCGGTACAAGGTGATTCTGAGTTTTGGCAAACCCGTGTGGCCGAGCAAATTCGCGTGAATGGCCAGCAGGTTTTTGATGATCGAAACAGTGGACAAGGCTCCGGCCTTGATGCGGATACGCTCGATAACCGTCAGGTGACGCTGGAATCAGGCGCGGCGTGTGCCGACAGCGGGAACGGCTATGGTCGGGCGATGTGTTTATGCTTTGTCGTTTACGAAAATCCAGCTTCCCTCCGGAAGTGTATCGCGCTGTCTAACCATACCATCAACTAGCATGAAACGCCGTCGCTATCATTCTCCCGTTCGACACTCGTTGTGGTGGCTTGGTGGTGTTTTAGCGATCTTACCGTTGGGCTCGGTCATGGCTGGACCAGTAACCGGGGGAGCGAACAATCCACCCTACGTTGAAACAGCGGTGTACCAAGGCGTGGTCAGTATTATTCCTGGCGGAGCCGGTGAGAGCCTGATGGAAATCGGGAATCTTGGTCAGGACATCGCGTCAACTGGTGATCTTAATTTCCGTCCCCAGGCTGTCTCCGGGAATAACACGGCGATAAAGTTTACGAAGAATGGTGGCACCGGAAAAACCGATCTTCACGTCTATGGTCGCCTATGTTTAGCTGGAAGTTGTCTGGATACCTGGCCGACACCGGGCGGGACGTCGTACTGGACGCAAAATAGTACCTGGCTTGAACCGCTTACGGCTGGCAGGGGACTCCTTACAGATACGAGTGGCCCGGGCACGAGTACGAGCGATGGATTCTATGTCTTTGGTGATCATCCCGACGCGGCAACCCTGATGACAAAAACGACTGCCGGTGGTCTAGCACTGACGGTTGATGGAACCAGCCAAATAAATGGTAGCTTGGATGTGACCGGGGCACTGACGAGGCTTGATGTTTTACCACGCTGTGGCACTTTCCCGTCAAATTACACCTGCGTCTACCCAGATGACTATACAACCTCAACCGTCTGGCACCCAGGGAACGACGGAGCGGGATCCGGGCTTGATGCCTCGAAAATTGACGGCGTTGATTTTGATATTTTGCATTATCCGCAAGACACCCGATGTGGCGTGGGTACAACGTGGTGTATTTGTGGAGATTTTTCGGCCGCCGATTCAAGCGAATGTTTATCACTGCAATGAAATTTTTTCGTCACCTACCATGGATGCTGATAAGCGTAAGCATACTTACTGCTCTCGGTTCGGTTGTCCCCGTCGTCGCGCAAACCTACCTCGCGCCAACTGGTTCCACTCCAAGCACAAATACTATTCCGGTTACGCCGCCACTGAATGCCTCTGATTCTATTCAACATAAAGCCGGCTCACTGATTATCGGGCCCGCCAATGGTGCCGCCTATCTCTGCTTAAACTCAGACGCGGCTAGTAATCCTGGGTCGGACTCGACGCGTTGTATTAATAGTTGGGACGATGTCGCGAACACGATTGGCGGACCATTTTTACATTATGACCCGACTGGTCTAACAGCGACTGGGAGCACACCAAATACCTACGTCACGCAACCGGGGTTTGTCCGGGTCAAAGCCGCCTGCGCGGCTGGGAGTTGTGTGGATGGAAGTCGTCAGTTCTATACGTTTCTAACGCAGGCTGCGCCGACGTTAACGGGCGCCTATGGGTTGTACGCGTCGGATGAAGGTAGCACCGCGAATTACGCCGGGTATTTTTCTGGCCGACTCCATATTTATGAATCGTTAACGACGATTCCTGGAACGAACCTGGGCCAGTTGTGTCTAAACGCTTTGTCTGGTGCGGAGTGTATTAATGGTTGGGACGATGTCGCTAGTGGTGGAAATTTCCTGCAGCTACAGTCGACCAATCCTCCAACCGCGAATACGGGTAGTTTTAGTGTTGCCGGAGTTGGCGTGGTCGGATCGATTGTGATCGATTCTCCCATCGCGATAACGAGTCGAACGGCGACCTGTGGTGATGGGCTCTGCAGCGCTGTGAATGGGGAAGATATCAATACCTGCGCAATTGACTGCGCCTCAATCGCCGCGTTGCCGTCTGCGTCAGTCACACCGAATACCGGCGGGCTCTTCTGCTCAGGTGATACGAGCACGGCTTGTACAACGACGACGACTTGTTCATCAGCAGGTAAAGGAACGTGCCAGGCCTACTCAGGTCGGATGACGCTTTCGACTCCGTCGTCGCAAGCCCCGAGCGGATCGCAAGTCAATGTCCTGCTCATTCGTTCAACCGCGACGACCCCGACGTTTGTCCCGGTCCAGGGTTCAACCTATACCACGGGATCGGTCTTCGGTGATTCAACGATTATCTACGCCGGAAAACTCAATCAAAGTTTAGTTAATTCCATCGTTGGTCTTGATCGGGTAACGGCGAGCGGAACGTATGCGTATCGTGGGTATGTTGGTAACTTGTATCCACGGTACGGAACGGTCTATACCCCGACGGCAAACGCTTCTGTGACGTATAAGCAGCTCACCGTCACTAAGGGATCGGATCAAGGAGTGCCAGTTTCGACTGGCCCCGATACGCAAATTTCTTGTGCGAGCGGGGTGAATGCTTTTTGCACCGGTCGATACTCGACTGGCACCACTGTCACCCTGTCAGCGGCCAACATTAGCTCAGGATATTTATTTAACGGCTGGATTGGTTGTAATGAACCGCGATCAGCTACAAACACAACATGTACCGTTACCCTAAGCGTCGATACGACCGTCCAGGCAACCTATATTCAAGATAATGGCGGTGGTGGGTGCGAACCTGACTGTGGTCCCCCGATTGACATAATTGACGGGTAATCTTGATATGAAAAAAAAGGATTTCATCGAAATACAAAAATACCTCGGAATGCTTTTTGTGTTCGTTGGCGTGGTCAGCGTCTCGTCGGTGGCAATGGCTCAAACTTTTATCGAACCTCCCGCCGCACCGACCGGCGGTAGCTCGGCTTCTTGGATTACGACGAGCTCGAGGACCGAACGAAAACTTGGATCGTTGAGTCTCGGGACAACCGCTTCGCCGGTCTCGCTCTGTTTGAACGCGACCAATGAATCAGACGCGGCGCGCTGCGTCTCGTCTTGGGGCCAGGTCATTAACCTTTCTGGCGGACCCTTTGTGGCTTTGCGGACGACTGGGTTAGCGGCTAGTTTCCAGAGTGATCCCGCACAATATTTTTCCACTCCGAATAGTAACGCCAGTGATTTTGGGTCAGTCGCGATTCAAGCGAGCGGCACCGGACAGGCAATTTCTTTGTTCGTCGAGGCGAATAGCAGTATCAGTTCCGCCGCCTATGGCCTGTTTGCCGGCGATGCGGGAGTGACGACGAATTACGCCGCCTATTTTAGCGGAAAAGTTGGTGTCGGGACGACGACGCTCGCCGGTGGGGGAACTGGCCCGGCCGGACAACTCTGTCTCAACTCTACGGTCGCCTATACCACCGGTGCCTCGGCCGGCTGTATTACGAGCTGGGTGGAGCTGGTCGGTGGTCTAAATAATTTTGTGCGCCTCCAAACGACGAACGCGCCGACGGCTGACGTCGGAACCGCGGGTATCAATGAAATTGGAAACTTTGGGAGCGTGGTAATTGGTCACCCGCCGGCCGGTCAACCGACAAAGGTTTTTTGTGGTGATGGGTTCTGTAGTACAAATCTCAATGAAGATACGAGTGCCGACGCGAATTATTGCGCGATAGACTGTAGCGCTCCGGCCTTGCCGGCTGCTTTCGAGACGCTGTATGCCTATCAAGGTAACGCGTACCTTGAAGCGACCGGGAGCGCCCAAACGCCGAGCGGCGCCGTTCAGCTCTTAGTCGTGCGATCTTCAAATCCAACGTTTTATAGTGATACACGGAGCGAGTTTACACCGCAGAACGGTGTCGCCTATTCGGCCGGCTCAGTCATTAACGGTGTCACAGTTGTCTCCTACGGGCCAGCCACGCCAGGGTCGCCACGGAGCATTACTGACACAGGGCTAACAGTTGGTGAAACCTATTACTATCGCCTCTACCAAGCGAACAGTTTCCCCGTGTATAATACAACCCCATTAGTATCCGTGGCCGTTATCAGTCCCGACTGCCCGCTCAATTTACCACCAAACATCGCATGTCTCTAACGTATTCCCACCGACGAACCTGGACGACGATGCGGCGCCTGGCGATAACCGCCGGGGTGCTGGTGATGATCGTTGTGAGTGTGTGGGCGGCACGCGTCACGCAAGCGGAATTTGAGGTGCCGTTGGTCGACACGACTGACTTTGTGCCCTCGAGCTTCCGAACCGTCTGGGCCTATCATCGGGCCACGCGTTGGCCAGCGTCGGCCGGCGGTCCAAATGACGGGTCAGGGAGTATTTATGAAAACTACGAAGGCTTCGCGGTCGGCGAACCGACTGCCTCAGAAAATGGGACGACTTCGCTCTACCGCTTCGATGGGCAGAGTTGGGAAAAAATTATCCCCCAAGGATCGTTGACGATCGGTGCAAACTATCAACTGAACGCGGTGGCCGGGCAGTTTGATAACGGTACTGGGTATGCCCCAATCTGGTTAGTTGGCCGACAAAATGGGAATAGTCGCAAGGCCTACATGCTGAATTCCCCGAACTTGCCAAAAGACTATAATCTCTTTAAATCAGGAGCGATTGATTACGGAAAACTACTCCTGAATAATTATAATCTTCCGGCCTCCGCCGTCGTGTCACATTTTCTTGACACCAATGGCGCGAAGATGACAACAATTCCCGATAACTCAGAGCTCTACGCGATGGGCAATGCGCAGGCCTATGGTGGCTTAGGCTTTGCCGGCGGAATGCGTGGGTGGTTAGCAACGCGCTCGGAATATTCATCCTGTGCGTACGACATTCTCGTTAATCAGGTGAGCTCATGTCCTGACGGGAATCATGATCGATGGTATTTATTTCAACTGAACGACCCAGCAGCAAAAGCGCCAACTGTCAATGATTCAGTGACGGGGATTACCTATGTCGACCTCGATGTCGCATATGTAACAACGAGTACGTTTCCGCTGGATGCGACGAGTCAACCACAAACGCCCTACGCGACCGTGAGCGGGAAGCGAGATTGTTCAGGAACGCAGACGGGAAAAATTTTCCGTGTTATCGGCTCGCCGCGTGACGTCAATAATTGGACGCTCCTCAAGACGATTAGCGGGGAATGTTTCTATGGATTGACGGCCACGACAATTGACGCACCATCAGCCAGCAATGGCCCGTTACAAACGGACATCTGGATTGCTTCTTCAAAAGGCGTGAGACGATTGACGGATGATAATGCTGCGATCCCGACCTCTATCGTCAAAGACACCACGATCGATGCGAATCCGTTAATTACCAATAAACCAGTCTATAGCGTAACATCAGCCCTGGAACGATCGGGCAATGGACAGCAATTATTGTTGAATGGCGACTTCCAGGCCTGGGCGAAACCACTGAATACCGCCGCAAACATTGCTGATGCGACGATTAAACCGAGTGGTTGGATTTTTTTTCATAATTCGTTCTCGGGGAAAACAAAGTCATCAACTGATGGGGCTGGGGCCTGTGAGTCACAACAACGTGATGTGATAAAAGTGAATGAAGGTGGCAGCGATTGGGCCATTCGGATTGAACCAGGTCTTGAATATAATACGACGTGTACAGCGTCGGTCAACGGGAGTCGTGACCGGGTCGTCAGCGCGGTTCAGCGCATAAACTTTTCAGATATCGAAGGCACGCGGTTCCGGGTGAGTGGAACCTATCAAGTAACCTACCTGGATTCGGCGGAGTGGCCGGCTGGTTCGAAACCAGTCGTTCGCCAGGGCGGTGTTCTGACAACCTGCGCCGGAACGTATCCACCGAATAACGTCGACTGCCCCTATGCCAACTTTAAAGAAATACGGACGTTAACCTCGAGCGGCGACTCAATGGCGAGTCCACGAACATTCGCTTTCGAATTTTCGCGAGCGTTTTCACAAATGCAAAATCCAATTATCGGTATTGCCGCGGTTCCGCCGGTTTCGAATGAAGGCATGTTTTTAGAAATTCGGTGTCAGGGAACCTACGGGGTTCGTGTCGATTGCGATGATCTCAAAATTGAAGTAGTCAGTGATCCGCCGCAAGACCCACGCTCCGTCGTCTCCGTCCTGGCGGTTGGGTATCAAGGTTTGACGCTTATAAATACCGATGCAGTTGGTGGGCCAACGACCTGGGCACTGGACGATGCAACCCTCGCTGGCTTGACGGCCGGTAACCAAATTACCTTGAATTCGGTCGTGAACGGCGGCGGCGCCCATATTTTTGCGGCTGGTTCAGGGACTGCCTTATTCCAGCGAACGCCGGGGAATATTAGCGGCTTTATGTGGCTGGGGGCGACTCAAGTGGGTAGTAGCGGGAATGCGGCCTTAGGCTGGATTGCGACCAATTGCGCGAACTTTAAAAACTCCGCGCAACGGTCGCTGTGTCAGCGGCAGTCCCAATCATTCGGCTTAAGCTTGGAAAATAACGCCCTGGTCGGGCGTGCCTGGCTTGGAAAACAGATCACGAGTGGTGGAGTCAACTCAGATAGTGAGTCGCGTGACCTCGGGACGTGCCAATTACCGGCCCGACGTTCAGGATTACCAGCCGGGGAGCCATACAACATGTCGGGTTCATGTGATACGAACGCTGCTTCCGCGACCTATCGTCGCTGCCTGGCAAACACTTCCAAGGCGTGCTTGCGAGATTTCGATTGTTATGGGCGCTGTTCGGGCGATGAAGCGTTTATTTGCTTGTCGGATACCGACTGTGTCGGCACGAACTTATCGGTCTCGCCCGCGACGACGAATAGTCGCCTTAATGGTGCTCCCGCCAAGAACCTCGTTTGTGCTACGACCGGAAGCTCACCAAACGCTTGTACCGGCGCGGGCTGGTTAACCTTTAACGCGAACGATCTTCCTGTTGCCCAACGAACCCTCGCCGGGGTCGGATCGCTTGGGGCAACGTTTAGCGAAACGACCGGACAATTGAGCGGTTTAGGACGGTTTATGACACTCGCGAATACCGCCGATCCAAATTACCAGGCCGATCAAGGCTGGGTAAAGCTCCGCGGTCCGGCGTCAGTTGCGGTCGGTAGCGCCATCTATGGAGCGCAAAACTGCACCGTTTCAACAACAGAAAAACGGTGTAGCAACAATCTCGCGACCACCTGTACGACTTCGGCGCAATGTGGAACTGGTGTATGCGTACCGGTCGCTTCCTGCAAATTTGGCTATGATCGTTCCTTGCAGTCGTGTCAGCCAGGTGGAAATTCGTGCGTGAATTATTGCGGCGGCAATACGAGTCAGCCGTGCTCCTCGGACGATCAATGTTCCGCGCTCTATGGCAACACGGCCGACTCCTGCGAGCCGAAAGGGTACTGTTCGAATACGCTCGGTGGCGCCTTAGACGTTTGCACCACCGACGGGGACTGCGGCACGCCCGGGAGTTTCTGTGTCAAAGGTGCGGTCTGTGCAACCACGAGTGGGAATTCCTGCAACCTCTACGGCGTCGATCACGATCAAACCACCGGCAAATTCCAAGGCTTTGCTTGGAGTACTGAATACGGCTGGGTTGACTTCCGGGCCTTGCAAAAGGGTACAAGTCGTTTCTTACAGACACGGCTTGGTGATATTTACTCCGGCGGCGATATTGGCGCATCAACGGCAGCCTCATCAACGACCTGTAACGCGACTTACCTCATCAGTGCGGTTGGCCAGATTACAAATTTCTGTACAGCCCTCCCGACCGACGTCTTGCCAAACGTGCGTTCGGCGCAATCATCCGTGCCGGTTATTCCAATTTCGTCGGCGAATAACGACTACCGTAACGCACTAGGACGGTTTGACCTCACTGGACTTGAAACCGTCACTAGTACGGTCGGCGGTGTAGCGTACAATAAATACGACCTGGAAGTCGTGGCGGTTTCGCCCGTGGCCGGGTCCTTAACCTATACCGGTAGCCCGTTCAATGATCCAAATAGTACAAACGCCGCCTCGTTTTCTCTCGGACGGAAGGTGTATGTCGCTGATTGCGGCGGAACGTGCACGATCACTCAGGCCTTGAAGATCGTTAACGCCGGTGCGGGGCAGAGTGGGGCCGGTTTACTCGTCGTCAGAGGGAATTTAAGGATTACGAACAATTTGCAATATATTAGCTCGACTATCACCGATTTACGGCAATTAGCTTCCTTAGCAATCGTGGTCCGCGGCAACCTGGAAATTGAAAACCAAGTGACAAACGTGATTGGGGCGTATTATGTCGAAGGGACGGTCTTCACGACGCCAGCCAGCACGGCAACGAGTAGCGATAACCGCTATCCACTAACCGTTCGCGGGCTGATGATCGCTAAAGCCTTTGAGTTTAACCGGAAGTTTGCCGGGACGGTCGAAAGCCCACTGCCATCGGAACTCTTTATCTTTGATGGACGCCTCCAATCAAACCCACTCCCAGGAATGACTGATTTTGCCGGAGCGCTACCGGACACATTCAATTCCAGCCCGTAATTGAGTCTTGACATGTTTTGACTTTCGGCATTTTTTATGCTATACTAAAATTTGTTAGAAACAAGAAATTTCGGACCTGGCTGGTGCAATAGCCGTCACGTCCTGAATGAGCCATATGGCCGATTTTAATCCAAAACAAAGCTTTCTCGGAATTGATATAGGCACGTCGAGCATCAAGCTCGTCCAAATCGGCGACGATAACGGTCGGCCGCGGTTGATGACGTACGGGTATTCCGAGCAACCAAACGACATTGTCAAAAGTGACTCCCCAGCTAGCCGCCAAGCGGTCGTGGCTGGTTTGAAGTCGATTATGCGTGAAGCGCGAACAACGACGAATAAAGTAGTGGCTGCCCTGCCAAGTTTTACTGTTTTTAGCTCAATCATTAGCTTGCCGGCAATGAACCGGAAAGAGCTAAACTCAGCGGTTCGTTGGGAGGCAAAGAAGTTTGTGCCACTACCAATCGACGAGTTGGTCTTGGATTGGAAGCTGTTGAAAGAACCACCGGCGGCAACGCCTGATGAAGGTCGGGTGCCAAAAAATCTCCGCGTTCTAATTACGGCTGCGCCGCGGACCTTGCGCGATCGCTATTCCCTGCTGTTTAAGGAAGCGGGCCTTGAGGTCGTAGCCCTTGACACCGAAGCTTTTGCCTTGGAGCGGAGTTTGATTGGGACGGACGCCGCCCCAGTGATGATCGTCGATATTGGTGCGGTCGCGACTGATATCGCGGTCATGGTCGACGGTATTCCGTTAATTAATCGGAGTATTGATGTCGGCGGAAATACAATAAGTCAATCAATCGCCAAATCGCTGAACATTGACCTCGATCGGGCGGAACAGTTTAAACGGGATTTTGGTATTAGCGCCGGTCAATCAACGGTTTCACAAATTCCAAAAACGATTGAGTTTGTGGTGAGCCAGATTATTAATGAAATTCGGTTTGTGCTGAATCTGTATCGGTCGCAAGGTTCGAATCCGATTGAAAAAGTTGTGTTATGTGGCGGTTCGGCCTTCCTTTTGAATCTGCCGGAATATTTGGAAAAAACCTTGTCGATGAAAACATTTATTGGTGATCCGTGGGCCCGTCTGGTCTACCCATTGGAGCTGAAACCAGGGTTACAAGAAATCGGTCCGCGCTTTGCCGTCGCGATTGGCTTAGCGATGCGGCAAGTCGTTTCATAACTGTATGCCGGATATTAACCTCCTCAAAAATACCGAAAAATACGATCCGATGGCCCCGAAAGCGCCAACGCCAAACGGGCCGGGTCCACTCTCTGACCCCTCGTTGACGCCGAAGGGCATTGGCGGAGCCTTTCGTTCCTTTTTTTCTCGTCGCTCAAAGATTATTGAACCAGCCGCCCCGACGCTCGGGAAGGCGATGACTGGTGGCGGAAAGATGAATTTGGGCCGCGCCGGCGGCGATCGAATTTTGAATGAGAAGAAAAGCAAACCGACGATGTTGCAGTTACCGGAAGATGAAGTCGGTGGATTTAACGTCAACTTACTTGGCCAGGACGCGGGACAGACGGTGACCTTGCGACGACAGGTGATGAAACTGGCGATGGTCGCCGTTGGCGCCATTGCGATTGTCGCGATCGCGTACACTGGGTTAGTTGTCTACAACGGCTTGATTACCTCGGATATTGATGAAACGACGCAAAAAATTTCCGCTCTCGGGAGTGATATCTCGACCCTACAAAAAACTCAACTGGAAGTTGAATCGACGACCAAAAAAATTAGTGCTATCCGGAGTCTCATTGATCGACACGTGCACTGGACAAAATTTTTTTCCGAGGTGGAAAAAGCCACAAGTCCTGAGGTTTTTTACGGCACATCGTTTATCGGTGATTTGAATGGCACGGTGACGTTATCGGCGCGAGCCCCGTCTTTTGACGCAGTTGCAACCCAGTATTTGTACTTCCAACAAGCCGTTGCCCGGGGAAATTTTATTCAAGCTTTTGAAATGACCGGCGCGGTCTTACGAACGACGAAAACTGGGAACGAAGTAACCTTTACTGTGAATTTGCAACTAGTTCCAAGTATCTTCTATCAAACACTTGAAGAGTCAAAAGCGATTGAGAATATTTCAACCTCCACGAGTGAGCCGAGTCAGGATACCGCAGCGTATCTCTGTGTGCTTCAAGCCGATCCCGCCTTGTTACTGACAGTCCCGGCGGCACAACGCCTGACGTTTCAAGCTCAGGCCACCGCCGCGTCATGTCCATTCCCCACGAGCGAGACGGAGACGGCCCGCTTGGTGGCCGAGTCACTGCTCGACGCTGATCAGGACGGTCTCAACGCTTTCTTTGAGCGAGTCGCCGGTACCTCGGATGCGAAGGCGGATACCGATGCGGATGGAATTGGCGATCTGCAAGAAGTTAATCAAACGTCATAACGTATGCGCACCCCTGACTTCATTTCACATTGGTTGATCGATTTCTGGCGCTGGTTCGCGCTTGGTACAGTCGCGCTGATTTTTACCATGGGATACTTCTTCGTTTTAGCTGGGAAAATTGAATCAGTCCGCACGGATGGTTTACTCAAACGGACCCAAGCCACCGAGAAGTTAGTGGCTGATACGGCATATAAAGAAGCTTTACAGGCTTCGGCCAAAGCCTTTGAGCAGAAAATTTCCGCTAGCGATCGCGCGACGATCGAAGAGTTTATTCCAACTGGATCGGATTTCCCTTCGATTCTACTGACCGTTCAGGATATGGCGAAGCGTGCCGGCTTACAGTTAACCGACGTGGCCGTCACCGAAATTGGTCAGGTCGCCGCGGCCGGAACGGAAGCAACGGCTGTGAGCCAATCGACGAGTACCACCTCGATCGCTCAAGCGGCGACGGTCCAAGGTGTCAACTTGCGAACCCAGGATGTGAACGTCACGGTCGGGGGTCTGCGGTCATATGACGAAGTAAAAAACTTCGTGAAAGTGATTGAATCGAGTCGCCGGCTCTTTGACGTCGTCACCTTGAACTTTAATTTGAGTAGCACTGCCGTTGAGGCTGAGAGCACCACGGACGGGAGTCCAGTGACCTTCTCCTTGCGGACGTATTATTTGCCCGCAACGAACTAATCTCTCGCTATGGCGCTCCAGAAAAAAAATTCAAGCTCCTCGCGATTTGTGGTCATCGGCATTATTGTCGTGATCGTCGGGGTGGTCGGGTTCTTCCTGTTCCAACAGCTGTATTTGAATTCGACCGGAACAGAGGCAACAAATAGTACTGTCGACCGAACAAATCGAGTAATTCGGACTTTCGGTGAAGATATTCTTCAGGATCCGCGATATCGAGGGCTAGAGCGGTATGGCACTGAGCCGATCGAGCCAGCCGGTACCAACCCACAACCGTTCCAATAACCAATGGCCATTCCCCAAACGACGACGACGGCGACGCTCGCCGATCTACTACTCCAACAACATCTCTTAACCCAGGCAAAACTGGGCGAGCTTCAGGCCCAAGCGCAAAGCGAAGGGGACACCCTCGAGCATGTGATCGAGCGAGCTGGGGTGGTGCGCGATGAGGAGCTCACGAAAGTAAAGTCGACGCTCTATAATATCCCGAGCGCGGATTTATTCGGTAAAATCGTTCGCGCTGAAATCCTGAACATCATACCGCGGGAACTCGCGGCGAACTATCAAATGGTTGCGTTTGCCCGCGAAGACGCGACGGTGTCGATTGCGATGGTTGATCCGACGAATTTCCGGGCGCTCGAAGCGGTTGAATATCTGGCACGAAAAAACAACTGGCAAATCAAGTATTTCGTGACCTCGCTCGCGAGCCTCAAATATGTTCTCAATCAATTTGAAAGTTTATCAGGCGAAGTCGAAGAGGCCTTGAAAGGCGCGGAAGCCGACGCCACCACCCGTCAACTCGACGACGTCGACTTTTCCGATAAAGGGCTCGAGGAAGTCGTCAAAACCGCGCCGGTCTCTAAAATTGTTTCAATTATTCTCCGGTTCGCCGTTGAAGGTAAAGCCTCCGACGTTCATATTGAGCCGGTGGGAGATGAGACCCGCGTCCGCTATCGCGTCGACGGTATTTTGCACACGTCATTGACGCTCCCGAAGCACATCCACTCCGCTCTCGTCGCACGCATTAAGGTCATGTCGAATTTAAAAATCGATGAAACGCGCGTGCCGCAGGATGGACGGTTCCGCACGACGATCGATGGTCATAATATCGACTACCGCGTTTCAACCTTGCCACTGATCAACAACGAAAAGGTCGTGATGCGTATTTTGGATACAAGCGCGAGCCTCATCGATCTAGCAAATTTGGGCTTTGACGGTCGTAATCGCGACGTGATGGTCGCCGGGGTAAAAAAATCCCACGGTATGTTCCTGATTACCGGGCCAACCGGTTCCGGTAAATCAACGACGCTCTACGCCATTCTAAATATTTTAAACCAAGACGGCGTCAATATTATTACACTCGAAGACCCGGTTGAATATTTCATGAAAGGGATTAACCAGTCGCAGGTCAACTCAGAAGTCGGATTAACCTTTGCGGCTGGTTTGCGATCCATTCTGCGGCAAGACCCGGACGTGATCATGGTTGGAGAAATCCGTGATAACGAGACGGCCGCACTCGGCGTCCACGCCGCCTTAACCGGCCACGTCGTTTTATCGACACTCCACACGAACGATGCGACTGGCGCCGTGCCGCGGCTGATCGACATGAAAATCGAACCGTTCTTGATTGCCTCGTCCGTCAACGTGGTCATGGCTCAACGGCTCGTTCGCCGCGTTTGTCAATTCTGCAAGCAGGAAACGACAATCCCGGCCGATTTAGAAAACGACGTTTTTGCTGCCTTACAAGACCTATCGAAGGAGCATTGGCCGACGGAAATATCCTATGAACGCCCGTTGAAGTTTTGGCAGGGGACGGGCTGCGCTCGTTGCGAAAACAGTGGATACAAAGGCCGGGTGTGTATTTCCGAGGTCCTAGCCGTTGATAGTAGTATCAAAAAAGTTATCGTGTCGGGTGGTGACCTGATTGAAAACATTCGCGCCGAATTCCAAAAACAAGGCATGTTTACCATGAAACAAGATGGGCTGTTCAAAGCGATGCGCGGCCAAACAACGGTCCAAGAAGTTCTCGACGCGACCCGGACCTAATCTCTATTTATGACCACCTCACATCAACGTTTGCTCTTAGTCGAAGACGATACGTTCTTGGCGGGAATGTACGTGACGAAGTTATCGATGGAGGGTTTTGAGACCGAGCTGGCGACCGACGGGAAAGCCGGGCTCGAAAAGGCTAAAAAACTCAAACCGGATCTCATTCTTCTTGATATTCTCTTGCCAAAAATGAACGGCTTTGATGTTCTGCGGGAAATCAAAAAAGATCCGGAGACACAAGACATTCCGGTTATTCTCCTGACAAATCTTGGGCAAAAAAGCGACGTGGTCCAGGGGCTGGATTTGGGGGCGGTCGATTATTTGATTAAAGCCCACTTTATGCCGTCGGAAGTCGTCGAAAAGATAAAAGGCGTATTACAACGGACCGCCTAGCATGGGCACAACGGACACCATCACCCTGAATCGGATTCTCAGCACGGCGGCGAGTTGGCGCGCGTCTGATTTGCATTTTATTATTGGAAACGCTCCAGCGCTGCGGGTTGATGGAAAGCTGGTGACACTCGACGACGAGCAGCCAGTGACGCCCGATTTCATGGATGATATTGTCGCGATTTTACTGACCGACGAACAGCGGAAGAAGCTTGCCGAGGTAAAAGAAATTGCCGTCGCCTATAGTTTTAATCCGCAAATTCGCTTTAAAGTCAGCGCCTATTATCAACGCGGCGCGCTGGCCATTACGCTGCATTTTATTGGAACGACGGTGAAGCGCGTCGCTGAACTTGGTTTACCGGAGGTTGCGAGTCAGCTTGCAAAATTACCCCACGGACTCGTCCTCGTCACCGGTCCATACGGCTCCGGTCGGACGACAACGATGAACGCGATGATTAACGATATTAATCAGGATCGCAGCGTCAATATTGTGACGATCGAGCAGCCCATTGAACATTTATTTATCAACAACAAAAGTATCATCGAGCAGCGCGAAGTCGGCCGAGACGCGCTCTCGGCTGAGCAAGCACTGAAGACTGCTAGTCGCGAGGATGTTGATGTGATTGTCGTCTCGGAAGCCTCAGGCCGGGACGTTATCGCGGGGATGCTTGATGCAGCTGAATCGAGTCGGCTCGTCATCTCGACGATGAATACCGATTCGGTCCTGTCCACGATTGAAAAAATCATGAACGCCTTTCCGGCGGAGGAAGTTCCAAAGGCTCGCGTCCAGCTATCGAACGTTCTGGCTGGCGTGATTAGTCAGCGCTTACTCCCGAAAATTGGGGGCGGTCTGGTTCCAGTTGCCGAAGTCATGATCCCGACTCCGCCAATTCGGGCGGTTATCCGCGACGGCGCCCTCTTCCAGCTCCAGAACGTCTTGCAGACCGCCCGAGATGCTGGCATGATATCGATGGACCAGAGCCTCGCCCGCCTGATCCGCGAGGGGACGATTCTCCTTGAGGACGGTCTCGCCCACGCGAAAGACGTCGCCTACGTCCGGAATCAAAGCCATACTAGCTAGCCCACCGTCATGCCTGTCTACGATTATCGCGCGAAAGACAACGAAGGGTCGACTATTTCCGGTGCCGTTGAAGCCCCGACCGAAGCGGTCGCACAAGACACCCTTAAGGAACGCAGCCTGACGGTTGTCTCCCTGAAAGAGAGGAAGAAAAATACCCTCTTTCAATCGAGTTTAAGTTTTTTCAATCGTGTTCCGAAAAAGGACGTAGTGCTCTTCGCGCGTCAGCTCGCGGTTATGATTTCGGCGACGGTTCCGATTGTGCAGTCGCTCCGGATCCTCGTCAAGCAAACCAGCAACATCACCTTCAAAATCATTATTTCGGAAATTGCCGATGAAGTTGACGGTGGCGCAAAGCTCTCGGCCTCGCTGGCGCGGTACCCACAAGCCTTTTCGGACTTCTTTATCTACATGGTTCGCTCCGGTGAAACGACCGGCAAGCTCGATGAAACACTAAACTATCTCGCTGACCAGCAAGAAAAAGATTACGACCTTGAATCAAAGATTCGAGGGGCGATGATTTATCCGGCCTTTATCTTGGGCGCGATGGTTATTATCGGCGTCTTGATGATGATTTTCGTGATTCCGAAATTGACCGATGCCTTAATCGCCGGTGGGGCCGAACTGCCGCTCCCAACGCGCATCCTGATCGCGATTAGTAGCTTCCTCACCGGCTACTGGTGGCTTGTGATTGCCCTGCTCGGGATTATTGCTTTTGGTGGTCGGTTCTACGTCCGGACCCCGCAAGGCCATCGCCAATTTGATACGGTCAAGTTCCATCTCCCGGTCTTCGGTACCATTTTCCAAAAAATCTACTTGGTCCGGTTTGCCCGAAGTTTTTCAACATTGATTTCGAGCGGAATTCCGGTGACGCGGTCGTTGGAAATTGTGGCCGATGTGATTGGGAATGTGATTTATAAAGATCTGACAATGCAAACGATTAAGCAGGTCGAGGCGGGGAACTCGATTGCCAGTATCTTCATCCAGAGCCGCAATATCCCGCCGATGTTGCCACAGATGATGATCGTCGGTGAACAAACCGGAAAGCTCGACCTGATTCTCGATAAACTCGCTTCCTTTTACGCAAAAGAACTGGAAAATCTCGTCGCGAACCTGGTCAGTATTATCGAGCCCCTGATTCTTGTCGTGATGGGCGCAGGCGTAACGGTCATCGTTATGGCTATTCTTCTCCCGATGTATAATCTCTCGAATGCGATCTCGTAGTACGGAAACGACCCAGCACCAATGTAGTGAGGAAAAGATATTTTAATGTATACAAAAGTGGCGCTGGGTGGTATAATTCTGTGGATAACATAGTGCCGACCCAAAAACATCAATAAAACACCCCGAACATAGGCTGGCGATGGCGAACGGTAAGGTCAGGACGGATCCGTGACATTAACGCTCGACCTCAAAAGTCTGTGCTCACCCTCGAAAGGAGGTGAAACAGATGCAACAAACAAAGAAAGGTTTTACACTCATCGAATTGTTGGTCGTTATCGCCATTATCGGTATCTTATCGGCGATTGGTTTGGTTTCCCTCAACGGCGCTCGCGAACGAGCCCGCGACGCGAAACGCAAGTCCGATTTGTCCCAGATTTCAACCGCATTGGCCCTCTACTACGACGACAATAACAGCGCGTATCCAGCAGCCGCAACAGCGGGGCTGTATTCTGCGGTTTTGTCTAGCGCTGTAGCTCCGACTTATATCGGTAACTTCCCAGCACCAGAACAAACAACCGGCGTGAATTCCTATTGGTATATTACCAATAGCGCTTCATTAACGACGGCGCAAGGTACTTACGCTGTGAACAAGGTCTACGCTATGGCGACGACCCTCGAAGCGCTTGATGGTCTTGATTGGTTTATTATTAACCAACAAGGGTATTCTGGTACGCTCAATATCGCGGCCGGTCACGCCTTAAGTGCAACAAGTATGGTTTGTACGGCTACGGGCGCCGCAGGCACGGTAACCGCCTGTCTCCCAACTCCAGTAGCAAACTAGTTGTTGATAAAAAAAGAAAGGGCCCTACAAAAGGGCTTCTTTCTTTTTAGCGTCTCTCTTGCTATGCTGAAAGAAATATTTCCCATACTCCATGTATTTTTTGGATAAGCTCAGCCTCTATGTGGTTCCGGTCATTTCAAGCGGACTCCTTATCGTATTGTGGTGGCGGAGTCGGCGGGATACCGTGGCTCACAATAAAAAATATATTCTCGGCATACTCGCTGTTGGTGTGGCGGCCCATCTCTATACAGTAATAATTGTCGGGTATAAAATTTATTACCAACTTGGGTATCAAGCTTTACCACCCTATAACCAGTATCTCTTAACAGAGGCGCAAAGTGGCATAGTGACAATGATAGTCGCCGTGCTTCACGCTGCGCTCTGGTTTTTTTTCTTATGGTACCTTTTTCTCCGTCGAGGCAAAGGCGCGATGCTCGACGTGCAAGATGTGCAGCTCCTCGTCCTCGGTCTCCTGGCGGTTGGGTGGCCCGCCGGACTTATTTTCTTAGCGACGACATTCCTTTTGGCGGTCGTCGGGATGATCGGACTCGTGATTCTTAAAAAAAAGTCAGTGAATGATCGCTTAATTATTACACCGTATATTATCCCGGCCGCGATCTTAACGCTTTTTTTCGGTTCGTGGGCGATGCGGTTAACGCATCTCGATAAAATCAGGTTCTAGTTCCCTCGCGAATTTCGGAGGTTTTTGCTATACTACTCCCATGCAACGTCGCGGCTTTTCCCTCACTGAAACCCTGATAACTGGCGCGTTATTTGGTATTCTGGTTATTGTTTCCACGATGCTCCTCTCGATGGAGCGGGCCCGGACGCGCGATGCTCAGCGTTTGACCGATATGACCCGCATAGCGAGCGGTTTTGCCTTGCTGTATGCCCAAAACGCCAGTTATGCTGACGCCGCGGTGGGTTGTCCGACGGTGAATACCGCGGCCGCAAAATGCACCCTGACCGACGTCCTGCCAGGACTGACTGACCTGAAAGATCCGGGTCGTTTCAGTTATATCGTTTCGAGTGTGCCGGATCGTGAAAATTTTGGAATAGGTTTCCACCTTGAACGTCGGTACGGAACTTTGGCCGCCGGGGCGCATACGCTGACCAAAAACGGGATTCAATAATGATCGAGCAGCAAACCATCGTGGCCGCCGGCGCGGTCGCCGCCCTCGGCGCCGCGAGCGGTAGTTTTATCAATGTCGTGGTTGAGCGGACCCACGCTGAGACCTCACCATGGCGCGGGCGCTCGGCCTGTCCGAAGTGTCGGCGCACACTAACCTGGTTTGAATTGGTGCCGATCCTGAGCTGGTTAGCGTTACGGGGAAAGTGTCGAACCTGCCGCGCTCGGATTAGCCATCAATACCCACTCATGGAACTGTTAACTGCGGCCGCATTTTTTTCGGTCTGGCAGGCCTTTAATTGGTCGTGGCTGACGCTCGTGAGCTGGGGGATCGTGGGGCTCATGATCGCCCTGACGGTCTACGACGCGAAATGGTCTCTACTCCCTGACGAATGGTCATATGCTCTAGCGGCCCTCGGTCTGGCCGCGACTGCCTGGTCATCCTTATCCCTCATTGATAGCCTGATCGGTGGCGCGGTTGGAGCCGGATTTTTTGGACTCCAGTGGCTCGCGTCGCGCGGACGCTGGGTTGGCAGTGGTGATATTCTCCTCGGACTAGCACTCGGAACCTTGCTCGGCTGGCGGATGGTCGGGCTCGCCTTCTTGATTGGGTATATGAGTGGGGCGATCGTCGCGGCTGTGCAGATTCTTCGTCGTCGGTTAAGCCTTGAGCAATCAATGCCGTTTGGTCCATATTTGTTATTTGGTGGCTTTATTGCCTGGCTCTATGGGAGTAGTCTTGTCGATTGGTATTTCAACCATGCGATTTTCCGCTAAGCGCCACTCTGGGTTTACCCTCATTGAATTGTTGATCACGATTGCGATCAGCGGAATTTTAACGGCGATCGTTTTTGCTGGCTTGCGGAATGAGCAGCAACGGAGCTCGACGAAAGATGCGGCCGACCGTCTACAAATTGAACTTGTTGGTCTTCAAAATAAAATCCAATCCGCGATTGAAACCCCGACGAAATTTTGCAACCGCCCCGGCGGTACGTATACTGGACAGGGGAATACCTGTACAACAGATGTAAATTGTTTAGTCGGCGGGACACAGGGCCGATGTATTTCTGGACCGCCATCGGGGTTTGGCTTACAGTTAGTGTTAGGTAGCTCAACGTATACCACCTACGCAGATATGCCTAACGGGACGACGGCGGCGAACGGGTTGTTAGATATTCCGCCGACGAACGATCAGGTGGTCGCCACCGCAAAATCGCTAGGGACAAATATCGTTGTTGTGTACTTGCGGGCAGAAACAAGTAGTGGGGCCGGGCTCGAAATTTCTTTCTCGGGAGCGAATGGTCGGGTTCGTATAAAAGGCCCAGGGCTCTGTAGCTCAAACTGTCTGAATGGACGCATTGTTTTACAAAATACCCGAACCGGGGTGTGTTATGCTCTAGATATTGACCAACAAAGTGGCATCGTCTCCAAACGACAATTTTCGTCAACATGCACATAACACGACAATCAGCTGGACAATCGTTACTTGAGGCCATTGTGGCGATCGGGGTGATTTTAACGACCGTTATTGGTTCTACCACCTTAATCATTAGTAGCATTACCGCTGGACGTATTAGTCAGAACCGCGTTGAGGCCGCAAATTTTGCTCGCGAAGGTGTCGAAATTGTCCGGTCTATTCGCGACAGCAATTGGCTAAAATTTGAACAGAATGAACTCGACCCGTCGACGGCTGCGCCGCCGCTGTGGAACGCGGGCTTAACAGCCGGGACAAAGCGGGCGGCATTCTCGTTTAGTGCAACGAATCTTTGGATTTTGCAGAACTGCCCAAGTGGATGCACGTCGAGCAATTCGGTCATATATCGTACGACGTATAGCCTCACGGGCCAAACCTGGTATGCGCAATATCAAAACCTTGCTACCTGTGCCGCGGGTGGACGAACCTGCGTCGCAACAAAATACTATCGGTCGATTGATCTATCATACGTCAACGATGATCTGAACAACGACGGGACACCGGAGCAATATCTGTTGGCTGTTTCAACGGTGAACTGGAATGATCGAACTGGCACAAAAACACTCAGCGCCCAAACAAGACTGTATGACTGGAAATAAACGACAAGGTTTTACCTTAATTGAACTGCTGATTGTGGCGGCACTTTTTTCCGTCGCCTTTTTAATCGCCACGTCGGTTTTTGTCAGTGTTCAAAAAAACCAGCGGGCCATCGCCGGTCGCCAACGATTAGTCGCGGATGGACGGTATCTGCTTGAGGCGATGGCTCGGACCGTTCGACTTGGCACGATTGATTATCGTTATTACCGTGATCCGGATAATAACGGGGATGTGACAGACGAGTTATCACTTCTAAGCCATCAGACAATCTTAGTTACGCGGGACCAAACCGGACAGCAAACCTGTTTTCGTGTGAATGGAACGACCCTGGAAACAACCGGAGGCGGCACGAATTGTAATGGCTCGTGGACGAGGGTGACCAATACTGATACGCAAGTTAAAATTTTTCAGGTGGTTATCTTGCCCGCATCCGATCCCTATCTTGGTCCGCGGACATCGTCACTCGATTGCAAAGCCGGAACCCCAACAAGTAATGGAACGTGTACCTGCGATGACGCTGCTGACGGCAATGTCGACGAAAAAGATGCTGTGAATTGCTTGGCCGATCAACGGTGCGTGGCGACGACGAGTGGCCAAGATATTTGTTTGAATACCAACCGTCAACCAACGGTTACGATTGTGCTTGAAACGGAAAGCACAAATACCCTCGCGGGCGAACAGGCAAGCGCCTCGCTCCAAACAACGGTTGCTTCACGAGTAATACAACGATGATATGAAGCCGCGGTCAAAAAAACAACGATCTGGCGTCGTGATGCTCTTAGCCCTCCTCCTCTTGGCGGCGGTTACGGCGTCAACGATTGGAGTGGCCCTGACAATTTCCCAGACGACTAGTCAGTCAGCTAACCTTGATAGCTTCATCCTCGCCTCGCTGGCTGGCGATTCTGGCGTTGAGCGAAGCTTGGCCGCGGTCAAACAATTTCGAAAAAGCGGAACGATTACTGGAGCTGTTATGGCGATCTCGACGGCGATCAATACTCAACAGAATGTTAATCCAAGTAGTACTCGCGGGGCATTCTATGGGCAAGTACGTTCATCGTCAGATCCGATTACCATTCCAACCTTGCGCCCAAACGAGTCCTCCTCCCTCGATCTCTTCGGGTATGATGCAAGCGGTAATCTCGCGACTAACACGACTGCTCGGTATTTATATCTTCGTGCTGCGCCACCAAGCGGAGTGACTTCCTCTGACTGGCGTGCGAAATTGGAAATTTCTTGGGTCATGATCGATCAGGCTGGAGATTCAAGTTGCACGGGTCGTTATTTTGTGGACACCGACTTATTGTTGAGCGGCATTTCCCCATCATTACTCAATGGAACACTCAATCAGCTCGGAGAAACGTGCACCGAGGTTAACCCGAAGGGCTTTCGAATAAAAGTTCGTGCCCTTGATAACTCCAATCTGACGGCTACTGTGTCGCAAAAGACGATTAGCAATCTTACAATTGATGCCTATTCATGTAATATCGTGGCTGGTGGGAGTTCCTGTTCGCCAGTCGGGATTCCCGGGCGGATACAAGTTGATATTACCGGAACATCGGGCAGTTCAAAAGCACTCAAGACCGCGTCGATCCTCTGGCAACTTCCGGTCTCGGGCTTATTTAACTACGTCCTGTTTTCTGAAGGCGACATTATTCCGAACTAGTCTCGGTGCGGAGCTGAACGCGATGGATCTCGACGTCAACATGACCGCCTTGAACGGTAACCAGAAGGTAATGGAAGAGGTTATTTTTTGGTCCCCCCAATGCGGCCTGAGCCGGATCTCCACCGCCACCGGAGATAACCGCGGGAACATCATTGACGGTATAGGGCAAGTACGTATGAAGGTGTCCAGTAAAAATATATTTGACTGAATAGTTGGAAATAATCTGCTTGAATCGGCGGTTGGTTGCTCGGGAGGAGGTGGTTTCGTCATCGCCGAGAACTTGTCCGAGTGGTAAATCGAACGGCCGGTGGTAGGCGATGACGATGGTTTTTTCACGATGGGCCACGAGATCAGTCTCGAGCCAATCGAGGCTGGCGCTAGGAAAGCCAACTTTCCGATCGGCATTATCAAGGATAATGAGGTGGATATCGCCGTGGTCAAACGAGGCCCAAGGTGAAGTACCAAAAACCTCGGAAAACAAGGCCCGGGATGGGTCGGTTTTCATGTCATGGTTACCCACCGTGTGGTACACTGGGAATGGAAGTATCGATTCACGTTCTTTCACGGCGAGCAATTCCTCACGCCGGCCAAACTCGCTGGTATCAGCCAAATTAACCATAAAATCTAACGGCTGGTCTTTCAGCTCATCCAGAATCTGTCGGTAAACGGGGTTATCTCCATGATTATCGCCGACAACCGCGAAACGGATGGTTGGTCCGGTCGCCGGAACCTCTCGATGGAGAGTCGCTAGCGTTTGCTGGATTGGTTGACGCAAGATCCAGATCGACACGGCGCTGGCGCCGAGAGCAATCACGCCAATCGTCAGGCCGAGGAGTGTACGAAGTCGCATAGATTCATACCCTAGCACGAATCCATGGTCGGCGCATGCCCCGGCCCTTGAAGTCTCAGCTCGAACCCTTATTTCTTCGTTAAGCCACGAACGGGATGAAACTCCCAACAACAGTAACCGCGGCCGCCGCGCGACTCGAAAAACTCCGCGCCGCGATTGATCAATATCGCTACGAGGTTCATGTCCTCGACCGACCGTCCATCTCCGAAGCTGCACTCGACTCCCTCAAACATGAATTGACGCTGATCGAGGAACGGTACCCATCCTTAATTACGCCGGAATCACCGTCGCAGCGTGTTGCGGGGCAGCCCTTGCCCGGCTTTACAAAAATTCGTCACCAGCAGCGCATGATGTCATTGGCCGATGTTTTTTCTTTTGAAGAGCTGGGGGCTTGGGATGCGCGATGGCGAAAATTACGTCCGTCGGCAACAACGAACTATCTTCTCGATTTAAAACTTGATGGGTTGGCGATGAGCTTGATCTATCGTCAGGGCCGACTGGCTCAAGCAGCAACTCGCGGTGACGGTCAGGTCGGCGAAGACGTGACGATGAACATTCGGACGATCGAGAGTATACCCTTGGTGTTACGTACGTCGGAGTTACGACCAGACCTCAGATGTCGAGTTAGTGATGGTGATATTGAAATACGCGGTGAAGTCGTGATGTTAAAAAAAGATTTTGACGCTTTAAACCGCGCCCAAGCGAAAAAAGATGAACCACTCTACGCCAATCCCCGGAACGTGGCGGCGGGGAGTATCCGTCAGCTTGATCCTGCCATCACCGCCAGTCGAAAACTAGTATTTTATGCCTGGGAGCTTGTGACGGATCTGGGGCAAGAACGCCTCGACCAAAGTTACGAGCTACTAAAAAAACTTGGCATTAAAACGAACCCACGGGCACGCGTGTGCGCGTCACTCGATGAGGTGGCCGATGCCCACAAGGCGATTTTGCGCGAGCGCGAACAACTCCCATTTTGGATTGACGGTGCGGTCGTCAAGATAAACACTCTACGTCTCGCCCGAGACCTTGGGTTTGTTGGGAAAACACCGCGTGCTGCTGCGGCCTGGAAATTTGCCGCCGAACAGGCCACGACAATCGTTGAAGATATTGTTGTCCAAGTTGGTCGGACTGGAGCCTTAACGCCGGTGGCGCATTTGCAGCCAGTCAGTGTCGCCGGGACGACCGTTAGTCGCGCGACCCTGCATAATGCCGATGAAGTTGCCCGCCTTGATGTACGCATTGGTGACACGGTCATTATCCAAAAAGCCGGCGACATTATCCCTGAGGTGCTTAACGTTGTTCCGAAACTTCGGCCACGGTCGGCTCGGGCTTGGCACATGCCGTCAACCTGTCCGGTCTGTCAGACGAACGTCCAGCGCCTTGCCGGTGAAGCGATTACGTATTGCCCGAACCAAGCATGCCTCGCGCGCCGTCGTGAAAACCTGTACCATTTTGTCTCAAAAAAAGCTTTTGACATCACCGGCTTGGGGCCGAGCACGGTTGATGTTTTAATTGAAGAAGGCTTGGTCCATACACCGGCGGATTTTTTTTCCTTGACCGCGGAGCAGTTGATTGGGTTGCCGCTCTTTGCGGAGACGAAAGCCACAAAATTAATCACTGGAATTTCCGCGGCGCGTCGCATCACCTTGGCGCGGTTGATTTTTGCTCTGGGCGTTCGTCATGTCGGGGAGCAAACCGCGGTTGACCTCGCTCATCATTTTTCTCGTCTCGATCGTTTGCGTCACGCTCGTCGAGAGGAGATTGCCCAGGTGCCAAATGTTGGACCGGTCGTAGCGGCGAGCTTGTCGACGTGGCTATCAGACAAAGAACATCAAACCCTCCTGCAACGGCTAACAAAAGCTCTGACTATTCAGCGTCCCGCAACAACCGGAACCCAAAAACTGGCTGGCCAATCTTTCGTGGTGACCGGTAGTCTTGCGACGATGTCTCGGGAAGAGGCTCATGAAAAAATCCGAGCTGCCGGTGGTTCAGTGAGTTCGTCAGTGAGCGCAAAAACATCCGCCGTGGTGGTGGGCGAGGCGCCTGGCTCGAAAGCAGCCAAAGCCAAACAACTCAAGATCCCAATCCTTTCCGAGGCGGAGTTCCTTCGACGACTGAGTTGAATATCTTCGGAAAGAATGGTACGCTGAGCCCATGAAAATTGACCAGTCCTCCGTCGCTGCCTTAGGGGAGTTAGCTCGGATCGAACTTCGTCCAGACGAACAGGTTGCATTTGCCACGCAGCTGCCAGCTATTGTCGACTATGTCGGCGCCCTCGAGCAGGTCATGGTTGACGCGCCGCCAGTTGGGCGCATGCAACCACCGGCCCCACGCGCCGATGAGGTTCGCCCGTCCGACCATCGCGAGGCTATTTTAGGTCAGGCCCCTGAACGGGTTCAGGATTTTTGGCGGGTACCGCCGGTGATGTAATTGTTGTATGGATTTTCGTAAGCACACCATTGCCAGCATACACGCCGGGCTGAAGGAAAAAAAATTCTCAGCGCGTGAAATTGCAACCGACGCGCTCGCTACTATTACGAAAAAAAATCCCGCTCTTAACGCGTTCTTAGCTGTGCGTGACAACGTCGTTGTCGAGGCGGAAGCGACTGACCGACGGCTAGCCGCCGGCGAAGAGCTTCGGCCGCTTGAAGGCATCCCGATTGCTTTGAAGGATAACCTGGTCATGACTGGTGAGCGGACGACCGCCGCCTCGAAAATTCTCGAGCCGTATCAGGGGACCTATACCGGCACCGCCGTTACTCGACTTCAGGCCGCCGGGGCAGTGGTAATCGGAAAAACAAATTTGGACGAATTCGCGATGGGTTCATCGACCGAGAACTCGGCGTTCGGTCCTTCGCGCAATCCCTGGAATCCCGAACTCGTTCCGGGCGGTTCATCGGGTGGTTCAGCGGTCGCGGTCGCGGCTGGGATGGCGATGGCCGCTCTCGGATCGGACACCGGCGGCTCAATTCGTCAGCCGGCGTCGTTTACGAACTTGGTTGGTTTTAAACCGACGTACGGACGCGTGTCGCGGTATGGGTTAATCGCACTCGCCTCATCGCTCGATCAGATTGGGCCATTTACCCGGACGGTGGAAGATGCGGCTGTGGTGTACACCGCCATGGCTGGTCATGACGACAACGACGCGACATCGAGCCCGAAACATCTTGACCATCTAGCTGACGCAATGACTCAGCCACTAACCGGATTGCGTGTTGGTATCCCGAAAGAATTTTTTGTTGAGGGTGTTGATCCTGCGGTCGCAGCCACCGTTATGTCCGCTGCTAAAGAACTAGAAAAACAAGGCGCGACACTTGTTGATGTTTCGGTGCCGCACGCGCCGCAAGCCCTCGCGACGTATTACATTATTTTACCGGCTGAAGCGAGTTCAAACCTTGCCCGGTTCGACGGTATTCGGTATGGTTTATCCGACCGATCCGGGAATTCACTAGGTGACGTGTATCGACGATCTCGCGATGCTGGCTTTGGTCCTGAAGTGAAACGCCGGATTATTCTTGGCACATTCGCGTTATCGTCTGGCTATTCTGATGCCTACTATCATCAAGCGAACCGCGTCCGGGCGGTCCTGCGTGAAGAGTTTCACCAGGTTTTTGATTCGGTTGACGTTCTCTTGACCCCGACGTCCCCAATTTTACCGTTCCCGTTTGGTGATAAAACCAAGGATCCATTGCAAATGTACCTCGCCGATCTCTTAACTATTCCGGCCAATCTAGCGAATATTCCCGCCATGTCGTTGCCGGCTGGTTTTGTGAACGGTTTACCAGTTGGTATGCAACTGATGGCGCGGGAGTGGGACGAAGCGACGATTTTCCGAACCGCCGGCGCCTATCAACGCGCGACGGATTGGCATACCCGAATCGCGGCGGCTTGATTTTTGTTGAGAATTCTGCTATAATTCCGTCTATGGCTACCACAACGCACAAAGTCGTACTCGTCGAGGATGAAAAAATGTTGGCAGATATGTATGCCACGAAGTTTGCAATGGAAGGGTTTGAAACGAGCAAAGCCTATGACGGCGCGGCTGGACTTGCTCTCGCGAAGGAAGTACAGCCGGATATTATTCTGTTGGATGTGATTATGCCGAAGCTCGATGGTTTCGCTGTGTTAAAGCAACTCAAAGAAGACCCAAGCGTGAAAGATGTGCCGGTGATATTGCTAACAAACCTTGGACAGGACGAAGATATTAAAAAAGGCAAAGAACTCGGAGCGGCCGATTACTTTGTCAAAGCGAATCATACGCCGGCTGAAGTCGTGACCAAAATTCGTGAAGTTTTAAAAATTTCTTCCTAAACCCTATGCCGACGATTGAACGCACCGTAGTACTAGTGAAACCTGACGCCGTTCAACGTGGCTATATTGGCGAAATTATCCATCGCTTTGAGCGCAAAGGGTTACAACTGGTGGCGATGAAAATGACGCAGCTCACCGACGAAATTTTAAAAGAGCATTACGCTCATCACGTCGATAAACCTTTCTTTGCTTCCCTCAAAGATTTCATGCAAAGCTCGCCGGTGATCGCAATGGTTTGGAGCGGACCGCAAGCCGTAGGCGTGGTGCGAACAATGGTTGGTCCGACGAAAGGTCACGAAGCGGCGCCAGGGACGATTCGCGGCGATTTCTCGATTGAACCGTCGCACAATATGATTCATGCGTCCGATGCGTTAGAAACTGCCGCCGCTGAAATCGAACGCTTCTTCAAGCCCGACGAACTCTTTGGGTACGACAAGACCGAAAATCTTCACCTGTTCGAACCGAGCCGGTAAATTACCTCGGACCCAACAACGGCCGTATCGGCCGTTGTTTTTTTCGGGGACTTGACAAAGACCAAAAAACAGCTACGGTGAAGGTAGATCGTTCGTTTGCACCTCGACAACTGAAAACTTATCCACTAGCCCACCAAGGCTATGTTCAATCTTACCCTGGACACGGCTCCGTACCTTGCGCCCTTGAAGGCGTTCATCCATTCTTATGGCATGATGGTGATTGGAGCGTTCCTCGTTTTGACCGCGTTTTCCGGACGCAAGTTCGGACCGTTTGCACTGCTTCCCTTGGTTCTCGGCTTAGGGATAGTTTTAAGTGGCGCGGCGCGCTTCCTGCCCCGGTAGGGGCGCGAAACAATGAAGGCCTTGGAGTTATATCCTGGGCTTTCTTCTTTTGGTTGACAGGGGGATATTCGAGGCGTAGTCTATATTTTTCCCGCTCATTGGCATTCATCTAGGGAGGTATACAATGCCCCGTCCGCGTTTGACGACCGACTATCAGGGCAAGATGGTTGGTGCCCGGTTTCTGGTCTACCTGCTCGAAGAATACATCGATCGTGGTCGACCCAACTTGGAAGAGTCGGAAGATATACTGCTCGTGGTCAAAGAACTGACCAGGCTGGCGATGCCGAAGACGAATCAGCGGCAGCTCATCAATCGTCTACGGACGATTGATCGTTCTCGCACCGCCTTGTGTTGGGAGGAAGTGGAGGACAAGCTTCACAGCCACCTGACGACGGTCATCCAGCGCTACACTCACACCCATCGTTCGCCACGACGCATTCCCGCCGAAGTTCG
>CAYGGC010000005.1:37679-81357 GCA_964349465.1 uncultured Gammaproteobacteria bacterium
TCCAGCGCTACACTCACACCCATCGTTCGCCACGACGCATTCCCGCCGAAGTTCGGCGCCAGCTCGTACCGGCCAGTCGGGTTCGCCAGCGGGCCTAACCGGTTAAGCTTAGGAGGTAGTATGTCATCGATGCTCACGCTCGTTTGCCTGAATTGTCAGCATCACAACACCGTCACGCCGACGATCGACGCCGGACCAGGGGGTCAGCCAGTTCCCGGTTTCATTCCGGAAACCTGCGCGAGCTGTCGCCGGATGATTCGTCCGACCTCGGATGATTGGAACAGCGTCTTGTTTGCTCTCGCCGCGAACGGCCAGCCAGTTTCCACCGACTGGTGGCAAACCTATGCCCGGCGGCATCCGCCGGAAGAAAGGGTTCCACCAACTGCCTAAACCCAGGCAGTTTTTTTAACCGTCCCCGGTTGACAACGTGCAGAAAATCCAGTAAAGACAAACGGCCTTCGGCTGTTCGTTCTACCCTCAATCGAAAGGACTCGTCGTGGCGAGAGTACCTCGAAACGAGCTGTGTCAGATCTGTCACCAGAAGCGCAAGCATTGCTTGTGCTCGTCAAACCTGCGATGGTTCCTGGTCTGGGCGCTCTTTGTAGCGATCGTGATCGCCTTTTGGGTGACTCGGACGCAAGGCTGATCCACGGTCTTGAGGATGGATCGGCGGGATGTTTCATTTGTCTATCAGCGTCGACCAGGGCTAGAGATTGAGCTCTTTCCAAACTCCCCAAATAACGGGAGTTTTTTTCTATTTTAAAACGGGGTATACTATTTCTGCTCCCGATCAGTATCGTTGTTCTTATACATCGTCCTTGGGGCGTTGAATCGTCATCTCCCGTGGGACATGACTCTAATGCACCCGGCGGCCAACACACTGCTTCTTCACACTCGGCTGCTTCACGTGAGTCGCTGAACGGTGTCGCAGCAGTCTCGAACCATTGTCTGGTTTCGGGAATCAAGCCCGCATACATACGTAAAGGACGCGGTACGGTCGGGGGCTATCGATCCGCACAACGTGTGAGAAGTCACAACAAAAAACCTCCCGTCGTACAGACCGGGAGGGCGATTCATGTTACCGCCGGATCCACCACAGCAGATCGAGCAGTACCATGACGATGGCGATGTCCATTATCGGCTCCTTCCTACTCCTTGCTGGGAGTACGCAGGCGCCGTTGGCGTCCCAACGACCACAGGTTGTCGCGCACATGCAGGACGCTGCATGCGGCGGCAAGGGGGTTTGTGGTTGATGGTGAAGGTGCTGTGAAGCTACAGCGGGCGCTTGGTCCGCGCGGAGCCACCAGCGGGGCCGAATTCGTCGACGCCGTCAGGTGGGCATTCGGCGGTGACCATCAGCGGAGCGGTGGATCTGTTCTTCTCCGTGAGGAGCGCGAGCAGAAGCTTGGTCAGCTCCTCGTACTCCTTGTTGGAAAGCTGCCGTTTTGACCGAGCGAGAAGCAAGTGATTGATCCGGGTGATACGTCCTGGGCTCATGTGATCCTCCAGAAAGTTCGGGCCGCGTGTATCGCTCATGTCTTATCACAAAGTTACAGAAATGTCAAGGGTTGTAATGTGGTTCTTGCACATTCAAGTCACGGGCGCTACACTAACCCGAGGCAGAAATGGTGGATTGTATTGTCGTTCAACGAGAAACATCCTGGGGTGGCGAGACGGGGTATAGCGCAGTTGGTAGCGCGCTTGCATGGGGTGCAAGAGGTCGTGGGTTCAAGTCCCGCTACCCCGACTCGCCACCACAACCTACGGGCGCAAATCCCACAACTCCGACTGAGAAAAGAATGCTCAATACCACTCGTCTCATTTGCCCCTATTGAGAATCATTCTCAATAAGAACAGAGTGGTTGATTCGCTGGGTGAAGGGTCAATCATGGGGCTTCGTAAGCAGAAATAATTTTTTTATGCCGAAATCTATACCGCTCCGTAGTCTCCTTCATTCCCTTGGGGTCCTCGTGTATGTGGCGTTTGTCGCGACCATCATGCACAATGGAAGCGCTTGGTTTGGCAAGGAAGACACCATCTTCACGGTCATTACCGTATTGCTCCTGGCGTGTATTTCAGCCGCGACCGTTGGTTCGCTCGTGTTTGGGTACCCCGTCATGCTGTTTCTCAATGGCCAGAAGAAAGAAGGTGTGACCATGGTGATGGCGACGATTGGTTGGTTAGTCGTCGAGTTGCTGGCCGTCTTGACGATCATGTTTATTGTGCAGAAAAATACCTAGCTCCCATGAAGCAATTGGTATGGCTTGGGGCGGGCGTAGGTTCGACACTGGGTGGTCTCGTGCCGCTAATCTGGGGCGTTTCAGCTTTTTCGTTTACCAGTATTATTTTTTCAACGATCGGCGGAGTGTTCGGAATTATCGGAGCGTATCGATTCAGTCAAAAATATTTGTAAATTCATATCAGCGGTAGACCGCCGTAGATGATCACGGCCAGACGTGACAAAAACGGGCGAATCTGGTAGACTCTCTTCGTGCAAAATACAATCCCAGAAACGCCGACCTTCGCTGGCCTCGGTATCGCGCCCAATCTGTTTGAAGCCATTCAACGGGCTGGTTACGTTACGCCAACTCCGATTCAACATCAGTCCATTCCGATCGCGATCGAGGGGAAGGATATGATCGGGATCGCCCAGACTGGGACAGGGAAAACCCTCGCCTTCGGTATTCCGATGATCCAACGTCTCGCCCAAGTCAAAGGGCGTGGTTTAGTTGTGCTCCCGACGCGCGAACTCGCCCTCCAGGTTGAAGAATCGCTCCATAAAATTGGCAAAGGAATTGGCTTGCGGACAGCGGTTCTAATCGGCGGACAATCCATGCAACCACAGCTTCAAGCCTTGCGGAAAAATCCTCATGTCATTATTGTTACGCCCGGTCGACTGATTGATCATCTCGAACAAAAAACCCTGACGCTCAATGACGTCAAGATTTTGATTCTTGATGAAGCTGATCGGATGCTCGATATGGGCTTTGCTCCCCAGATCAACCGAATTTTAACCGCGGTGCCGAAAGAACGACAAACCATGTTATTTTCGGCGACGATGCCTGATGATATCGTCCGGATTGCCTCGAAACACATGGCCTTGCCGGTGCGTGTTGAAATTGCGCGAGCGGGAACGACGGCCGCGAATGTCACTCAAGAACTTTTTGTGGTGCCAAAGGAGTCGAAACTACGATTGCTGGAAAAACTTCTTGGCGAATATCGGGGCTCAATTCTGGTCTTTAGTCGAACAAAGCACGGCGCAAAAAAAATTGCTCGGCAGTTAAAAACAATGGGTCACACGGCGGCGGACATTCACTCAGACCGAAGCCTCGCCCAGCGACGTGAAGCGCTCAGCGGATTCAAATCGGGAAAGTATCGCGTCCTGGTCGCGACCGATATTGCCGCGCGGGGGATTGACGTGACCGGAATCGAAGTCGTGATTAACTTTGACTTGCCAAGCCACGCCGAGGATTATGTCCATCGCATTGGCCGGACCGGCCGAGCGGGCCTAGCCGGCACGGCGATTTCCTTTGCCCAGCCTGACCAGCGTCGCGACGTGCAGGACATCGAACGACTGATTCGGTCCTCGCTCAAAATGAAACCATTGCCGTCGGACCTACCGGCGCCGCGAATGATGGAACAACCGACGATGGTGGTACCGAATGATGGTCGGCTCGGGCGCCAGTTCCGCCGGCGGGCGCACCGGAGCGGTGGCCCACATCAGCGTCGCGCTCGGTAACGCGTATGGAGGCGTCACAGCGGCCGACCATCGCGGTGTTTGACTCAGGTGTAGGCGGAATGACGATCCTGGCTTCTTTGGTTAAGAAAATTCCGGACGCGTCGTATGTGTATTTTGGCGATACCGCGAACGCGCCGTACGGATCACGATCTACCGACGAAATATTTGCATTGAGCTCTGGGGCGATTGAAAAACTTTTAACATACAAACCCGCGGTAATCGTCATTGCCTGCAATACCGCGACCTCGACTTCCATCGTGAAAATACGGGAAAAATTTCCGACTATGATTGTTGTTGGAGTCGAACCAGCCGTCAAGCCAGCCGTTATTGTCAGTAATAAGAAAAAAATTATTGTTGTCGCCACGACCGCTACCTTACAAAGTGATTCCTATCAGGCGTTAAAAAACACCTGGGCCGCTGGCGTCGAGGTTCTTGATCTACCAAAACCAGAGTGGGTGCGAATGGTTGAGGAGAGCAAGATTGACGATGACATTTTATCAGCTGACGCGGCGGACATCGTAGCGAGTGGCGCCGATACCCTTGTGTTGGCTTGTACACATTTTCCTTTTCTCAAGCGCAAGTTACAACAACTCATGCCAGACATGATGATTATTGACTCGGCTGAACCGGTGGCCCAGCGGGTATGGCGCGGGTTAGGCGAGCCGAAGAGTACCGTGAAACAGCCAGCGGCCATAACCTGGCTTTTTTCTGATCCCCAAGGACCGAATGAAATGGCCCACCAGATTTTGTGGACAAAAGCCTTAGAAATCGGGTAGACTCTTGCTCATGATCAAATTTTCCATCACCAAGCGATCAACGAAAAGTCGTGCCCGACTCGGAGTGCTGAAGACTCCACATGGCGTTGTCCAAACTCCGGTGATGGTTCCGGTGGCGACTCAAGGCGTAATAAAAACAATGACGGCTGAAGATGTCGTCGCGACAAAAACGCAGCTCCTCATTTCCAATACCTTTCACCTTCATCTCAAACCAGGCGAAGCGATTGTGAAAAAGAACGGTGGGCTGCACAAATTCATGAACTGGCCGAAACCGATCATGACCGACTCGGCCGGTTTTCAAGTGTTTAGTCTCGGCTTCGGTCGTGATTTAGGTTTAGGGAAAACCGTGAAGTGGGATGGCGGAAAGTCAGTCGCGCACGGAAAGCAACCGAATAACATAAAAATTACTGAGCAGGGTGTTTGGTTTCGCTCGCCAGTCGACGGCCGAAAACTTTTTATCGGTCCGAAAGAATCGATCAAGATTCAGGAACAGCTTGGCGCTGATATTATTCTCGCTTTTGATGAATGTCCGCCACCAGTCGCGACGAAGGAATACTTAATCGAGTCGGTTGAACGGACCCATCGTTGGGCGGCCGCGTGCCTGAAAGCGCACCGAACGAAGCAAGCGCTCTATGGGATTGTCCAAGGTGGCAACCATAAAGACCTTCGGCAACATAGTGCGCGAGTGATCGGCGCAATGCCGTTCGATGGGTTTGCGATCGGCGGGGAATTTGGCAGTGATAAATCCGGGATGGCAAAGATGGTGGGCTGGGTGAATGACATTCTACCGGAAGCCAAACCACGTCACTTACTCGGCATCGGTCACCCCGACGATATTCCGTATATCATCAAAGCTGGTGTTGATACGTTCGATTGTATTGCGCCGACCCATTATGCTCGGCACGGCACGGCCTTTACCAGTCGCGGAAAGCTTGATGTAACAAAACAGGTGATGCTCAATGATCGTAAACCGATTGACCCACAGTGTGCGTGCATGACCTGTAAAAACTATTCACGGAGTTACATTGCTCATCTCTTTAAGGCGAAAGAAATGACCGCCATGCGCCTCGTGACCTTTCATAACATCTGGTATTTCCAAACGCTGGTTGAACACTATCGAAAACTCATCACGCAGGGGAAGTTGTGACCGCGCTCGAACGATTACTGCAAGAATATGATTATCAGTTGCCGGCGGAACGAATTGCGTTGCGTCCAGCTGTGCCACGCGATAGCGCGAAGTTGTTAGTCTTTGATCGAGCGACGCACGAAATTGCGACAACGACATTTCGTCAACTCGGGGAGTGGTTGCCGAAAAATGCCGTGCTGGTCATGAACGATACGAAAGTTATTCCGGCGCGGATTACCTTCACCAAGCCGACGGGTGGGAAGGTGACGTTATTGTATCTTTCTCATACCGCAACAACGATCACGATGTTGGCCGATCGACGACTGGAGATTGGTTGGGAGTTGATGGGGCCAGCGAAGACGACGCTACGGGTTTTTGCGCACGAGGGAAGTGCATATTCTCTCCGACCATTAGGGTTGGTAAAAAATTTTCTTGGGATTCTCGAGCGCTATGGCACAACCCCATTGCCACCGTATTTACGTCACTCGCCGTTAACCGAGGCTAAGCGGCGGGAAATGTACCAGACAGTTTTTTCAAAAAAATCTGGTTCGGCCGCGGCGCCAACTGCGTCATTACATTTTACCAAACGCCTCCTCACACGACTTACACAACAGGGTATCACGATGGAATACGTGACACTGCATGTTGGCCTAGGAACCTTTGCATCGTTGACCGATAAACATTTGAAAACCAAGAAGCTTCATCGTGAAGAATATGAAATTTCGACGGCGGCCGCGGCGCGATTGAATCGGTACAAACAATCTGGCCGCCCTATTATTGCCGTTGGGACGACCGCGGCGAGAACTCTAGAATCAGCCTCGCGCCGCGGCCGCCTCGTCGCGGGACGGTCATCAACCCAGCTCTTTATTCAACCCGGATATCGCTGGAAATTTGTTGATAGCTTAATCACGAATTTTCATGTTCCGAAATCAAGTTTGCTGATGTTGGTGGCCGCATTGGTTGGCCGCGAACGCTTATTTGCACTCTATCGCTTCGCGATCAAGCAGAAATTTGGGTTCTTTTCCTTTGGCGATGGCATGTTGCTGAAGTAAGCGGAATAGACTATACTTCGATCTCGAGGAACCCTGGCTTTAGCGGTTCCACCGTTACCCGGAGGGAGAAGGAGCGATCTATGCCAGCGACGCTCGAAAAATTCAATAGCCCAAGTCTAGGTCATATTTCACCGGATGGCTTAGTTTCGTGTATTAAGGAGTTTATTGCGGCGAATACTGAGAAAGAATACCAGCTGATTATCGGGACAGATTCTTTGCCAAATAGTCGGGGCGAAGTCTACCTCGTCACGGCCATCGTTCTGCATCGGGTTGGGAACGGTGGGATTTATTTTTGGCAACGGACATTGACACACAAGCTTCAAAATTTACGCGATCGGATGTACGCCGAGGCCCTCGCGTCGATTAGCACCGCACAACTGCTCGAACGCGCGGTTGGTCACAACGTCATCGACCAACAGAATATTGAGATTCATGTTGACATCGGTGAATTCGGACCAACCCGTGAAATGATTCAAGAACTGGTTGGAATGATTGTTGCCTACGGCTACTCGGCCAAAACAAAACCAGAATCCTTCGCGGCTTCGAAAGTCGCTGATCGCCATACGATTCCGGGACCAAAACTCATCCAACAATTTATTTAAATTTCTTTGAAAGTGTTACCATGAATACAGAAGATGTTACGCATAAAGATGGTGGTTCACGCAACGGCAAAGCAACATTTTTTCTGTTGCCAAATATCATTAATTTTTTTCGAAACCATTATTGGGCATTGATCCGGCTGGTACAAGCAATAGTTTTCTACTTGCTCTTGATACAGGGGCTCGCTGCGCTTTTTAGCCCGCTGTCGGCTTTCCCAAATCCAATCTTCACGGCGTATTCGAGTAGCCCTCTACCGCAGCCGGTGTCTGGTATTTGGATACTCGTAGATGTCAGTTTAACTACTATCGCTCTGAAGACGTTTCAACAAACATGGCAAAAAAATTCCCTACTGTTCTGGCTGCGACTGCAAACGTTTATGTTAAGCGCGGCAGTGATTTTACGATTGTTCCATCTCGGTGGTACAGCGTATGGTCAAGTATCAATGGTGATATTTTTAACTTTCCTCAGCAGTATGCTACTATGGCTGCAAGGCAAGAGAGTACCGAGTAAAAAAATACTATCAACGTAAACATTTTTTATGGACGACACAAATACGTTAATGGACAAACAGTTTAGTAAAGGCGAGGTCGTACCGGCGGCGGGTGAGTATGTTTGCGTCCCGTGTGGTTTCAAAAAAAAGTATGAACCCGGTGAACAGTTTGGCGAATGTATGTCATGCTTGAGCGGCACGCCAAATGGTCAGCATGACGAGTTTCTTGAGGGCGAAGAGATGTGGGAAAAAGTCACGCCGGTCGTCGAAGAAAAATAATTGAGAATACGTATGCCGCCGGGGTTGACCCGGCGGCTTGGTTGTGGTAAAGAGAGGATGCGACCAGGAAGTACTTTTTTCAATTGCCCGAGTGCTCCCATGGAGGGAATTATGCCGACAGAAATCGAGCGCCGATTCATGCTGACGCAACTCCCCCCCGACTTCGTCTTGCACCCGTCGTACTATACCCAGCAGGCCTACGTGTGGATTGACGAGACGTCCGGCATCGAAGAGCGGGTGCGGTATCGTCTCACGCCTGAAGGAAACGTGAGTTATCTGCGATGTCGTAAACAGGGAAGTGGTCTGACGCGAATCGAGACCGAAACACCTCTCTCCGTCGAAGAGTTTGCTCAGGGACTGGCCCGTCATATTGGCGACCAGGTTATCAAGCGGGTCTACTACGAATTGTACGACCTTCGTTGGATTGAGTTGCACATCTTCCAGTCACATCGACCGTTGATGATGATCGAGGTCGAATTCAAAAGCGAAGAAGACGCTGTGGCTTTCCAGCCGCCTGACTGGTTCGGGCCCGAGGTGACCAACGATCGGCGTTACAATAATGCTAGCATCGCCCTGAACGGAATTCCGACTGACTTCACCACTACCAACGCGATGCTGATGCTCTTCCACGGCGAAGTTCTTCCGATCAAGCCGTCAGGCGCCACCCAATAACGAGGGTGGTTTTTTTCATACCAAAAAACCCGCTAGTGGCGGGCCTTGGTGAGAACGGCGGTTAGGCCGTTGCTTTCGCCAGCTTTTTGGATTCCGTCCGAATACAGTTCGCGCAGGCCTTGACCCGGGCGCCGTTCTTGAGAACGGTCTGCAAATTGACGTGCTGTTTCTTCTTGGTGGCGATGTTCGAGTGGCTGCGGGTGAAGCTGTTCATTGCTCCCCGGCCGCAGATCGTGCAGGCGCGTGCCATAGATGTGAAAAAAGTGAATGACTACAACAAAGACCAGAGCTGCGCTATACTACCACAACCATTGATTTATTGCAAGAACCTCTGCTGTGACTGACAACCCTATTTACCTCGTTATCCAACTCCTGGCCCTAATCCTCTCGGTCGGGATACACGAATTTTCCCACGTTTTTTCGGCCTATCTCCAAGGCGATCAGACCGGGAAGATGCTTGGCCGGTTAACCTTAAATCCGATTCGTCATCTCGACCCGCTCGGGACCTTGTTTATGGTCATGAGTATTTTTTCCGGAGTCGGGATTGGCTGGGGGAAGCCGGCGCCGTTTAATCCCTATAACCTTCGATATCGGCGTTGGGGAGGCGTGTTGGTCGCCGTTGCGGGTCCAATTTCAAACATCCTCTTTGCCACAATTGCCGGCTACGCCTTTTTGGCGCTCGAGCCCGTTTTGGGTGGATCTAACCTGTTAATTGTCTTCCTCTCGTACCTGACGATTCTGAACGCTGGCCTAGCGGTCTTTAACCTGATTCCGGTTCCGCCCTTGGACGGGTCTCATTTCCTCGAAGCCATTTTTGGGCCTGATAACCAAGCGGTTCGCGTCTTGCACCAGTACGGCTGGATGATCCTGCTGTTCCTGATTATTGGCATGCGGGGCCTAGTCAGTACCGTTATTTTTGGCGGGATTCACCTGATCCTGACTGTGGTCGGGCTAGGCCGGCTTTTCTAGCTCAGCCATATTTGACAGGCTCAAGGTGTCATGGTAGAGTCTAACCCGGTTTCATCGTCAATCGTCGCTCACTCGGTAGCGATTTTTCTGTCCCACGCGTCCCAACCCGTGCGACCTCTTTATCCAAACTATGCCAACGATTAGTCAGCTCGTCCGCAAAGGACGCCAAGTTACACCGAAGAAATCCAAAACTCCAGCCCTGGAGTCCATTATGAATGTGGTTCAGCGCAAGCGCACGTACCTGCCGAAGGGTAGTCCGTTTAAACGTGGCGTGTGCGTGAAGGTGACGACGACAACTCCAAAGAAGCCAAACTCGGCTTTGCGGAAAATCGCTCGTGTTCGACTTTCAAACGGCCAAGAAGTTACCGCGTATATTCCAGGTGTTGGCCACAATCTCCAAGAACACTCGATCGTCATGATCCGCGGTGGTCGTGTTAAAGATCTCCCAGGTGTTCGTTATCACATCGTCCGCGGCGTCTACGACACCCAAGGTGTCCAAGACCGACGCCAGGGTCGTTCACTCTACGGCGCGAAGCGTCCGTCCGCCAAGTCATAATCCTATGCGCAGCAAACAAGCCCCAGTCCGTGTTATCGCCCCTGATCCGAAATTCCAATCGGTGGTCTTAGCCAAGTTCATCAATATGGTGATGGAACGTGGTAAGAAGACAACCGCCCGTAAAATCGTCTACGGCAGCATGGCCATCATTGAAGAAAAAACCAAGCAAGCGCCATTGGCGGTTTTTGAAGCGGCCTTAAAGAACGTCGCCCCGATTGTCGAAGTGAAGTCACGTCGCGTTGGTGGTTCGAACTACCAAGTGCCGATTGAAGTTACTCCAAAGCGCCGCCAAGGCTTAGCGTTCCGCTGGATCCTCGGTGCCTCCCGCGCGAAGAAAGGGAAAGGGATGGCTGAAAAATTAGCCGAAGAACTTCTTCTCGCCTCGCAGAACCAAGGCGACGCGATTAAGAAGCGTCAGGACGTCCACCGCATGGCCGAGGCGAACCGCGCCTTTGCTCACTTTGCCTAACCCTGCAAAGTGCGATGTCTGACCCCGACGGCCGACGAACGATCGTCACCCACCGCAAGCCCCACCTCGACGAGGTGGTGGCGAGTTGGTTGTTAGAAACATTTGATCCAGCCTATACGAACTGTGACTATGTTTTTATTGCGCTCAATCCCACTGGTGGCGATATGCCGAAGGGGGAACAGTACGTCGGACTCGGTGTTGGGCGGGGAAAATATGATGAACATGGTTTAAAAGTCGGTCAATCAGCAACGAAGCTGGTTTTTGAAGACTTGATGCACCGCGGGTTGATCCCGAACGAAGCTCACGAGGATAAAGCCCTCGAGTGGCTTGTCCATTACGCTCATCAGGAAGACACCGGGATGTGGGAAACGAACGATCCGGCGTATACAAGCTTTTCAATCCCAGCGATTCTTCGGGGCCACTATCTCGTCATGAATAACGATCAGGCGATTATTACGTTTGGTCATCAGATTATCGACGCGGTCATGGCGAACCTGAATGCCCGGGCGCAATTTCTGGCCGACTGGGACCAACGGATTGAATTTGACTCGAAGTGGGGGAAAGCGGTCGCCCTGACCAGCCAATTTAAAGCCAGTGACGCCTTCGCCTACCACCAAGGGTTTGTTCTCCGGGTTCAGAAGGATCCAACGAAAGATTTTGGTGATTTTCGTGCTCCGGCGACGAGCAATGTCGATCTGACCGATATCTTTGCGGACGTCGAAAAAATTGAACCTGGCGCTTGGTTTCTCCATCAAAGCAAAAAAATCCTCGTCGCGAGCAACGATCCGGCCAGTGGTCTGCCCACGACCAAAATTTCATTACAACAGTTGATCGACCTTGTCAGCAAATAATATGGGCGAAATACCTCGCAACATCCCCGATCAGGAAAATTTTTCCACGAGTCCAGAACGAAAAGAATTTTCGAGTGCCGTAAACTTTGACCCTACGGTTGAGGCGGCGGTTGACCACATGGAGGCGTATGCCGAAACGGTGGAGCATCAACCTACATCGCCATTAGACGCCGTGCTTGATGAATACAGCAACACCCTGAAACTTTTAACGGGCGATGTTGACCCAGCTGAGAGAGCAACGCTTGAGGCGCAACGCGACGAGCTGCGCGAAAAGATTAGCACGACCACGGCTTTTGATCAGAACGTCGAACAAGAACTGGCCGGCGCAGTTGAGCGAGAAGATAGTCTTCATACACGGGCCGATATCTTGATTGAGAAACATCCGTTGGGTGAGAAAAAAGAACCCGTCGATCCATCGACCCCGGCCGCTGAAATGCTTCGCGAATGTCTCCGTGTAAAATTACTATCCGAAAATCTTTTTCTTAAAACACAAGACTCGATCGCGGATTTGCCAGTTGCCGATCAACCAAAAGCGCTTTGGCAGCTTGATAGTTTAAAAATTCGATTGCTCGGTTCGACTGAAGAATTATCGTCCAGCAAACTCGATACGCGGTACCCGGAAGAGGTTTCGATGGATATTTGGCAGTCGACACTCACCAAGCTCCAATCATCGTTAGAAAAAATTTTGATGACTAACCGTGAAGTCGCGGCTCAAGTAGCCAAAAAAACCGACGGAAAAGAAATCCCTCCGTCGCAAGGACATCTCACTGAACGACCCTCAAAATAATTATTTGCAATCAGTAACGACTAAGCAGACAACCGTATGGCACGTGAATACTCTTTAGAACAGACGCGAAATATCGGGATTATCGCCCACATCGACGCCGGTAAAACGACGGTGTCGGAGCGTATTTTGTATTACACCGGAAAGAAGCATAAAATCGGTGAGGTCCACGAAGGGGCGGCCGAAATGGACTGGATGGAACAGGAAAAAGAACGCGGGATTACGATTACCGCCGCCGCGACGACCTGCTTCTGGAAAGATCACCGCATCAACTTGATTGATACTCCAGGTCACATCGACTTTACCGTCGAAGTCCAACGCTCTCTGCGCGTTCTTGATGGCGGAGTTGTCGTCTTTGATGGCGTGGCTGGCGTTGAACCGCAATCAGAAACAGTTTGGCACCAAGCCGAAAAATACCACGTCCCACGGATCTGCTTCGTTAACAAGATGGACCGCATGGGCGCGGATTTCTATTTCGATATCAAATCCATTCACGATCGTCTGACGACGCGAGCCTATCCGGTCCAGTTACCGATCGGCGCGGCCGAAACCTTCCAAGGAATCATTGATCTCTTCGAACGCAAGGCTGAAATCTACAAGGATGAAATGGGGAAAGAATTCGAGCAGACCGACGTACCGGCGGATATGAAAGACAAGGTGGAAGAATATCGCCACAAGCTCGTCGAAGCGATCTGCGAAACTGACGATAAGTTATTGGAAATGTACCTGGCTGGAACCGAACCGAGCATCCCAGAACTCAAGGCCGCCCTCCGCAAAGCGACGATCGCGAACACGCTCGTGCCGGTACTTTGCGGTTCAGCGCTGAAGAACAAAGGCGTCCAATTCCTCCTCGACGCGGTCAATGACTATCTTCCGAGTCCACTCGATGTTCCGGCGATTACTGGAACTGATCCAAAAACGGACGCAGAAATTGCCGTTCCGGCTTCGGATGACAAACCATTTACCGCTCTCGCCTTTAAAATTGCGACCGATCCGTTCGTCGGAAAACTCGCTTTTTTCCGTGTCTATGCTGGCCACCTCTCGGCTGGGTCATACGTCTTGAATACAACCACCGGTGATAAGGAGCGCATCGGCCGAATTGTTCGCTTGCACGCCAACTCTCGCGAAGACGTGACTGATGTCTATGCTGGTGAAATCGCCGCTGCGGTCGGCTTGAAAGGGACGGTGACCGGTGACTCGCTCTGCGATCCGGATCACCCGGTCAAACTCGAAAATATCGTCTTCCCAGAACCGGTTATCGACATCGCGGTTGAACCGAAGACGAAGCAAGACCAGGAGAAAATGGGGATGGCCTTGGCCCGTCTGGCTGAAGAAGATCCAACCTTCCGGGTTCGCTCAGATGAAGAAACTGCTCAGACAATTATCTCTGGGATGGGTGAATTGCACCTCGACATCATTGTTGATCGGATGAAGCGCGAATTCAAAGTTGAAGCGAACGTTGGTCGCCCGCGCGTCGCCTACCGTGAAACGATCACTGGTAGCGCCGAAGCGGAAGGTAAGTACATCAAGCAGTCCGGTGGTCGCGGTCAATATGGCCACTGCTGGATCAAAGTTGAACCCCAAGAAGTCGGCAAAGGCTTTGAGTTCGTTGATGAAGTCAAAGGCGGCGCAATTCCACGCGAATTTATTTCGCCAATCGGTAAAGGCGTCAAAGAAGCGATGGATACTGGTGTTCTCGCCGGCTATCCGATGGTTGATATCAAAGCGACGGTCTTCGACGGTTCGTCCCACGACGTCGACTCAAGCGAAGCGGCGTTCAAAATCGCTGGGTCAATGGCCTTCAAAGATGCTTGTCGGAAAGCCAAACCGGTTATTCTCGAACCGATCATGAAAGTCGAAGTGACGACGCCGGAAGTGAATATGGGCGACGTCATCGGCGACTTGAACTCGAAACGCGCGCTCATTAGCGAAATGACCGAACGTGGTCAAGCGAAAGTTATTAACGCAATGGTGCCGCTTGGTGAAATGTTCGGCTATGCGACGAGCTTGCGGTCGATGACGCAAGGCCGCGCTTCCTACTCAATGGAATTCGCGAACTATCAAGAAGTTCCACGTAACGTGGCCGAAACAATTATCGGCGATAAGGCGAAAGCGTAAATTGGTTTTCTCAACACCGCGGCTTTCGAAAGCTGCGGTGTTTTGTGATATAGTGCGATCATGCGTCTCATCCTTGTTCGCCACGGCCAAACCAATGACAATGTCCGTCGTGTGATGCAAGGGGAGCAGGGCGCGCCGCTCAATGACGAAGGCTGGGAGCAGGCTCGCCGGGTGGCGGAGCGATTTTCGCAAACGCCGATTGATATGCTCGTCGCTAGTCCGATTGAGCGAGCGATGCAGACGGCGATGACGATTGCCCGGAATCATGGCCACTTACACCCGATTCCGATGGCGCTGTTGCGTGAACGGAGCGCCGGGGAAACGACGGGCCTCAGTTATGAAGAATTTGGCGCGTTATCAGTCGCCGATTCTGGTGGTCATACAGGTTTTCGTCCACGCGGTGGTGAGTCACTGCGGGACGTTGGCCGTCGGGCCTCGTTTTGGCACGAGGCGATGATGCGTCAATGGCATGGTCAAACGATCATGGCGGTCACCCACGGTGGGTGGCTCCGCGCCTACCTGAGCTGGCTCAAGCACGGCGTCGTTGATACGCGGAGCTGGAAATATAAACACGACAATACCGGTGTGAGCCTTGTTGACTTGTCTGGCACTCGGCCGGTCGTCAAACTTCTCAACGATATTTCTCACCTCACCGCCTAATGCCGTACCTGATCGCCGCCCTCTTACCGGAACCGTTACGGACGGAGTTTGGACAATTACGAACGGAGCTCGATGCCTGGTCAGGCCGGTGGATACCGCCCCATGTGACCATCGTTCGACCGTTTACCCTTGATCTTGAACCAGGGGAGCTGGCCGAACTGCGCCGGCCGGTTCAGGCGACCGCCCAAATTATTGCCTGGTCGAGTTTTCGTAATCCGGGCGCAAACGTGGTCTTCCTCGAGCCGACCCAGGAACCTTTTCGACACCTTCGGGACGACCTTTTTCTACGGAAACCACGTTTAGTTGAGGCGGATACATCGGCCGATCCATACAGTCAATTTGCCGCGACACCGCACTACCACATTACGGTTTCAGCGCACGTTCCGGACAACGATATTGAACGAATTTACTCTAAAGTTAGCCAAAAAACTTATCTACAGGTCTTCCAATTGACCTCGTTAGCGCTTTTTTCGCTTGATCGTTCAGGTTTTTGGGAAGAGGTGCGGTAAAGTTATCCACAGATAGAAAAGGCAAAAGAATAAAAAAGGCTAATATTAGCCAAAATATGGCTTTTTATTATACATATATATCTGTTGATAGGGTAAAGACTTGCGCGAAATTCAACCCTCTGCTATAATCCGCCTCGCATTCAACGTATCTATTTTAGTTTTCATTAGCGAAAACGCGTTATGGCAGACAAGTTTGACCGGTCCAAACCGCACGTCAACGTTGGTACTATCGGCCACGTCGACCACGGCAAGACCACACTCACGGCAGCGATCTTAAAAACACTTGGTGACAAGGGTTTTATTGCGCAGCACAAAGGCGTCGATGAAATCGACAACGCCCCTGAAGAAAAGGCGCGTGGGATTACGATTGCAACGGCCCACGTTGAATACCAGACCGAAAAGCGCCATTACGCGCACGTCGACTGTCCTGGGCACGCTGACTACGTCAAGAACATGATTACCGGTGCCGCCCAGATGGACGGTGCGATCTTGGTCGTATCTGCGGCTGACGGTCCGATGCCCCAGACCCGTGAACACATCCTGCTCGCGAAGCAAGTTGGTGTGCCGTACATCGTCGTCTTCTTGAACAAGTGCGACATGGTTGATGATGCGGAATTGATTGACTTGGTCGAAGAAGAAATTCGCGACCTCCTCAAGAAATACGAATTCCCAGGCGACACCACCCCGATTATCCGTGGTTCAGCTTTGAAAGCGCTCGAAGGGGATGCTCAGTACCAAGACAAGATCATGGAACTGATGAAGACCCTCGACGAATATATCCCAGAGCCAACCCGCGATACCGCCAAACCGTTCTTGATGCCAATCGAAGACGTCTTCTCGATCGAAGGTCGTGGAACCGTCGTGACTGGTCGTATTGAGCGCGGTGAAATTAAGATTAACGACGAAGTCGAAATCGTTGGTTTGAAACCGACCGCGAAGACCGTCGTGACCGGGATTGAAATGTTCAACAAACAGCTTGAATCCGGCATGGCTGGTGACAACGCTGGTCTGCTCCTCCGTGGTACCAAGAAAGAAGACGTCGAACGCGGTCAGGTCTTAGCGAAGACCGGCGCGATTACACCACACACGGAATTTGAAGCCGAAGTCTATATTCTCTCGAAAGAGGAAGGCGGACGCCACACCCCATTCTTCAAAGGCTATAAGCCACAATTCTACATCCGCACGACCGATGTCACGGGTGAAATGGAATTACCGGCCGGAACCGAAATGGTTATGCCGGGCGACCAGGTCAAGATCAACATCAAGTTGATTGCGCCAGTCGCGCTTGAAGAAAAGCAACGCTTCGCGATTCGCGAAGGTGGCCACACCGTTGGCGCCGGCGCCGTTACGAAGATTATCAAGTAACCCCGCGGTTCGCTCTTTCCCTGCTCCTCATATGGCTGAAACTCCAATTACTCCCGTGAAAGACGACGAAGTCCACCAACGACTGCGGATCAAGATTCGCGCGTACGATCACAAGATCATCGATCAATCGACGAAAACGATTATCGACACGGCCTTGCGAACCGGCGCTAAAATCAAAGGTCCAGTCCCGCTGCCGACCGAACGGAATAAATACACCGTCATCCGCTCGTCCTTCGTCCACAAGAACTCCCGCGAGCAGTACGAAATGCGAACCCACAAACGGTTAGTTGATATCATCGATCCGACTCCAAAAACTGTCGATGCGCTCACCTCGTTGAGCCTCCCAGCTGGCGTCGATATCGAGATCAAATCCTAGAAACCCCTTCCACAATTTACGTCGACACGCAGTTCCGCGGATGACAAGACCTGTCACTGAAGCACTAATCCCCGGAGAACACTGTCAACATCGAACACCGCAGCGGTGGTCTATGTTGACCCCGCTGCGCTTGTGTCTCAATCAAATTCTTACTCACCCATGAAGTTCATCCTCGGAACAAAACAGCAGATGACCCAAGTCTTCCAGGACGACGGAACCGTCGTACCAGTGACAGTCATCAAAGCCGAACCGAACACGGTCACGGCGCTGAAAACTGTCGCTAAAGACGGGTATGTGGCCGTGCAGATTGGGATGGGCAAGAAAAAAGAACGCCGGATCAATAAGGCTCAACGCGGTCAATGGAAAGAGCTTGGACTATTTGCGAAAGTTCGCGAAGTCCGAACGACCGAAGTTGATGGCGTTGATGTCGGAAAGAAAATCGATGTGGCCTCGTTCGCGGTCGGTGATAACGTCCAGGTGACGGCCGACTCGAAGGGTCGCGGCTTTGCCGGTGTCGTTAAGCGCTACCACTTCAAAGGCGGTCCAGCCTCGCACGGGCATAAAGACAACCTCCGCGCTCGTGGTTCGAGTGGCGCGACCTTCCCACAACACGTGGTCAAGGGAACCCGCATGGCTGGCCACCTCGGTGACGCGCAAATCACCGTCAAAAACTTGAAGGTGATGGCGATCAATCCTGAAACGAATGAACTGTGGCTCAGCGGCGCCGTCCCTGGCGCGCGTAATGGGTTGGTCATGGTCCGCTCTCTCTAATACTATGGACGCAAAGCTCTACAACCAAACTGGCGAAGTTATCGGCAAAGTCGCCCTCGCGGCGAAAATCTTTGGCGTCAAACCAAGCCGCGGGTTGATTGAGCAAGCGATTGTCACCCAGCAAGCCAACGCTCGTGTCGCGATCTCCCACACGAAGACCAAAGGGGAAGTCCGTGGTGGTGGTAAAAAGCCATGGAAGCAAAAAGGCACCGGCCGTGCGCGTCACGGTTCGATCCGTTCACCGCAATGGAAAGGCGGCGGTATCGTTCACGGCCCACGCAGTAACCGCAACTACTCGTTGAAAATGAACATTCAAGCCAAACGCAAAGCGCTCTTGATGTCGCTCTCTGATAAAGCGATGGCGGAACGGTTAGTGGTGGTTGATAAGATCGAATTGGCTCAAGCCAAAACGAAAGCTTTCGCTACGGTCATGAGCAAACTACCGAAACAGAAAACGTCCCTGGTGATTCTGCCCGCGACCGATCAAACCTTGATCCGCGCCGGACGCAACATCCCGGGCGTGACCTTCATCCGCGCGGATAGCCTCAACGTTCTCGATATCGTTAAACATCAGCAGTTAGTGGTGATCCAGAGCGCCCTCGACAAGATTTCCTCAACCTACGGGAAATAATTCTATGAGCATTTTCGACCGATTCTCCAGCCAGAAAGGCAAAGACTCTAAAGCGGCCCCAAAGACCAAGAGTGCTGACGTGGCCGCGAAAAAAGCTTTCGCCGCAGTGCCATCTGGGAAAGAAGCGCCGAAAAGCGAGGAACCAACCACGCCGAAGAAGTCAGCCGCGAAAAAAACCGCCCCAGCCGTCAAAGAAGCGGTCAATGGTCCAGCCAATCACATTATTGTTCGACCAATTGTGACGGAAAAATCCAGCCGCCTCAACGCGATTGGCCAATACGTTTTCGAAGTCCAAACGAACGCTACGAAGGTTGATGTCCGCAACGCGGTCCACCAGCTCTACGGCGTTCGCCCAACGAGTGTTACGATGACGAACGTCCGCGGCAAAGTTGTCCGCTACGGTCGCACCTGGGGCAAGACCAACAGCCGCCGTAAGGCGATGGTGACCCTGCCCGAGGGAAAAACTATTGACGTGTTCTCCGCCTAAGCTATGCCAGTCCGCAAGTACAAACCAACCAGCCCCGGTCGTCGCCTCTCTTCGGTGAACGACTACGCTGAACTGGTCGGGGTGCAAGACGCTCCGAAGAAACTGTTGGACGTGAAAAAGCGCCAAGGTGGACGAAACTCCCAAGGAAAAATCACAGTCCGTCATCGTGGCGGTGGGAACAAGCGCTATTACCGCTTGGTCGACTTCAAACAGAACCGGTTTGACCAGCCAGCGACTGTGCTCGGGATTCAATATGACCCAAACCGCTCGGCCCACATTGCTTTGATCGAATACGCTGATAGCGGTAAGAGCTTCATTCTGGCTCCATTAGGGATGAAAGTTGGGCAAACAGTCGTCAGCTCGAAGAACCGCGTGGACATCACGACCGGTAACCGCACGCAGCTCCAATACATTCCGACCGGTATTCCAATTCACAACATCGAATTAGTCCCAAGCCAAGGTGGCGCGATTGTGCGCTCAGCTGGAAATGGCGCGGTGATTATGTCGGTCGAAGGGGAAGACGCGCTGATAAAAATGCCATCGAGCGAACTGCGGAAAGTCAAAAAGACTTGTTTAGCCTCGATCGGTCAGGTTTCCAACGTCGATCATGGTAACATTCGTTGGGGTAAAGCTGGTCGGATGCGCTGGATGGGCTGGCGACCAACCGTTCGTGGTAAAGCCATGAACCCGGTCGATCACCCGCACGGTGGTGGTGAAGGTAACCAGCCAATCGGTATGAAAGCGCCGAAAACACCATGGGGCAAGAAGGCCTTGGGTGTCAAAACACGCCGTAAGAAGAAATACTCGAATTCCCGAATTATCAGCCGTCGCAAACGTTAATTTCCTATGGGACGATCACTCAAAAAAGGCCCGTTCACTGACGCGAAGCTCCTCCTCAAAGTGGGGAAGCTGAAGGTTGGCGATAAGACGGTTATCAAGACCTGGTCGCGTGACTCCGTGATTACGCCGCAGATGGTTGGTTTTACCTTCGGCGTCCATAACGGTCGGGTCCATACCTCGGTTCTGGTGGTTGAAAACATGGTCGGGCATCGCTTAGGTGAATTCTCGCCGACGCGGAAGTTCGTCCGTCATGGTGGAAAAATGCAAAAGGAACTTGAAACCAAGCAAGTTGAAGCAGCTAAAGCGGCCCCCGCTCCGGAGGCTAAGAAATAATCTATGGAAGTCCGCGCTCATCTGAGGTATCTCCGCATCGCTCCGCGAAAAGTTCGCTTGGTCATTAATTTGATCCGAGGGATGGAGGTTAACCGCGCGCTTGATCAGCTCAGCGTCTTACCAAAGGCGTCAACCCTGCCGGTCACGAAGCTCTTGAAATCAGCGATCGCCAACGCCGAAAATAATTTCCACTTACACCAAGCCGATTTAGTTATCAAATCGATTGTGGCGAACGAAGGTCCGAAGTTGAAACGGTATCGACCCCGGGCCTTCGGTCGAGCGGCGGAAATCCTGAAACGGATGACGCATGTCACGATCGTTCTCGAAGATAAAGCCAAGACGCCAGCGCCAAAGAAGGGTGCCAAACCAGCGAAGGCGACCACGACGAAGGTCGAAACGGCCGATGTCAAACACGCTCCAGCGAAGCGTCCAGTCGCGAAACGCGCCGTGAAGAAACCGGCCGCGACGACGAAAGAACAAGAACGCGACGCCCAAGACAAGACTATTCAACGACGAGGAGAATCCTAATTCTATGGGACAAAAAGTTCATCCAAAAGCTTTCCGCCTCGGCGTCACGACTGATTGGAACTCGAAATGGTTCTCCAGCCGCGAATATCCGAAGTTGCTCCGCCAAGATGTGATGATCCGCAAGTACTTGAAAACCAAGTTACCGGCGGCCGGTGTGGCTTTGGTCGAAATTGAACGTTCGTTGCAGAATTTGACGATCACTATCAATACCTCAAAACCAGGCGTCGTGATTGGTCGCGGTGGCGCAGGGATCGAACTCCTGAAAAAAGGAATCAAGAATATCTTGATGGGCCAGGGCAAATACAACGTCAAGGTCAATATCCAAGAGGTCAGCAAACCGGAATTATCGGCGCAGATCATGGTTGGTAACATGGCCGAACAAATCGAAAAGCGCTTGCCATTCCGCCGGGTTTTGAAACAGACGATTGAGCAAGTCATGAACGCCGGGGCCGAAGGAGTGAAAGTCATGGTCGCCGGACGCTTAAACGGTTCGGAAATTGCTCGAACAGAAATGTTGTCCCAAGGCAGCCTGCCATTGCAGACCCTCCGCGCGAACATCGATTACGGTCGTGGCGAAGCGCAGACCACCTACGGTAAAATTGGAATCAAGGTCTGGATTTACAAAGGCAAAGTCTTTAAAAACGCTACCTCTGAAACCCGCTAGTGTATGATGACCCCGAAGAAAGTTAAACATCGCAAATGGCATCGTGGCCGTGTTCGCGGAAAAGCGACCGATAAGCTTCACGTTTCCTTTGGGAGCTATGGTCTGAAGTCGTTGGAGGCCCGCTGGGTGACCGCGCGTCAGATCGAATCAGCTCGCCGGGCCATGACCCGTTTCATTCAACGCGGTGGGAAGATCTGGATTCGGATTTTCCCGGACAAACCAGTGACCTTCAAGGGAAATGAAATTCGCATGGGTGGTGGTAAAGGCGCGGTCGACCACTATGTGGCCGTCGTCAAGCCAGGAACAATGCTCTTCGAAATGGACGGGGTCAAAGAAGATGTGGCCCGCCAGGCAATGAAACTCGCCGCCTATAAACTACCGGTCAAAACTCGATTCGTTGTTCGTGACCACGTCTAATCCTATGAAGTTCAGCGACATCAAGAACAAATCCGTAGCCGAACTCAACCGTGAGCTGATCCAGCTCCGTGCGAACCTTCGCGACCGCCGTTTCAAGGTCGCCCAAGGTCAGCATAAAGACGTTCGTGAAATTCGCGAATTAAAAACCGATATTGCTCGCATCCTCACTCACCTCAAAGCCTTAACGATCTCATCGACCAAATAACCGTATGCCAACCACCGTTCGACAACGCAAACTCTCCGGCATCGTCGTCTCCGACAAAATGGACAAGACGGTTGTGGTTCGTGTCGATCGTATTTCTTCCCACCCGAAGTACCACAAGCAATTCACAGTCAGCAAGAAATATCACGCCCATGACGCTAAGAACGAATACAAAGTTGGCGACAAGGTCGTGATTGAAGCGATGCGTCCTCTGTCGGCGACCAAACGCTGGAACGTCATCTCGAAAGCCTAATCTATGCTTCAACTTCGCAGTATCATCAAGCCAGCCGACAACACGGGCGCCAAGCGCGTCGCGATCTTCCGAGTCTGGGGTGGCTATAAAAAGCATTACGGCCAGCTCGGCGATATCGTCACGGGTTCAGTCAAAGAAGCAACCCCGCACGGCATGGTCAAGAAGGGGGAAGTGGTGCATATGGTCATTGTTCGCCAACGCAAAGAATATCGTCGGAGCGATGGGACCTATATCCGCTTCAGCGAAAACGCCGGCGTGATCATCGATCCGAAATCGAAAGAGCCGAAAGGCACCCGCATTTTCGGACCGGTTGCCCGCGAACTCAAAGCCAAAGGATTTACCAAGATTGTTTCACTCGCGCCTGAAGTTCTCTAATTCTATGTCCCGACCTAAGATTAAAACGAACGATACCGTCCTGGTCCTGACCGGCAAAGATGCCGGAAAAAAGGGCAAGGTGACGCAGGTCTTCCCGCGCCAAGGGTTAGTCGTGGTTGAGGGCGTCAATCAGATGACCAAGAATGTCCGCGCTCGCCGTGAGAACGAAAAAGGTCAACGGATTGAATTCAACGGACCGATTAAACTTTCGAATGTTATCTTCATTGATCCCAAAACCGGTAAACCAAGCCGTCTCGGCGCCTCGATGATTGATGGCAAGAAAGTCCGCCGCAGCGTCAAGACGAATGAACCAGTGGCTACCGCCTAACTCTATGATTTCCCGCCTCCACCAACGCTATCTCGATACGGTTGCTCCGGCCTTGAAAAAGGACCATGGGTTTACGAACCCAATGGCGGTCCCGACGGTCACGAAAATTGTTCTCAACGTTGGTTTCGGCAAGCACCTGAAGGATTCAAAAATGCAGGACGCCGCCGTCAAGACGCTTGAACGCATCACTGGCCAGAAACCAGTCTTAACCAAAGCCAAAAAGTCCATCTCGGCTTTCAAACTCCGTGAAGGTATGATCATTGGCACGAAGGTAACGTTGCGCGGTGAACGGATGTGGGAATTCCTCGATAAGCTGATCAACGTCACCTTGGCCCGCGTCCGCGACTTCCACGGCATTGACCCGAAAGGCTTCGGTGCTTCCGGTAACTTTACCCTCGGATTAAAAGAACACATTGTTTTCCCGGAAATCGGAAGCGATGAAGTTGAAAACCTCCATGGCTTAGAAGTCTCGATTGTCACGACCGCGAAGAATCGCGCTGTCGCCGAAGTCTTGCTTCGACAGCTTGGATTCCCATTTAGTACTACGTAATCATCAAGGTCCCCGTTATGGCTACAGCCGCACAAATCGCCAAATCGAATAAGCGCCCGAAATACACGACCCGGATCGTCCGGCGCTGCTGGCGCTGTGGCCGCAATCGCGGCTATATCCGCGATCTCCAACTCTGTCGTATTTGTTTCCGTGAACTCGCTAACAAGGGGGACATTCCCGGCCTCCGAAAGGCGTCCTGGTAATCCTATGCCTATGACCGATCCTATCGCCGACCTCCTCACCCGCATCCGCAACGCCCAACTTGCTGGCCAGCATGAAGTTGTCCTGCCGTACTCAAAATTGAAATACGCGATTGCCCAGGTGCTGGAAAAAGAGGGCTGGATTCTTGGTCTCGCGAGCCAGGACCACCAAAAGTTCCTCAAGATTCTTTTAAAGTATGATGGCAAAAAGCCAATTATCCAGAGCCTGAAACGGGTCAGTAAACCAGGTCGCCGCGTCTACGTTGGCCGAACGGAACTCCCGCGTGTCTTGAATGGTCTCGGGATGGCAATCGTTTCAACGCCAAAAGGCGTGATGACGGCCGACCAAGCTCGAAAAGCCAAACTCGGCGGCGAAGTCATTTGCGAAATTTTCTAAACTCCCATGTCCCGTATTGGTAAACTTCCTATCTCGATTCCGGCCGGTGTGACCGTCAAACTCGACGAACGCGTCGTAACGGTAACCGGACCAAAAGGTACGCTCACGCAAGCCTTGCATGACCGCGTCAACGTTGAGATTGGTGAAACTATCACCGTCACCGTTCGTCAGCCCAACAACCAGAATGATCGTGCACTGTGGGGTCTCACTCGCGTTCTGATCGCGAACATGATTGTCGGCGTGACGACTGGATACGAAAAGAAGTTGGAGATCAACGGAGTTGGCTTTAAGGCTGCCCTGACCGGTAAGAATTTACTGCTCAACCTCGGTTTCTCACACCCAATCAACTTCGCTGTTCCGGATGGAATCACGATCGCGGTTGATAAAAACATTGTCTCGGTTAGTGGTATTGACAAACAGTTAGTCGGTGAAACCGCAGCCACGATCCGCGCGCTCAAAAAACCGGAACCGTACAAAGGCAAAGGGATCAAATATTCCGATGAAGTGATTCGCCGTAAGGCCGGTAAAGTCGTGAAAGCCGCTGGCGCGAAATAATCTCTATGCAAACATCTTCGAAACATTCTGCCCTCCTCCGTCGTCACCGTCGCGTTCGCGCGACCGTCAAAGGGACGATCGCTCGCCCGCGCTTGTCCGTGTTCCGTAGCGTGAAACGAATCTCCGCTCAGATTATTGATGATCGGACCGGTAAAACGCTGGTTGCCGTAACGGAATTTACCGCGCAAGCGAAGGGTACGAAAACCGAACGCGCGACCGCCGTCGGGACGTTGATCGCCACCAAAGCCAAAGCCGCGAAAATCACCAGCGTGGTGTTTGATCGGGGTGGACAGCGCTATCACGGTCGTATCAAGGCGTTGGCTGAAGCCGCCCGCGCGGAAGGATTACTTTTCTAAACGATTATGGCCGAAGCTCACCAACAATCTCGAGGAAATCGTCGCGGTCGCCGCTCGTCCGGCCCGCGTGAACCTCGTGAGTTCGAACAAAAGACGATTGACTTAGCTCGCGTCACGCGCGTGGTCGCCGGTGGTAAACGTATGCGTTTCCGCGCGACGGTTGCGATTGGTGATCAAAAGGGTCGCGTTGGCTTAGGGATTGCGAAAGGCACGGATGTGTCCATTTCAATCCAAAAAGCCGTGACGGCAGCGAAGAAGAACATGATCCGCGTCCCGATGGTGAACGACACGATTCCTCACGCGATTACCATTAAGTTTAAAGCGGCCCACATTCTCCTCAAACCGGCGCCGAAAGGGACCGGGGTTATCGCGGGTGGACCAATCCGCGCGATGATGGAATTGGCTGGCGTCAAGAACGTGGTCAGCAAAATCCTTGGGAGCTCCAACAAAATTAATAACGTCTATGCGGTGATGCAAGCCTTCGGTCGTCTTCGAACGAGCGAGGAAGCGGCTCGTCAGCGCGGAGGTACAGCATGATTCAACTCCATACTCTCAAACCATCACAGACCCGACATAAGTACAAGCGGGTCGGTCGCGGAAATTCCTCTGGGAAGGGGACGACGGCTGGTCGTGGAACAAAAGGGCAACGCGCCCGAACCGGTGGTCGCAACAAGCTGACTCGCCGCGGGATGAAGCACCTGGTCGAACGAACGCCGAAGAATCGCGGTTTCTTGAGCCTGAAAGCCAAGCTCCGCGTCGTCACCCTTGGACAGCTCCAACGCGCCTTCGCCGAAGGGTCAATCGTCAACCCAGCGATGATGAAAACTGCTGGCTTGATTAGTCAAACTTGGCCGGGTGTAAAAGTACTTGATTCCGGCGAACTCAAAAAGAAGCTGACGATTCAAGCACACGCGTTTAGCGCTGGCGCTAGCGCCGCGATCACGAAAGCGGGCGGGACGATGAGTATTCTTCCAGTTCTTGATCGAACGGTGGTCAAAAAAACTCGCGCGGCCGACGGCTCAGTCGAAAAATAATCATCAACCCGTATGTGGGAAAAAATTTCCCTCGTCTGGAAAATCAAAGAGGTGCGAACCAAGATCCTCTTTGTGTTATTGATGTTGCTGATTTTCCGCGTAACCGCTCACATTCCCGTGCCGGGAGTAAACCTCGAGGCACTCCGAAGTTTATTTGAAGGGAACCAGTTTCTCGGCCTCTTAAACGTGTTTTCTGGCGGTAGTTATGACACCTTCTCGGTAGTCATGCTTGGGGTTGGTCCGTATATCACTGCCTCGATCATCTTCCAACTGTTGACGATGATTATCCCGGCCCTCGAAAAGATTCAGAAAGAAGGGGAACGTGGTCAACAGCGGATTAACCAGTGGACGCGGTATTTGACCGTGCCGTTAGCCGTGCTCCAAGGATTTGGAACCATCACCCTGATTCGCCGTTCGAGTCCAACCATTCTGCCTGATTTGTCGATGTTTGATTTCATCAGCATCTTAGTGATTATCTCAGCTGGCTCGATTTTCTTGATGTGGATCGGCGAGCTTATCTCCGAAAAGAAAATTGGCAACGGGTTATCACTCATGATCTTTGCCGGTATCGTTGCGGGTTTGCCGAACCAAATTGCTCAGCAATCGCAGGTTATCGACTCCGGGCAGATTTTCCAGGTCGCGCTGTTCGCCGCGGTTGCCTTGGTAACCGTGGTGGCGGTCGTCTTCGTCACCGAAGCGTTACGAAAAATTCCGGTGACCTACGCGCGACGGGTTCGCGGCAATCAGATGTTTGGTGGCTCAGAAACCTTTTTGCCGATGCGCGTTAACCAAGCCGGCGTTATCCCGATTATTTTTGCTGTGTCGCTCACGTTGACACCAACGCTCGTTTCTCAGTTCTTGGTGAACTCCCGCTTCCCGATGGTACGGACGATTGCTGAACGAACAATTCAACTCTTCGGGCAAGGTGGGACGGTTTATGACATCGTCTACTTTGTCCTCGTTTTCGCCTTTACCTATTTCTATACGGCCGTGGTCTTCCATCCTCAGCAAGTTGCGGAAAATCTTCAAAAACAAGGTGGGTTTATTCCGGGAATTCGCCCGGGCACACAAACGGCTGATTACCTCTCGTACGTTTCAAACCGCATCATTTTGGCCGGAGCACTCTTTCTGGGCGTGATCGCTATCTTGCCGAACATTGTTCAGCGTTTTACCAATATTTCAACGTTGGTGGTTGGTGGAACCTCGCTCCTGATTGTCGTGAGCGTCGTGATTGAAACCGTCCGGCAGGTTGAAGCCCAGTTGATTGTCCGGGATTACGAAGGATTTTAAGGTGAACCGCTCCGCTCGCGATCCGCAGTTTGTCTCGGACCGTAATTTTCTGTATACTCCTCGCGTATGAAACAGACCCCTCGCATCGTCGTTCTGGGCCCGCAGGGCGCTGGAAAAGGCACCCAATCCGGTCGCCTCAAACATCGTCTCCACGTACCCCATATTTCCGCTGGGGATGTTTTACGTGACGAAGTCGCGAGTGGTTCGGCGCTGGGGAAACGTATCGCCGCGATTATTAACACCGGGTCAATGCTGCCGGATCATCTGACGAACGCGATGTTGAAAAAGCGGCTCAAGGAAAAAGATGCGGCGGCCGGCTGGATCGTTGACGGGTATCCGCGCTCGATGGAGCAAGCCAAACCTTTCCAAAAATACGGCGACCCAAACGTGGTGGTCTATCTTCACTTTCTTGATCGTCAAGCGGTGCGCCGCTTGTCGGGACGCCGCGTCTGCCCAAAAGGTCATATTTATCATATTCTTCACGACCGACCGAAAAAAAAGCGCGGCCACTGTGATCACGATGGCTTGAAATTGAAACAGCGCGATGACGATACGCCGAAGGCGATTCGCAAACGTCTCCATATCTACCATGAACGAACGGAACCGGTTATTGCGTGGTACCGCCATCATGGCTTAGTGGTTGAAGTCGACGCGAGTCATGCGATTCCGATCGTGTACCGGGAGCTCCTGCGGAAATTAAAACGACATTTCCCATGGCTATCATCACCGCGGAAAACGAAATAGCGCGTTTGCGCCGGTCTGGTCAGATTCTGGCCGCCGCGCTGCGCCAAACCGCGGCCGCGGTTGAGCCCGGGATCACGACGGCTGAACTCAATGCGATTGCCGATGCTTCGATTCGGGCCGCTGGCGGCGTCCCATCATTTATTGGGTATAACGGTTATCCGGCGGCATTGTGTACCTCGATAAATGACGAGGTGGTTCATGGCATTCCGAGCACAGAACGGGCACTCGCAGCCGGTGATATCATAGGCTTGGATTTAGGTGTGATTTTTGAAGGGATGTTTACCGACCATGCCGTGACGGTTGGTGTCGGAAAAATTTCCCGCGACGACCAACGCCTTCTCCAAGATACCAAAGCCTCCATGATGGCCGGTATTACCGCCGCCGTGGTGGGCCAGCGGATTGGTGATATTTCAGCGGCGGTCGAAGCGGCGCTCAAACCGCGTGGCTATGGGATTATCCGGCAGTTAACCGGACATGGCGTTGGGCGAGCGATTCACGAGGAGCCATCGATTCCAAATTTTGGCAAAGCCAAAACTGGACCGATGATTGTCCCTGGGTTAGTGATTGCGATCGAGCCGATGGTGGCGCTGGGTGGTTGGGAAGTGGAGACCGCGGCCGATGGGTGGACGATGGCGACGATCGACGGCAGCCGGGCGGCCCATTTTGAGCACACGGTCCTCGTAACTGAGGGCGGTCCCGAGATTATTACCGCCTAGCCTATGGCCCAGATTCTTGGACTTGATATCGGCGAGCGAAAAATCGGCGTGGCGGTTGCTGACCAAACCAGCGGCTTTGCTTTTGCGCGACCCGCCTTACTCGTTCAAACATTCGAGGATATCTGGCCACTCCTCGCCGCGATTATTACCCAAGATGATATTGCTGAAATTGTCGTTGGGGTGCCCTTGAACGCCGATCAGACAGCTGGGCCGCAAGCCGAGCGGGTTCGGACCATGATCGACCAACTGAAACAATTTCATTTGCCCGTTCATGAGCGCAACGAGTACAGCACCTCTGTCGCTGTTCAGCGCGAACAACAACACCACGGCCGGACATTGAAACGTGGGGAAGAGGATAGTCTTGCGGCGCAACTCATTCTTGAATCCTATTTACAGGAGAAGCGCTCATGATGTGGTGGTACCTCGGAACAGTCGCCGGAAGTTTTGGACTGTCGGTGGTCCTGACGCCGGTGGTCCGTCGCCTCGCTTTACGTTGGCGGGTGGTTGACGATCCGGCGACCGACCCAAACCGTAAACAGCATCCGCAGGTGACGCCACTCCTCGGCGGCCTAGCAGTTATTCTCTCTTCGACGATTGTCTGGATAGTCCTTCTCGCGGCCGGAAAATTTTCTGGATCGGAATTTCCAGCGAAGTACGTCATCGGGTTGCTGATCGCTTCCTTCGTCATCGCGATTGGCGGTGTGCTCGATGATCGATGGCGACTGCGTCCGGCCCAGCAATTGGTCTGGCCAATGCTGGCGATCATTATCGTTGGGATCGCGGGGATCGGCGTCTCGTTTGTCACGAATCCATTTGGTGGGCTATTGTATCTTGATCAGTGGCAATGGGATATTTGGAAAAACGGTGCGGGCGTGGCGTATCAACTAACCCTTTGGGCTGATCTTTTTACGTTCGTGTGGTTACTCGGCGCGATGTATACGACGAAAATTTTGGATGGACTGGATGGCCTCGTCAGCGGCGTTGGAGTGATCGGGGCAGTGATTATCTTCCTGTTAACCCAACAACCATTCGTCGATCAACCGGCCGTCGGGCTGATTGCGCTATCGCTCGCCGGAGCGGCTGGTGGTTTTCTGGTCTTTAACTGGTCGCCGGCCAGTATTTTTTTGGGTGAAAGCGGGTCGCTGTTTATTGGATTTATTCTCGGCGTCTTGTCAATTATTTCTGGCGGAAAAATTGCGACGGCCTTATTAATCCTTGGCTTACCAATTCTCGATCTGGCCTGGGTGATGATTCGGCGCGCGACCCGACAACACACCTCGCCGTTCACGACGGCCGATCGTTCGCATCTCCACTTCCGTTTGCTTGATGCTGGATTATCAGTGCGGCAAAGCGTCTTGACGCTCTACTCTGTGATGACCGTCTTCGGCTTATCAACGCTGTTTGTTTCCGGACGGATGAAACTATTTACGTTAGCCGGGAATATTCTTGCGTTGATTGCGTTAGCGGCCTGGGTAACGATCCGGAGTAAGCGCCGCGAGCGGACCGGAGGCGTGGTATGAAGGCCGGCTGGTTAGTCGGCGGGATGGTGATTGCGCTGAGTGTGCTGGCTTGGAGCGCCTGGGGCGATGCGCATCACTGGTTGGTCGACAACAACGCGGCCACCACAACGCAAGCCGGCGGGTATGGGCAGGCGACGGTTGAATTTGCCCAGATCGCGGTTCAAGCCCAAGTGCCGCTGACGGCAGCTTTGCAAGAGCGCGGATTGGGCGGTCGGACGACACTCGGTGAACACGCCGGAATGCTCTTTCAATACCCGGAGCCAAGCACCTACGCATTCTGGATGAAGGGGATGAAGTTGCCGCTCGACTTTATCTGGATCGTAGATGACCGGATTGCCGATATTACGGCGAATGCGCCTCCGCCAGAACCAGGGCAGGTTTCGTTACCCATCTATCGACCGAACCAGCCAGTGACGGATATTCTTGAAGTTCGAGCAGGTTTTACTGCTAAATACGGGCTCAAGGTTGGCGATGTTGTCAGAATTGACAAGAAGTAGCGGTTCAGGTATACTCCGAGCGCCTGATTTTTTAGTGTTTGTCGACCAATAGTATGATGGCAGTTATTCAAACCGGCGGAAAACAGTACCTCGTCACCCCGGGACAGGAAATCATGATTGAAACCCTTCCAGTTGCCCCGGGCAAACCGGTCACCTTTGAGGAAGTCTTGATGGTCAGCGACGAGAAGACCAAGATCGGCGAACCGCTCGTGAGCGGCGCGAAGGTCATGGGTACGGTTATCGAACATGGCCGCCACGACAAGGTCACCGGCGTCAAATTCCATAACAAAGTTCGCTATCACCGCAAGTTCGGTCATCGCCAACCCTTCACGAAAGTGAAGATCGAAAAAATCGCCTAACGGCGGTTTTTTGTAATTGTCATAGGACAGGAGTACAATACAAAAAGGAGAAAATTATACTATGCGCAAAGGAGCAATTTCACTCGTCCCAGTTCTCGTTGTGTTTTTTTCGCTGGCAGCTTTTTTGTCGGTAATGTATTTAGCGTTGCCGGAATCAAAAACTACTACGACGGCGAACAAGAATAAAAATCCAGCCACCAACTCCCAAGTTGAAGTGACGAATGATAATACAAATAGCGCCCCTGAGGAAGAAAACACATCATCGACAACAACCTCTTATGGTCTCTGGTATCCGTTTAGCGCTAGTCAAACTATCAACAATCCACGGCCGGTCATTTATGGGAAAGTATCCCAAGCTGAGAACACATATTTAGCCACGACATTTACAAAAAATGAATGGCCAGGACGAGATTTCCAGGAAGCGAAAACTCTTTCATATCTCACGGGCGAGGTAAGAAATTTATCTATCCAACTCGATGACGTGGAAGTGTCCGGGGTTCAAGGGTTCCCACAATATCCAAACCTCGCGTGTTATCGGTATGTGACCGATCCGGTGACTGGTGGGCAAATCCCCGAGTATTACAACACTGTCTCCGAATGTCAGGCAGAGTTCAGAGATCGCTTGCCGGCACTTATTTTTGTCTTCCGTCCGTCCGTCGACCTCAGGCCAGGTGAACACATACTATCGGTTGGAGGGGCGCAGATGAAGTTTACCTATAACCCTTCATATACGATTGCATCGCAAAAGACTCAAACGGTCAATACGGAATCCACTTGGTCCGTATTTGATCACAACGATAGCTGTGCGCCTGGCTATTATCAGCGGTCCAGTGACTTTCCGTTACCGCTACCTATCCAGCAAAACAAGCACGTGTACTACGGATTGTCATTCCCTCAATCCGAAGATGAAAAGGGGAGTATCAATCGTCGTCAGGTATGGATTGCGCTTGAGGGAAGACAGTACCCAATCTTTTTTCCCGACAGCCTGACGTACTTTGAAGGAGTTTCGGCTGGCACCGGTTCCGGCCGGACTGATTACGGATTGTTTTTGCCGATGGATCAGCTCGTGTATTCGAATGGAATAAAGGCCAGCCCCTGGGGGGTTATCAGTGGCCCAAAGGAGTACCGATACGTTTCATCGTACTATACCGAACTATATCCGGTTGATGTAGCCGGACGCGAATACCGGGGCCGCTCTCTGCCCTGGGTCATGGAAACCTCCTCCGGGTGCGACGGTTAAGCCGCCTGGCGGTGATTCATCGCTTCGCCCAGCGTCGTTTCATCCATATACGTCACATCACCACCGGTCGGAATGCCGCGGGCGAGCTGAGTTGTTTTGACGTTGAGCGGGGCTAAGGCTTTTTTGAGGTAGAGCGCCGTCGTATCGCCTTCGATATCAGGATTCATCGCTAAGATCACCTCGGTTAACCCTTCGGCGGTAATGCGCGTGATGAGATCTTTGATGTTGAGCTGGTCAGGGGATTGGCCTTCGAGGGGGTTCACTGTTCCACCGAGAACGTGATAGAGTCCGCGGTAGACGCCGGTGTGCTCGATGGCTAAGAGGTCAGGCGTATCGGCGACAATGCAAACCGTGTGTTGGTCGCGTGAACTGTCGCGGCAATACCGGCATGGATTGTTGTCGTCGAAGGTGTGACAGCGTGAACAGGACGCGATCGAGTCACGGAGATGTTCGATCGAAAGACCAAACTGCCGGAGGCGATCGCCGGATTGCCGCAGTAACCAAAAAGCGTACCGCTCAGCGGTCTTCGGGCCAACGCCGGGCAAGCGGGTCAATTCAGCCAGCAGGCGTTCAATCGCTGGCGGGTACGTCGCCATACAATATTAGGACAGTCCTGGGAGGTTGAGGTTACCCATCTCGCGGGCCTTCTTCGCCATCGCCATCTGGGCCTTCTTGGCGGCGTTGTTGAAGAGATCCTTCAGTTCCCGTTCGAGCCGATCTTTCTTTTCCGGCGCGAGAAATTCTGGATCAATCGTTAGGCCGTTGACGTGCATATTGCCGTCCATGATGACCTGCAGTTTTCCACCGGCCGCATCTTGGTGGACGATTTCTTCGGCCAGGGCGTTCTGAATCGTCTTCGCTTGGTCACGAAGATCCTTGAATTGTTTGAGTTTGGAGAACATTGCCATAGGTGAGTAGTATACCACAGTGACCGTCTTTGCTGTACCGCCCCGTTTCGGCCTGCGCCGAAACACCCCTCCTTATGAAAGGAGGGGACAAATATGTCTCCTCCTCTGACGAGGAGGAGTACCGCCGCGAGGAGCGGCGGGGAGGTGGTCAAAGAACTGCCCCGATGCTATTCCCCAGCGAACTGGCTTTCGTCGAGGCGTTCGTCGCGGTTATCAAAGCTGGCGCGGCGATCAACGAAGGTCAGGCGGACGCGACCGGTCGGACCGTTTCGATGCTTGGCGATATAAATTTCAGCCAGATTACGTTTTTCGGCTTCAATGTCTTGGTTGTAGACGACCGGGCGATAGATAAACATAACGACGTCGGCGTCTTGTTCAATCGAACCGGATTCCCGCAGATGGGCGAGTTTCGGGATTGGCGGGCGTTCTTGTTCAACTTGCCGCGAGAGCTGAGAGAGTGCTAAGACCGGGACGTTCAATTCGCGCGCGATCGATTTCAAACCGCGAGTAATTTCCGAAATTTCCTGAGTCCGGTTTTCGCTGGTCCGGCTTTCCATCAGCTGTAAGTAGTCAATCACGATCAGCCCGAGTTGTTTATGCTCGGCCTGTAACCGTCGGGCCTTGGTCCGAATTTCCATGATGTTGGCCGTCGCGGTATCGTCGATAAAAATCGGCGCTTCGGCCAGGAGACCCATGGCGTGACCGATCCGAGCAAAATCATCATCATCTTTCAGTCGGCCCGTCCGCATTTTCCAGAGGTCAATATCAGCTTGGGAGACCAGCAAACGGTCGACGACTTGCTCCTTCGACATTTCCAGCGAGAAGATCCCGACCGGCATTTTCGTTTTGATCGCGATGTTGCGGGCGAAGTCGAGGGCGAGCGAGGTTTTACCGATGGACGGACGCGCGGCGAGAATAATCAGGTCGGAGCGCTGGAAGCCGCCGAGCAGGTTGTCGAGCTGGGTAAAACCAGTTGAGAGCCCACGGAGGGTGCCGGCTTCATGATGGAGCTTATCGATCCGGTCAAAGGCTTCGTCGAGGACGTCGCGGATATTAATGAAGTTCTGTCGGAGGAAGCGCTGGGACACGCTGAAGAGGGATTGTTCGGCTTGGTCGAGCAGGGCCGACACATCCTCGCTTTCATCGCGCGACAGTTCGATAATCGTTCCGGCCGCGCCTTGGAGGCGGCGCAACGTCGACTTTTTTTGGATGATGTTGGCGTACTGAATGATGTTCGCTGCGGTTGGCACGGCATTCGACAGCGAGACGAGGAAACTTCGACCGCCAATGCTATCGAGCTGGCCCCGTTCTTGCAAAACGTTCGAGAGGGAGATGATGTCGACCGGCTCGTGTTTCTGATAGAGGGTCAACATCGCGTCGTACACAAACGCGTTTTTTTCGACGTAGAAATCCTCGGCCCGGAGCCGGTCGGCAATTTTAATCACCGCGTCCTTATCAATCAGGAGCGACCCGAGGGTCGCTTGTTCAGCCTCGAGACTGTGGGGTGGGATTTTGAGTCCGGCGGTATCGGCCATAGCAGGGGGTAGTGTACCTGACTTCGTCGTTCTGCTCAACGCTGATCTCTCCCCACCTTTTCCCCGGGCTTGTCCCCCTCATGATTCTTGTCGATGGGGCGGGTTTTCGGTATACTCTGGTTTCTATGCCTACCCCGGACCAACAACTATTCGTCGTACTCGACTCGGAAACAACCGGTCTTGATCCGGCCAAAGGCGAGGAGATGATTGAAATCGCTGCCCAGAAAGTCCAGGGCCGGGAGGTGATTGGCGAGTATGTTGCCCTCCTAAAAGCGACGCGGCCGATTCCGCCGGAAGCAGAGCGTGTCCACGGCATTTCCCAAGCTATGCTTGACGCCGAGGGCCGGCCCGCAAAAGACGTGATGCCGGAACTGGTTGAGTTTATCGGCGACGCGATTATTGTCGCCCATAACACGCCCTTCGACATGGGCTTTATTAATGCCCACCTTGATCGGCTCGGCCTGCCGAAGTTGACGAATAAAACACTCGACACGCTCGAGATTGCGCGTCGGACTTTACTCCTCGCGAGCTATAAACTCTCGAATGTCGCCGCGTATTTGAAAGTGCCGCAGCCGAGCGCACACCGCGCGCTGATTGATGTCATCACGTGCCGCGAAGTGTTTTTTAAACTGGTTGAGCGAGCACAAGGGAAAAAATAACGAGGCAAATCAGCGCGGTTGACAGGCTCCACCAGACGACGTAGTCTTCTTCGGGATTCATGAAAGGAGGGAAACCATGAAAACCCGTTTACCGGCTCGTTTTTCTGTGGCCAACACGAGCATCTTGGAGATCATCGCTGAGTACCAAGAAGTCGACCTCGACGATCTCGCTCGGTTGATAACCGTCCTGACGCCGCGCGGTCGCGTCGTCGCGGAGTACATCATCGCCTCCGAGCGCGAGCGAGCCAAGATGGTTCTTCCGCCCGACCTTGAAGCGGCAGCTATCGCGTTTCTCGACGCCAGCCCCACCAACGGATCCTCATTGCCACCCGGCTGAGGATTTTTTTCAACTTCAACCAAAGGCAAATCATGCTATACTCCAGACGTGTCACAACCAACCGAACACCCGCAGACGAGGGGCGAGGAAATAGCGAACAGCATCTCGCACGGTGTTGGTGTGCTCGCGGTGTTGGTTGGCGCGCCCTTCTTACTTGTTCATGCTTGGCGAGTTGGGACAACTTGGGATATCGTCGCGGCGAGCATCTTTATTGGCTGCGCCTCGCTCCTCTACCTCGGCTCGACGCTCTACCACGCTTTGACGCATCAAGGTGCAAAACGCGTTTTTTCTATTCTTGATCATAGCGGGATTTTTCTACTCATCGCCGGGACCTATACTCCGTTCACGCTCGGGATTCTCCGTGGTGCCTGGGGCTGGCCATTATTTTTCAGTATTTGGGCGTTAGCAATCCTCGGGATTATATTAAAGTCACGTGGTAAGTTACGCCATCGTCATTGGTCCAATACGCTCTATGTCACGATGGGCTTGATGGTGATGATTGCGGCGAAACCGCTGTGGGTTAACGCGTCGCCATTAGCGCTCGTTTGGCTCGGAGTCGGAGGCGTTGCCTATATTGGCGGGATTGCTTTCTACAATGCCCAGCGACTTCGGTATGGGCATTTTGTTTGGCACATGTTTGTTTTAGCCGGAACCGCTTTGCATTTTGTCGCGGTCTATAAGTTTGCGGTGTAGAATAGTGACACGTCAGTCAATTGACGGTACTCGCTGGAGGCGCTAGAGTCATCTAGTTCTTTCAAGTATCAACACTCTCTCTGGAGGTGTCACGTGGCCGACAAGCTGTCGCGTCAATTGCGAATAGTCGGGGAGAACCTTGGTCGCCCGATCGTCCAACGCCTCATCCTGTTCGGTGTGACCGCTAACCATCTGACCATGATGGGAATGATTGGAGGGATTCTTGGCGCAACCGTTATCTGGTTCGGGCCTTGGTGGGAAGCTTCGATCATTTTTTTGTTGGCCGGTGCCTGTGATGCCCTGGATGGGCAAGTAGCGCGAGCGCGTGGACAGGCCAATGCAGTCGGAGGCTACACTGACTCCGTCATGGATCGAGTGACTGACATCGTGATTCACCTGAGTTTGCTCGGCTGGTATGCTTGGAACCATTTTTGGTTCACGGCGGTGGCGGCTGGGGTAGCCACCCTGGTGGCTGTTCTGGTGCCATACATCCGCGCAAAAGCGGAGGCGCTACAGGCTCGTGGTGATGATGGTCTACTGACCCGCGCTCCACGTACGGTGCTCCTTATAGCCGGGCTTGCTGCTGGCCCTGTCGCGACGAGTTTCGTCTTGACGATGATCGCTGTACTCGGAACTATAACCGTTATCCAGCGCTACCAGGCGGTTCGTCGACAACTTCTCAGCCCACCCCTTCCATAAAGCAGGGTTGGTTTTTTTGCTTCATCCGTCATGTAGGTGGGGGTGCGCTAGTCTTACAAGACGACATTGGTACGGGTTGGTTTCTGATCTAAAAAAGCACGAAGTACCCGCCGTTGACTCGAGTGGGAATTTTACGTATACTCTTCCCCATGTCTCCAGATACCATCGACCCAACGATCGCCATTCAAACGAAAGACCTCGCCAAACGCTTTGGCGATAAGGTTGCCGTTGATGGGATGAACCTGACGATCAAAAAAGGAGAGATGTACGGTTTTCTCGGGCCGAACGGCGCCGGAAAATCGACGACCATTAAAATGCTGGTAACGTTAATGAATCCGACCGGCGGTGACGGCTGGGTCTTAGGGCATAGCATCAGTCATGATCCGATCGGTATCCGCTTAAAAATTGGCGTGACGTTGCAAGAAGCCTCGCTCGACGAACAGCAAACCGGCCGTGAACTCCTTCGTCTACAAGGCCAGCTCTACGGCCTATCAAAATCGCAGATTGATGAGCGGCTCAAAGAGTTGGTGACCTTGGTCGATATCGGTCCGGCTATTGATAAACGTATCTCAACCTATTCCGGCGGTATGAAACGCCGGCTCGACCTCGCCGCGGCTTTGGTGCATAACCCAGAAGTTCTCTTTCTTGATGAACCGACAACTGGTCTCGACCCGGTCAGCCGGACCCGCATGTGGGACGAAGTACGACGGTTGAATAAAGAACTCGGCATGACGATTTTCCTAACGACGCAGTATCTCGAAGAAGCGGATCAACTCGCCGACCGCGTCGGGATTATTAACAACGGAAAACTCGTGGCCGAAGGAACACCGGCGGAACTCAAACGAAAACTTGGCGTCGACGTCATTATTCTCCAAACGAAAACGGATCCGCAACCGCACGTCGCGTTACTACAGGGAATTGCCGGAGTTGATCGGGTTGATGTCCACCAGAACGAAGTGACGATCGCAACGCCGGATGGTTCGAAAGCGATTGGTCCGATTGCCGCTGCGTTACATGAAGCCGGCGTTGAACTTGAGCATCTGACCCTCCGCACGCCGTCGCTCGACGACGTGTTCCTCGACGCGACGGGTAATCGTTTACAAACGAACGAAACGACCGCCTAATATGGCTACCTCAACCAATACTATTCACGCTCGTCCGGCCGGTTTCTTCCGCGACTTGAACTCCGTCGCCGGTCGCGCCTTACGCGCAATTCCGCGCGAACCAGACAGCCTGATCCCGGCGTTGATTATTCCGGTCTTTTTCTTCGCCGTGAACGTTGGGGCGTTGAGCGACGTTTCGAAATTTGTCGGCGTCGGAGATTTTAAAGCCTTCCAGATTCCGGTCGCGATTGTCTTCGCCGTTACCGGCGTGTCCCGCGCCGTCGCGCTGGTCAACGATATCAAGTCCGGCTACTTTAACCGCCTCCTTATTTCTCCGGTGAGCCGCTGGGCACTGCTGCTTGGATTAATGGTTGCCGATTTTACGCTCGTTATCGCCCTGTCCTTACCGGTCTTGTTGATGGGCTGGATTACCGGCGTAACGTTCGTGACTGGATTGCCGGGAGTTCTTCTGTTCCTCCTGATTGCTGGGCTGTGGGGTCTCGTCTTTACCGGTTTTCCGTATGCGATTGCTTTACGAACGGGGAGTCCGGCGGCGGTGAACTCGTCGTTCCTCCTCTTCTTCCCGTTTACCTTCCTGACGACGTCGTTCCTACCGCTCGAAGCGTTAAGCGGTTGGCTCGCAACGGCGGCGAAGTATAATCCGGTGACGTATCTGCTCGAAGGCTTGCGCGTCCTCCTCATGCAGGGATGGCACTGGCACGATATTTGGAAAACCTTTGCGGTGATTGGTATCGTCGGCGCCCTCTCGTTTACGCTGGCATTTTCGGCACTGCGGGGTCGGGTGAAGCGGCAATAAGCTAAATAAAAAACCCCCATGATAGTACATGGGGTATTTGCTGTCGTTTCCTGAACGGAGGCCTGGCTTATTTCTTTGGCGCCCGAGATGTACATCCACACCGGCCGATGTGCAGGTGAACTCCAGACTGGATCAATCGAAGCGCTTGCATCAATGGACGTCTTTGTAGATCTATTGCTAGCAAGGTCATGACCAGTTCCCAGACACTCACAAGCTTGGCGTTTTCGTCCAAATCTTTCCGCAGCATGATGTAGACATGGACGAAGGACTTGAGCGTCCTTACTGAAAGAGCGGCATGTTCGTTTTCTACCTGTGAAACAAATCCTTTTGTCAGGCCCGTCAACTGGGCGATGTCTTCGACCGTTAACCCTTGGCTAGTTCGGTGCTGCTTGAGCTGCTGCCCAAACGTTGGCCGAGGTAGTGGCAACCGTGACATGGTCTCCTCCGCTGTAAAGGATAAAACATACTTCCGAACTGCAGAACTCTAGCAAAGGTTCAGGAAAGTTCGCAAGCTTTCGAATTAGCAGTGTCCGACAAGTACGTTGGGAGAAAAAAACCGACACGAGATTCGGGTCGGGTAGTACAGGCGATCGGAACCGCCGTTATTTCAGTAGAACAATGCGCTGACTGCTGACACTTTGACCATCTTCCAGTCGGAGCATATACACGCCGGGTGGAATCGTTCGTCCGTGATGGTCACGAGGTAACCAGTTCGATAGTATCTGCGGACCGGCTTCGACATCTCGATCGATCATGGTTGCGACTTCTCGTCCCATCATGTCATACAGGCGGAGCATGATATGACTCGCCTTGAGCACCGTGTATTTGACGGAAATCGCACCATCTCCGCTTGGACTTGGAAACGGCGGCGACAGCTCCAGTACCGGGCCATTTCCCGAACCGTTCGGTACGTCCGTGTTCGTCGGATGAATGACGGGGATCGTCTCGACTTTGGACACTCGCAGATCATCTAGTACACCCGTCATGTCAACATGGTGGACGTCGGTAGCCAGGTGTAGCGGGTTGACTGGCTTGAAACCGAAAAAGTAATGTCCCGGACCAACTTGCAGGAGAGCGTTGTTGTTGGTGTCGCGGATAATTGTGCTCTTGAGCAGGTTGACGTCAATCTCAATATAAACGCCACTATCTAAGATGAGGACGGTTATACTAAGCGTCGGACGTGGCCCACCATCGTTACCGGGATCTGGTTGCGGCCCTGGATCGAACACGCACACGGCTGGCATGTGGTCGAATGTGCCGAAGTATTGTCCATCTCTCGACACCACCATTGTCGTATAGGCTGGGCCGACCGGAGTAGTGTCAACAGTCAACACACTGTTGCCGGGTCCGGTAGACACGAGCCGGGCAGAGCCGATCGACTGATTAGCAATCCCATCGACCACGCCCACCCATTCCGCTTTCATGTACTGTCCGACGTTCGGCCACTGGGCTGCCAGAAAGGATCCGATCCACACATGGATCAATGAATCACCGACGGGGATTCTACCATTCACATTCATCGAGACGCCATCGTTTCCAGACGATCCGAGATTTGTGACGTGTAAGACGGAATCCGGAAAGCTGAGGTTGGCATTGCCAATCGATGTGAAGGTATAGCCGAAGGCGTTGACCGTGTTGGCCCAACTGGCGACGGGCCAGACGAGCACTACAGCGAGCATCAGCAGCATACTCAACTTTTGAAAGGGCAACCTCATAGCACCTCCAGGTGTTGCTCAGCGACCAATTTCGCCGAGATAAGGCTCGGGGACACTATTCGAAGGCAGTACTTTTGTCAATACAGTTACTAAGTACGTTACCAATAAGATTGACAAATCCCTTCATTTTCGGTACTCTTTGCCCGACGTGGTTCCTAGCCCAATGGGTCCCGCCCGCGGCGGGACGGGTAGAAGCGAGAGCGAGCTAAGCGAAGATCGAGAGATCGACGAGGCGCCAGTGGCGCATCGTCGCTGCCCAGGAAGAGCAACGGCCAGCCGTTGCAGAAAACATTCAGACCTTTGACAGTCCAAAAAAACCATAAGTATATTTATGGGTTCCTAGCTCAATGGTAGAGCAACGGCCTTTTAAGCCGTGGGTTCTGGGTTCGAGTCCCAGGGGACCCACCACTTGGGAATTTTTTGACCCAACCGCCGAATCTCGGCGAAGGTCAGCGAAAAGACCGGGTTCTAACTTAGCATCCGCTACATGGCAGATCCACACTGGAAGGTGTTCGAGAAGCTAACCACTCAAGTAATCAAGACCCTTGATCCGAAAGCGGTTGTTACGTTTGATGACAAACTTACAGATAAGACAACAGGAAAAACCAGGCAAGTAGACTGCACTGTCAGATCGCATGTTTCATCGTTTCCAGTTTTAATTCTTGTTAGCTGCAAAGACTACAAGAAACCGGTTGATGTCACTGAGGTAGAAACACTTGCAAGTCAAGTTCGTGACTACGGCGCAAGTCGCGGGGTTATTGTATCAAATGGTGGTTTTACCGATGGCGCAGTTGCTAAAGCGCTGTTCTACAATACAATTGATTTATGCAATTTATTTGATGCTGAAAACAAGGACTGGTCAGCTAACCTGACAATTCCAGTCTTGCACATTTTTCAGCGATGTCAGTTTAGATCAGAAATAAAAAATGAGTCTGGCACGGATTTCAACTTACCACCACTAGATCTCGCTCAATTTGAAGATGGTCAACGCCTAACCAGCATATTCACTTTGTTCTGTGCGTTATGGCGTGATAAGAAATTAGATCAATCTGTAGGGACGCACACTTACAGCTATCCAACATCCCTTCAAGTGTTAGTGGGCGACCAGAAATACAGGGTTAGTGTTATCTTTGAGTATATTGTTGGCAAAGAACTATTCTTCCAAGATTTGCCAGTTCCACATGGCAAGGGTCTCATTAATAAAACCAATGGTTTTGCCCTAAAGGACTTTTCTCAACTCCAGACCGATTGGATAAGCGTGGATGAACCACCAACTGGTTCTATCAAGATCGACTCTATTAATGAAGCACCCAGAAAACCAGCGATGACAATGGAAAGAATACTTGCCCCTAAGCCACCTCCTCAGGTTTGGGATAGTCAGAATTGGGTTGTCCCGCTCTTACCTTATTGAGATCGGCAACAGGCGCCTTTTCTAGTCGTCCAAGATCAGGCAAGTAGAAATCCGTCGTTTCAAACAGCCAAGTTCGAAGACGGACGCTAGACGTCCACCACCTGGGAATTTTGCCATCCACTCGTTTCTATTGTAGGCTGTAGACTATGAAACCTGAACGCTTAGCCGGTCTCGCAGACGGCATCTTCGCCATCGTCCTTACGTTACTAGTCCTTGAATTAAAGGTGCCGCAATTACACGGCGCGGTAACGGATGGGCAAATTTGGGATGAATTACAAGGGCAAGGCGCTACCTGGCTCGGATTTATCTTAAGTTTCTCGTTTCTGTATATGATTTGGCGGACACATCATTTCTTTATGTCCGTCTTAGCGAAAAACCTTGATGCCATGCTTTTGAATTGGAATGGGTGGCACCTCTTTTTTGTAGCGATTGTTCCCTTCTCGGCCCATCTTCTTGGTGAATATCCAAAATCCCCTCTAGCAATTAGCATCTACGCCGCGAATGTTATTCTTCTCAGCGTCACGATTCACGGCATGCGTCGATATATTATTACCTCCGATAAAATTGAAACGATTTTGTGGACGCGACGGGAGGAATGGAGCGCGAATATTCGGGTAGCAAATCCGATTGTCGGTGCAATTTTGGCGATCGCGTTAGCTTGGACCCATCCCTATATTTCCTTAGGGTTATTTGCTTTCGGTATTCTATTTAATATGACCTCATTAAGCGTTCGATCAATTTACCGATTGCTCGAAATATGTGGCGTACGTGTGCCACCGGTAGAAAATCCTAGATAATAGGGAGCAGCTACAACACCAAAAACATTTTCAACTCCCTTTACCCTCTCACCGGGTAAGTTGAAACTGAAGCACGGATCTTCGGAATCCGTTTGATCAATGCCCGGTGGCCTACCACCTCGGAATATTTTTTTATACCTTCGACCGTCGCCACGTCATCGCGGCGACAACCGAACACAACGTAATTCCCCAGAGCATATCGACAATCGTCGCTGTCGTCGACCAATTCCTTAGGACAGCGGCGTTGGTTAAATCGTATGTCCCGTACGTCGCGAAACCGTAGAGCGCCGCTTTTGTTATGGCCTGACGGCGGGTGGTGGTGTTTG
>CAYGGC010000006.1:0-68761 GCA_964349465.1 uncultured Gammaproteobacteria bacterium
CAGAAACTTGGTGGAACGGCCGCGTTCGTTGACGCGGAACACGCGCTCGATCCAAGTTACGCGAAGAAACTTGGCGTCAACGTTGATGATCTTCTCATCTCGCAACCAGATTCTGGTGAGCAAGCCCTTGAAATCGTGGAAACCCTCGTGCGTTCGAACGCGATTGATGTGGTTGTTGTCGACTCTGTTGCGGCCTTAACCCCGAAAGCGGAAATTGAAGGGGAGATGGGCGATTCGCATATGGGTTTGCAAGCACGTTTAATGTCGCAAGCCTTACGGAAACTCACGGCAATTGTTTCGAAGACGCGAACGATTGTTATCTTCATCAACCAGACCCGCATGAAGATTGGCGTCTTCTTTGGTAACCCTGAAACAACGACGGGTGGAACCGCGTTGAAATTCTATTGCTCGGTTCGCATTGAAGTCCGGCGGATTGGTCAATTGAAACTTGGCGATAAGATTATTGGGAACCGTACGAAAGCGAAAGTAGTCAAGAATAAAGTTGCCGCGCCGTTTCGCCAAGCCGAATTCGATATTCTCTATAATCAAGGCGTGTCACAATCGGGTGATGTCCTTGATACCGGATTAGCCTATAACATTCTAACCAAGTCTGGTAACACCGTTTCCTACGGCGAAATCAAACTGGGTGTTGGTCGCCAAGCCTGTATCGATTATCTCCGGGCGAATCCAAAGGCCATGGCCGAGATTCGGGAGAAGGTGCTGGTCGCGGCGAAGGAAAAACAGGTGGCGGACGATGAGCCGAATAAGCCTGAAGCTGAACCAGAAGGGGAAGAGGGCGCGGAAGAGAAGACGGAATAATTCAATAATACAAGCAGCGGGCGTAAGCCCGCTGCTTGTTTGGTTAACGTGTAACGTATAAGTTCTAACTATACAACTTTGCGCTTACTCGACTTGTATTCTTGGTAATTCTCCGAGAATGGCTCATGGCCACTTTGTTCTTGTGCTTTGCTGCGGAGTTTTGTGAATGCAAAGCTCAAAATTGTTTCATGATCTGTGGCCTCGTCGATAAGGCGTTGAAGAGTAGCGATGTCTTGATTTCGATCGGTCTCTTCAAAGAGTCTCGCCTGAGTGCGCTGTAATGCTTCTGTATCTCGCCGGGCCTCATCTCGTTTTACTTCGTAGGAGTAAACCGTTTCTAGCCCCACGTGTTCACCAACAGAGTCAACAAGCTTATCCGCTTCATAATGGAGCGCTGCTCCATGTTCTGCGTTCTCTGCTTGTATTCCTTCAGCCTTTGCCATGGCTCCCATATCTTGATTCCAATCTCCCATCCGGGTGGTACTCTTTTCTCTTCGTTGTTGCTCTTTTAAATATCGTGCCTCGTTGGTACGCGCTGTGTCACTTGCTTCAGCCATGACCCGCGCTTTTTGCGGATTTGTTACTTGTTGGCTTTCATCTGGTACTACAAAACCCTCTCCTTGGTGTTGTGGGGTTTCTCCTGACATATGGTTTGAAGTTATTTTTACCGATGCAAAAATTTTGATAACAACTGTATTGTAGCAAAAAAACACGTTTTTGTCAATAAAAATGCAAACAAAAAACGCGGATTACTCCGCGTTTTTTAGGTGGTGGATTACTCGGTAACGCGCTCGGCGTATTCTTCGGTCTCGGTGTTGATGCGAATCACTTCACCAGACTTAATGAATTGCGGAACCTTGATGACGTGGCCGGTTTCAAGGGTCGCGTCTTTGAGGACAGCACCGGTCGTATCGCCCCGAACGACGTCGGAGGTGTCGGTGACTTTGAGCTCGACTTTCTTCGGGAGTTCGACCGTGATTGGCCGGCCTTCAAACTTCACGAGCTGATATTCACGGCCGTCGAGCATGAAGTGAATCTGTTCCGCGACCATTTCTTTCGGCAGGTCAATCGGTTCAAACGATTCGCTATCCATGAAGTGCGCGCCGGTATCATCGGAGTAGAGGTAACTGGCTTTGCCGCGTTCGACGTCAGCTTCTTCAATCTTATCGCCGTGCTTAAATGTTTGCTCTAAGACATTGCCGGTGATGAGGTTTTTCAGTTTCGTGCGTCGAACTGGTTTGCGTTGAGCCGTCCGCATGAAATCAGACCACAGGCAAACGTACGGCGCGCCGTCGATTTTGACAAGGGTTCCGACGCGGATGTCATTCATGTCCATCATACGGTTTCGATTTAGCGGACAGTAAACGGAATCAACGACATGATGCGAGCGCGTTTGATCGCTTGGCTGATCATGCGTTGGTGCTTGACGCAGGTACCGCTACGGCGTCGCGGGACGATCTTGGAATACGATGAGGTGAAGCGCTGAATCAGGCGGAGGTCCTTATAGTCGACGTCATTAATGGCGTGGACGCAGAAGAAACAGCTCTTGGCCTTTTCTGGCGCGGTGGTTTGTTGCTTCGGGCGCATAAATTAGAAAGGAATGTCTTCAATATTGATCTCGTCTTCCGTCGGCGCGGCTGGTTGAACCGTGTCGTCAGCCGTCGGGACGGCACTTACTGGCGCGCCAGCTGGGACGTCGCCTTTTTTGTCCAGGAGAATGACGTTGTCGGCGATGATTTCCGTCCGATATTTCTTCACGCCCGACGGGTCATCCCAGGAGCGGGTTTGGAGCCGGCCTTCAACGTAGAGCTTGCTGCCTTTGCGGACATACGAACTGACGGTTGTGGCGAGCTTGGCCCAGGCGACGATGTTGTGGAACTCGGTCGCTTCTTTGAGTTCACCAGAGGCTTGGTCTTTCCAGCGGCGCGAGGTCGCGACGGAGAAGGAGACCACGGATTGACCGGAATTGGTCGTTCGAGTTTCCGGATCGCGGGTGACGTTGCCGAGAATCGTAACGCGGTTTAATGAGAATGCCATAGGGTTGATGGTTAGACCTTCAACGTGTCTTCATCGAGGATTTCCTCGAGCTTTTTGTCGAGCTGGGCGCTGTCCATCGGGGCGGCTTCGACTGGCGCGGCGATTGGAGCGCTTGGGGCGTTATCGGCGACGATCGCGCTGGCGACTTCCTTTTCCTTGTCGGCTTGTCGGCGAGCGGCGATATGTTCTCGCAGTCGTTCTTCGGCGGCGAGTTGCTCTGGTGACTTGACGATGAATGAAGTCACTTGGTGACGGACGATGCTGTCGTTCAAGCGCAGAATATTTTCGAGCGCCTGAAGTTTTGTGGATTCGATCTCAAACGTGATGAGATCGTAGTATCCATGGCTCAGATGGTCGATCTCGTAGGCGAGCTTCCGCTTACCCCAAAAATCTTCCTTGATCGGATTTCCGCCTTGCTGTTTGACCAGCTCACGGATCGTTTGGACATGGCTCTGGGCTTCTTCTTCGGTTTTGTTCCCGGGAAGGATATAGAGCAGTTCGTAGTGTTTGAGCATTGATGCTGCTGAGGAATAAAAAAGCGATGGACGTGCGGGCCGTTTTTGTCCCGCCGTAATGGCGGGACTACTTCCGGGTCCCGATCGACTTCGGGACACATGCATCGATGGCCAGACCTTACCAGAAAGCCCAATATTTGGCAAGTCCTGGTCGTATGGTCGCGACTACACCTGGTTGGGCGTGGCGGAGAAATAGGGTATACTGGCGCGGTATGAATGATACCCTCTTTATCCTTGGTCGTGAGCCAGAGTTATCTGTCGCGGAACTGAATGCCATGGCCAAACACTGGTCCGGGCAGGTGGTATGGTGCTCAACGGAAGCAGCACTGGTGACGACAGCGAGCGAGGTGCCGTTGAACGAGTTCGCAAAACTTGGTGGGTCAGTAAAAATGATTCGAGTGTTAGAGCGCTGGCCCGCGGGCACACAGCCAATTGAGGTGGTTCGTGCGAAACTTGATTGGACCTGGCTCCAGCAATTCTGGCCCGAGGGTCGGGTTGAATTTGGTGTGAGCGCGTATGGATTCTCGAATAGTCAACGCGGAACCCTGATCGCCCATTTGCTCGGCGTAAAAAAAGATATCCGCGCCGACAAGCGGCCGGTCCGACTCGTGACCTCGCGTGAACCACAGCATTCCGCGGTGACGGTCCAGCGAAATGGACTGTTAAAAAACGGCAAGGAAATTGTTCTCGTCCATCACGGTGATGAGATTGTCGTTGGCGTGACTGTCGCGGTGCAGGATTACCAAGCCTACAGCTTGCGTGACTTCGGACGACCGAATGCCGATCCGAAAAATGGAATGGTCCCGCCGAAACTGGCTCAGATGATGCTCAATATCGCCGGAGCGAACACGTCCGACATTCTTCTTGATCCATTTTGCGGATCTGGAACCGTTTTGCAGGAAGCGGCCTTGATGGGCGTGAAACAGTTGCACGGCAGCGATAACGAGGCAAAGGCTGTTAAAGACAGTCAAGAAAATCTTCGTTGGCTGGTGAAGGAATTGCCACAGTTGAATATTGACCTGGAAATTACGAAAATGGACGCCCGTTCATCGACGATCAAGCCAACCATGATTGTCACCGAACCATACCTTGGTCAGCCGCTCCGTGGACACGAACCGCTCCAGTGGTTAAAAAAACAAGCAGCTGAACTAGCAAAACTCTATCACGAAACATTCTACCAATGGAAAAGAATTCTTCGTCCAGGCGGACGAGTCGTGATGCTCTGGCCACTGTTTGTAAGCGAACAGGGGAACGTTCAACTTGAATTGGACACTGAAGTCGAGAAGCTTGGCTTTGTATCACAAGATCTGCTCACTCCCGAACAGGCGCAGGTCTTGAAAATTGAAAATCCAAAAGTCCTCACCTACGCCCGTGATGATGCGCGCGTGCGACGGCAGGTCCGGATGTGGGTAGTGTAGGTCACTTTCTTTGGAGGCGGGGATAAAAAAAGACCGGGATGTTCTCCGGTCGAAGGTCAGGCAGCTAGGTCTGCCTTAGTTTGGATCACCCCCTTCTAGCGAGTGTCGGCGCGGTGGTCGTTGAGGTACGGCGCCAGAGACATCACTGAAGGCACCTCCTTCGTGGAAATGGCCGGGCTGATGGTTGGGGTGTCGGTAAAAGGTTCGCTAGCTGAACCGGGTTAGCATCAGGAGGGCGAGACCGATGGCGCTCACCCGTACACGGTGTCGATTGCGGGCGGCAAAGTGTCGGGCCGCGGTGTTCTTGGCGTTGTGAATTCGGCGCCTCATGGCCCTGCTCGAACGAGCGGTGCCAGGGGTAAAGCGGTGAGGAGTCTCAGGACGCGGAGAACGGGCTGCCGTACATACCTCCCTGTTGAAGTGCACTCGGACGTGGGAAATGAAAAAAGCTACCCAGAGTATACCTCCGACTTACACCTTCGTGAATTGTTCGTCAAGCCCCCCACACCAAAACTGAGGCAACAGTTTTGGTGTGGGGGCAAGACCTAGGCCGCAACTCGAAAGAAGACGACATCACCATCGTGGATGATGTATTCTTTGCCTTCAATCCGGAGTTTTCCGGCCGTTTTTGCCGCTTCCCATGAGCCCGCGGCGACCAGATCAGGATAGCTGACCACTTCTACTCTAATGAAAGTCTTTTCGAAATCGGTGTGGATAACGCCAGCGGCTTGGGGAGCTTTTGTTCCGATTGGAACTGTCCAGGCCCGTGTTTCGTCGGCACCGGTCGTCAGGAAGGTGATGAGACCAAGTGTTTGGTAGGCGAGCTGAATGAGCCGATCGAGGCCCGAGGCGGCTAACCCGAGCTCGGCGAGATAGGCGGCAGCGTCTTCGGGCGGCAAATCAGCTAACTCCTGCTCAACCTTCACGGCCACGATGATTGTTTGGTCAGGCGGCAGGTTGAAGTCGCTGGCCTGCGCCGAGGCGAGCTGATTTTCGCTAACATTCACGACGTACAGTAGGGGCTTACTGGTGAGCAGTGTTAAGGTCTTCACTAATACCAGCTCGTCGTCGGTCAGGCTCATCGTCCGGACCGGATGGCCGGCGCCGAGATGTGCGTGAACTTTTTCGACCAAGGTTAATTCAGTTTGCGCGGCTTTATCTAGACCAGCTTTCTTTTGTTTCGTGAGCGTCTCCAGTCGCTTTGTGACTGTGGCGAGGTCAGCCATAGCCAATTCAATCTCAATCGTGGTGATGTCGGACGTGGGATCGACTTTCCCTGCAACGTGGATAATATTCGGATCCTCAAAAGCGCGAACAACTTCGGCGATTGCATCGACCTCACGGATATTGGCTAGAAATTTATTCCCAAGACCTTCTCCTTGGTGAGCGCCGGCCACTAACCCAGCAATGTCGACAAATTCAACGGTTGTGGCAATAGTTTTTTTCGAGGACTCCTGCCTCGTTAAAACATCGAGCCGTTCATCAGGGACGGGGACAACGCCAACATTTGGATCAATGGTTGCGAATGGGTAATTCGCTACATCGACCTGCTTTTTGGTCAGGATTTGGAAGAGGGAGGATTTGCCGACGTTGGGGAGGCCGACGATACCGATCGTTTGTTTTGAACCTGACATAGTTTGAGGTTATGGGTAAATATCCGCTCACTTCTAGCTTTTCTTGCGTAGCAACGATTCTTTCTATGACGTTGGTTACTATTTCACGTCTAAGGCCAAAATTCAAGCCAACAAGGGCTTCTTTTGACTCCTCCGCGAAGGCATTGATCTCATCGCTATTCGGTAAGTCCGTCGCATTTACCTGCTCTTCCTGTTGTTTGGCCTTTACTGTTTGGAGTCCTAGCGAGGCAACCTGTTCTTTTAACGGCGCTATATATTCCTTTAACTGATCAATACTAAAGAGCCCAGCCCCGTATGCCTTGGTGTAGCGTTCCTCCTGTTCTTTTAGTTTCAAAATACTTTTTTCCATCACTTTTGTATCTCCAACTGCAGAACCCGCCCTATTTTTCCGTGTATTAGTCCAGCGCTTAAGATACATCTCAAGCAAGTCTGGTGAACTCATTAATCCTGCAATTTTGTCCCAAACTAATCTATCAGCTATTCGTGCATTAAGACCTCTTTCCTGACAAGTACGAGGCAGGGGAGCGCTTAATACCCTATCAGTACATCTGTAGTAGAGGTGCTTTCCTTGTTGTGGGCCCTCGCCCGCACGTGTACGGCCACAGACACATCGTATCTTACCTGAAAGCAGGTACTCATTTTTTTTATTTCTTTTACATAAAGCGAAGTTAGCTTTTATCTGCTCACGCGCTCGTATGAATAACTTCTCATCAATTATCGGCGGCACCGGGATCTTCGAGGCGATCCAGTCTTCCTCCGGCTTAATTCTTCTACTACTCTTCTTCATTTTGCGGTACTTTTCTTTGTTGGTAGGATTTTCGGGAACCACGGCGTAAGAGCTACCCCAGTGAGCCTCCCCAATATAAGTCCTGTTCCTTAACATCGTGGTGAGGGTGCTAGTAGCCCAAACGCCACGCCTACTTAATCGTGGTTTAATGCCTAGTTCGTGTAACTTTCTAACTATCGTCCTAAGGGTTAATCCTTCCTCGCCAACCCAGCTAAATATTATTTTTACAACCCTGGCTTCTTCGGGATCGATTTCATAGTAACCATGCCGGCCTTCTTCTTTCTTAATATAGCTGTAGCCATACAACGGTCTACTCACCAGAAGATGGCCCTCTTTTACCTTACGGAGCTTCCCTAACCGGAAACGTTCAGAAATTTTCGCTCGTTCATATTGTGCGAACAAACCTTTAACCCCATATAATATTTTGTCTTCCTCGTTTTTAGGAGTAGATGTAGTAACAAAAAGTACCTCTATACCAGCCTCTCGTAATTCGTCCATGACCAGTTCTTGATACGAATATCTACGGGCTAACCGATCTGGGTCATACATCAAAACTGCTTCCCATGTTTTCTTTTTTGCATCTATGCGAAGTTGGTCAAGCGCTGGCCTTACAATGTTATCTCCACTCCAACCATTATCGAGATATTCTTGGACGATAGTATATTGGTTTTGTTTAGCAAAGTCTTTTACAGCACCAAGCTGAGTTTCAATAGTTCCCTCATTCTCTTGGTTCGAGGTTGAAACCCTTCCATAGATGGCAATCAGTTTCATTTCTTTTTTGAGGGAGTCGGTCATAAGATTTACCCGTTTCGGGTTCTCTTCAATAAGTTTTCTTTTTCGGTTTCAGGTATTCGCCAAAGCGCGGTTTTACCCTTCCCTAACTTATATCCTTTCAGTAGGCCAGTTTTCAGCCATCTCTCAACGGTTCGGGGATGTACCCGAAAGTATTTTGCTACCTCACCTTTAGTAAGAAAATTCATTAAAATCATTATATTCCTAATTGCTCTTAGATGTCAAAGTCTCATTCTTGGGGGTTTCAGCTTTTCTCTCCCTTCTTCTAAGCACTTCATCAAACAAAATACTGAAAGCCCGATCTAGTGCTGGTATGGCAGACTCACCAAGCTCAACCTGTTGGTAGTTTAGTTTTACCAACATGGGCTTATTGTTGTGTTTTTGTGGTAGCCGCTTATCCATAGCGTAGCCACTCAATGGTGAGCGACGACGCTACGGTCTTCGTTTTGGGCTAAGTTATTTCGTAACTAGGTCATAAATTTAATGAAAGTATGATTTTCATACACTTTTACCAAGTAGTTCGTCGAGCGCAGAGATGACCCCTTTTGCGTCCATGCCTATAAGCTCGCGCTCACGTTCACGAATGATTTGCTTCAGTTCGCGTTCATTTGCTATCGGATAGCCCAGATCGAGGTTACGTGTTGCTTCAATCATTTTCACCAAATCATTGTCCTCCAAAGCTTTTTTTAGAAGTTTCATGCGCCAAGGTCGATAATGCCGGCGGATCACCCTAGCGTAGCCATTCGTGTATCTAGCCTTTAGCGCGCTTTGATATGCATTACCGAATGTAGGCGAGGCAATATCAATATATGCCCGAAGGAAGTCGAACTCTTGAAGGGTAATACTAAACTTCTTATTACTCATATGCTTTCATACCTACAAGGAAAATCAGGGTTATCAAAGTCAATTGTTGTTTATGAATAGTCATTATCTTTTTGTTATTTATAATTTATCAAACTCCCTGCTAACTATGATATTGGTATAAGGGCCTGTTGCTTTTCTTGCCCGTGCTCTTCGTCAAAGAGGGAATTTAGTTCGGCTTCAGAAAGTTCGAGTTGATCAGTAGCGCCTAGCTCTACGTTCCTCCACCCCGTTACCTGCACCTTGTTCTTGGTTAGGGGATTCATTTCTGACTTTTTCCCATCAATAATATAATCGGCATAATTGCGGATTTTTTTGCCTAGATTTTCCATTGTATCGGCAGGAAGGTTTTTAGAGCGCGCGTATCGGATAAAAGCCTCGTGCATATCCGTCTTACTTATCCACTCCCCAGTAGCCTCTTTGAGACAGTCATGCACAAACTGTGCAATGACAGAGCCAGAGCGTTGCATCTCCTTTTTAATTTCATGCGGCGCTTTTGTATAGCTGAACCTTTGGTTTTCCAGCAATCGTTTTAACCCCACAAGCGCAAAGTTTAGTAGCCCGGACAATTCTTCGGGGGTAGAGATTTTGTCGATCAAAAACTTATCCGGGGTAGCTACTTCATTTCTGAAATGAATAATTATCCATCGACCGAAATATGCGGCATCGTTAGGGTCTTTAACGTCAGGAATTTTATTGCAAGCAAAAGTCAACTTGGCATAGTTCTCAAATTGAAACTGGTCGCCAAATTTATACTCGCCGGTGATGCTACCGCCACCAGTCGCAATCTTAAAAGCCCCGTTGTCGCTAATATCCTTAAATGATAGGTCATCGTAAATGTTTATATGCTTATTATAGAAATGAGCAGCCGCGAACTTGTCAGAAGTGACTTTCTGTAAACTCACGCCCGATACGTTCTCTTTTCCAATGAATCTCTCAAAAAGTCTTAGGAGCGTTGTCTTGCCTGTATCTCCCTCGCCTACAAAAATTATTGCCTTTTTTATGAAATAAGTTCTGTACAGGATGTACCCGAACCACTCCTGAATTAAAGGCACGTCTTGCTTGTCCAGTACTTCCAAGAGAAACTTTTTAATCACTGGACAATCAGCATCCCTAACAAAAGAAACGGGGATCTTATGAAAAAATAGATTCTTCGAATCATGCGCGCTTATTTTGCTGGTTTTAATATCTAATACTTCATTTTCAAGATTTATCAATTCCCTGCCAACCTTAAAATCTTTTCGATCCATTGTTGTTGAATCTTTAATCTTTTCAATAATCTCGTTTTTGTAGTGCTTACTAACCAACGATCTTAGTATCCTTTGTATTTCTGACCTTATTGAGTTGCCCCCGGGTACATAAATGCCATTTTTATAAAGATAAATATCGCGTGACTTCTCCCCAATGGTTTTAAGTTGGTATCTGTCGATTAAATAGTCCGCAATGCTTTGCGAGCCTAAAGATTTATCTGTTAGATAGAGGCTTCTCAGCCCTTCCTCTTCTTGATCTTGTTCGATTATATTTTGTGTTTGAGGACTCATATCTGGACATGTAAAATCGGATTTTTAAACTTTAAAGTCCAACGTTTTGCGCATCGATCACATACAAATACTATTTCAGATTGTCCACTTTCCTCATCCATTCCCTGAAGACAAGCCCTGCCGGTACCGACACGGCAATGTGGGCACTTCTGTAGTGCTTCTTTGTTTTCAACATTACCGTCTTGATCCAGCTTGACGACTGTATTGATAACAACCTCAGCGTCGAACATTCTTTGATCATTACGTAATTTCATACCAATGGGGTTATTGTAAGAAAGCCCACTAATGGCTTCACAGGGTCTCTGCTGGGTTTAGAAAGCAAAGCCACTAGCGGGCTTTGCTTTCTAAACCCAGAAAACCGCAATCTCATGATTGCGGTTGCGGTTTTGGTAGCTATTTAAAAAAGGCTACCACCGCATCCCACAATGTGAGATGAAATGGTAGCCCCTCAACTTTCCCTCTACCCAGCGGAGCACTTGAGCCCCGACTAATTGTCAATAATGGAATTATAGTCGATCTGTCTTTAATGTCAATGAGTTTATACACACTTTCGCTTTCTTTCTGTAAAGCGAAATCCAAACTTTAAAAATGTGTTAAAACCTGATATCCTGTAGCAACAACTTAATAGATCAGATTTGCCTAAACTCTATGGAATTTTCGTAGGGCATGGCAAAAAAATCCACAAGTAGAAACGGTCTTTTTGACCGGGTACTACTTGTGGTCTATCTCCGAAAGGGGGTAGGGCGATCGAAAGGTCGCCGCCCGGATTAAGAGACCGTTTTAAGTTGGTCTTCTGCCGGTAAAGAAAAGACTAAATTCCTAACAGAAGATATTATGGAAAAAGAACCATACAAGCCCACTGTTCTTCCAGCGAAAGAAGATCCGGCGAATCCCGATAACTGGGAATACGATGCTAATATGCAAGGTTTTCCCGGGCAGGTTTATTCTCGCAAGCTGACAGAAAAACAGAAGGGCTGGATAGTTATTGCAAAGATTACTTTTTGGGGAGTTTTGGCGTGGACTATCATTAAGTATCTAATTCTATGAAAAAACATCTTTACTATTTAGTTGGAATTACAGTCCTAATTTTTGCGATTGGCTATTTGTTTTCACAATATATAGCCTACAAGCAGTTTCGCCTATCACAAGAGAAAGCGATACAGGATTGTGTAGAAAAGACTATTGGAACAAATACCGCTGGCTTCATTGCTTCGAATGCAAAACAAAAGTGTGTGGAAAAGTTTTCCCAATAGTTTTTATTGGCTGGAAGGGGTTGCCCCAACGGGCATCCCTGTTAGCGACAAAAAAGTATCCACAGATACCCTCTTTGTTCGTTTTTGTGGTAAAATAGATTTAGATAAAAATAGGCCAATTTAAATATAAAACTGGGCGATTTATTATGACTACCAACGATAGAATCATACGTAGCGCCCTAAAGAAGAAACTACAAGAAACGCACAAAGACGATCCTAAGCTAAGGATCGTTGAGGAGTTGGGCGTTAAACATGGGGCTGCCAGAGTTGATATTGCTGTTATCAATGGAGTTCTGCATGGTTATGAAATAAAAAGTGATCGGGACACCTTGCTTCGTTTACCTGAACAGATGGCTGCATATAATTCTGTTTTTGATCAAATAACTTTAGTCGTTGGGAAAAGTCATTTGCATGAAGCAATAAATGTTGTTCCGGATTGGTGGGGGATTACGATTGCAAAGATTGATTCAGCTAACGTCGTTGTTTTTAGCTGTATACGTGAAGCGAAAAAAAACCTTAAGCAAGACACTATTTCCATAGCAAGGCTTTTATGGAAAGATGAGGCGCTAGAAATTTTAGAAGAAGCTGGTCAAGCGGATGGAATTCGCTCAAAAACAAGGGGCTTCATATATGAAAGGTTGTCTGAAGCATTCGATCAGAAGATTCTCCAAGAAAAGGTTAGAAACGTATTATTTTTTAGGGAAGGTTGGAGATCTGATTCGCCACTAGTACTAAATGGTGGTTAACACCGGCGCGTAACCAAGTTCGCGGGCTACCCGTGTTTGGCGTATCAACGTCTTCACCTTTTTCTGCTATGTACGCATCGCCGTAGCTAAAGCCTTTGCCCTTGTACTCTGGCTGACTCATAAGTAGTTGCGCATGAGAAGGATATTGAGAGTGCCCGGGGCCTTCATTCCCATCCTTGTCTATTTTATGCAGAGCCTCGCCTCGCATGATTACCCACTCGCTTTCACCAGAATATCTTATACTAGCGCTCGGATTTGCTTCTGGATTTGGCTCAGTATAGATTGGGTGCTGGATTGTGTAATCAGCAAATGCGGGTTTTCTTTTTTGTGTTCCCGAATAAATCTCTTTCAACCAGTAAGCCCAATCAGAGCGAGGAATCCTATAAGTGGCGTGTGGGCTAAAGCGAGAAAGGTCGAAAGGAAATGCCCCCCCAGCGACCGTAAACGTTCTCCATCGTATAAGGTCGGGGATATTATTAATAGATTTAACGATTTTGGAATATTCTTCTTGAGGCATACCCTCCACGAGTTCAAAGTCGACTAAGAGGTCGACTTGTTCGTGTTTGAGATCATTTCTTTTTATAAACTCATTAATACTTGTAGCAAGCTTATTAGAAGAGAGATCAGCACGTAGTATTCTCAAGCATACACCACTTTCGTATTGCTTTATTATTTTTATGATCGTGCCTTCAACATCTATATCGCTATTTATCCGAATAACGGGAATAACTCGAGAGCCGATAGCAGGTCCTTTACTCATGATTTCTGTGTAGCCCCACTTTTGCAGCGCCCCGCTTGTCAGAAGATTAAGGTCAATGAATATTGGACTATTGCCCCAATACTTCAGTATTTCTTTTGGCAGGTTGGGTAATGTCCCCTTTAACTTCTCAATAGATTGAGTCTTATACTCTTCAGGAGTTTTTTTGGCCTCCCCCCTTTTTAATCTTTTACGGGCGGGCATTATTAACTCTAGTAAAGGCGTGATTATTAGCCTGTCTTTTTCAGTAAGCTCTTTTAAGGCCTCTTTTTCAGCGGTTTTCCACCGCAATATTGGTACGTAGTGTTTTGCGTCAAACATATTATTTAGTAGGCCATTTAATATCTTGGAAATAATCTCTAACTTTTGCCGCATTTGTAATCGCATTTAAGTTTGGAGATTGATAGCGCTTATGTTTATGCATCATTATTCCAGTAACAATAGCCACGTTAATCCCAAGCTCATCGGCTAAACTTTGTGCCGCAACTGGTGAGGGTACTCTTTTTGCAGGACTTTTTTCCCATTTGTCATTAGGTAGCAGAGCTTCTCCTGCTAGCATGTCTGCCTCGGTTTCCTTCGTATCAATCTCCGCGCCCCCTACCCCTTCAATCTCATCGTAGAATAGGTTGATATTTTTATCGAAGTGCAAGGCAATGTGAGCCAGTTCATGCATTAAAGTAAACCAAAAGTTATCTAGTCGATCATATCTAACTGTTAGACCAATGACAGGGTTATCTTTATTTATTAAGATTGTTGCCCCATCTAAATAGGTTTTAGTTAAATGAGGCGCAATAACAAGTTTAATCCCAAACTTTGTTAAGTATTGTTGAGCCACAATAGGGCTTTTTTCTTTCGTACTTAACTTTGCCATTTCTCTCATAAAAGCTAGATTTACAGCTCCATTCTTGTATTTAACTGGAACCTTCACCTCCTCAGATTTTTTTAAGATATATTCAGACCATGCCGCAAGCGCGCGTTTGTCAGTTAAAAGAGAAGATCGATAATGAGATTGTCGTGGCATTCCGGCAAGTTGGAACTCAGGGCCGATAACTGAAAAGAAGTTTCTTAGTAGTTTTTCTTTATTTGAGACATCTAATCTACCTCGCCCAAAGTAACCACGTTCTGACATTTCTCTAATTACGCGAGTATCCCAGCCACTATAAAGCGCGTTTTCGCTTTGGTCAGGTTTTTTGAGAAGAACTTTCGCCGGAATACCTAAGCCGGCCTCCAATAATCTAATCATGTCGAGTGTAAGCGTTCTTTTTCCAGAAAGAATTTCTGATACTCTACTTCTGCTACCTAGATAGGGGATTAGATCGGCAGGTGTCAAATCCGCTTGCTCCATTCGGAATTTAATGGCTTCGACAGGATCGGGGAGTGTTGCAGAAAAAGCTTTAGCTTCGTAGTCAGCTACAAGAGTACTTAGAATACTAAGTTGTTCTCCTTCTTGTGATTCAGGATCAGGATCACCAGCCATAAGCGCCTCAATAAATTCGAGCGCTTCTTGGTAGTCTCTTTCAGTTCTTATTACTTTAATGTCAGGCATGGTCATATTGGCTATTTAATTTGCCACTTGTCGTATTCTTTATGGGTACCAACTTTTTTGATAAGCACCACCCCAGTCTTATAAGCGATTCTCACCCATATCCGATACTTGTTCCAGCAAATGTCGAAGATTGCTTGTAGGTTGCCCGGTAGGCTAACCCGGGGGTATTTATTTCGGACATCTTGAGGTGTTTTCCATTCAGCAGCCTCGACTTCTGCCTCCCAAGATTCGAGCTGCGATCTGGCATCAGCATGCTCTTCCCCAAAATCGCGCAGTTGTTGTTTTCCTAGTAAGTTCATGATACGTAGTAGTGGAGTAGTGTACATTAAGACCGTTCCCATGGTGGGAACGATACCAAATGTACAAAGTATTGTCAATAGCCCCGTAATTGGGGGTGTGTGGGCATAGTCGGGGAACCTTTTTACGAGTATATACCCTCTAAAAAGAATCCCATTTTTTGGACTGGGGGTCATTCTACAGGCACTGATCGTACGATTCTGCCCTGTAGGCTACGGCTCACGATGGCGCGCTCATAGCGAGGCGCAGGGAGCCTTATGGTAAAGGCGAAGGGTATCAGTTTTGCCGATGTATCGGCATGGTCATGTCGTGCTGTACTCGAACCATGCCGATTTTGAATGACATAGAGGCCCCGATGGTAGCATGGGGTTGACGAAGACTCAAGAGAGGAGTATCGATAGAGAGGACGGACCCCCCGGCTCGTCTTCGTCCCTTTCGTTCGCGTCCCTATTTCCAAGGAGCTGGAAATGGACAACGATGATCTGCTCATTTTGAGCCATGCTGTGGAGGCAACCAAGCCACTCGGTACTCGCGTTTCGCGGCTAACCACCTTGCGCCGTTCCTACGTCTTGCTCCGCCTCGCGTTTCGCGCGGCTCGTCGTCGGAAGCTCGATGCCTGCCGAAGATTCCTCGACCGGGCGCTTCCCGGGTTCTGCCAGAGCAACGACCTCGTGTCGTGCACTAGCGAACTTCTCGGGGTGTACAACCACCTCGGCCACCAGCTTCACGCAGCCTAACCCCGATAGGCTGTTTTTCTTTTGATCGGTAATGATATTGACAACGCACGATGCCAAACGTAGTATGCGGCCATCGATCTTTATATTACCCTTCCAACCGCGGAGGTACGGTATGCAGTGGTTTGTCGTACTGACCGCGTTGATGGGCGGTCTCATGGTAACCCCAGTTTTGGCTGAGGAGCATGAGGACGTAGAGCTTGTCCCTACGACTATCGGTATTACCGTGACGGACCGTGCTGGCCAGCCCTTGACCACACGGGATAGTGTGGTCGTGGTTATCTGGGACCAGTTTGGCAAACGTCCCTGGTTGCCGGAACATTGGACCGAGCTTGTGCTGAAATCAGGTCCAGTTGGTGCTCTGGTGCCAACCCGAATCCCGTTGAATAAAGCTGGGCTGCGCTACTTGTGGTGGTATGCCAAAGTCTTCCATCGGCCGACGATTAAACTCGGTTTCACGGTCCGAGATGGACAGGGTCAGCTGATTCAACCACCTGTCGGCATTCGGATTGTGATTTGGCAGCTGGGCCCGGATCCATGGCCGCACGACCTCTGGGTTACGGTCGCTGGTGACCTTGATCGAGTAGGGCACATCGTTGTACCGGTCAATTTCCCGCTAAATGGAGCAGTGGTGAAAAACTTGACCACCCTCTCGAAGAGCCGTGAACAGCGCCAGCCGTGACCATATATAGGATACTTGGCATAGACCGTTCTGGACGAACGGTTTTTTCTGTCCTTAGTGCCTAGACGACAAAGCATCAAAAAAATACTATACTAGACTCTATGATACCAACAATGAAACGTTCCATAGTTGTACTGGGAGTAGCCGGACTCTGTCTTTGTGTCCGTGGTTCAACTTTGCGAGCACAAACCCCACCGACGCTGTCCATCCCACTGACGGTATCTGATGTGACCGGCTACGTTCGTTCGAATGATCCGGTCACGAGCGGGATCCCAATTCCGCTATCAGCGGTTGGCGACTCGTGGTCCTTATTCGATGGGGCGACCGAGGTGCCACTGCAAACACAGGTCTTATCAGGCCAGGCAGTTCCTTGGCTTATGCTTGATTTCCCTGCGTCCGTTAGCGCGATGGGAACAACAACCTATACGTTGCAGAATACTGCTCCGACCGCGCCGGCAGACAGCCTGAGCTACGTTCATACCAGCTCGAGTGAAACAGTAACGACGGGTCCATTGAAGTTTACCGTGGGCACAAGTCCGTTTCTTGGTATTCAGGATCTCTGGTTCGACGCAAATGCGAATGATGTCTTTGAGGTAGGGGAACATCGGATTAGTAGCGGAAGCGTTAATGCCTTACGCGTAACGAACGCAGAGACGGGCGTGACAACCGCCGCCACGCCAACGTCGGTCAGTTGGGAGTCACAAGGAACCCAACGAGCTACCCTGCGGATTGATGGAACCTTCACGGAGGCCAGTTCCACCTTGTTGACATTTACTCTGCGTATGACCGCCTGGGCGGGACGCAGTGATCTGGGAATCGAACTTGTTTTGCGGAACTCAAACTCATCGGCGCAGAAATTCGTAAAACTCTCTTCGGCGATATTTCAAATTGGCAGCTCCGCGACAACTCTGCGACCAAACCGGTCGAGCGATCGAGTGTGGGGACTAGCCGATGCTACTGGTCAGACCATTCAATGGTTGCCGGTGAGTGAACTTGTTTCAACCGCGTATGATCCGGTTGGTGATCCGCGAATCGAGCGCCAGACAGCGCTGTTTACGGTTGATACGAATGGCGGCTTGGTCCTCGGTGACCTGTCTCACCAAAGCGGGTCTGCGACCATTGATTTTAATTCTGGGCTTTCTCCGCTCGAGCAAGCCTCGGCCCAATATCGAGCTATGACGCCGTTATTCGCCCGCGCTGATGCGAGCTGGTATTCGGCCCAGAACGCGCTTGGTGTGCCGGGGTTTGGGACGTTAGCAGACGAGCAATCGGCCTATACGGCGTGGAATTGGACCTGGCCGAATCCTAATAACGGGTATGCCGCGGTTCCGCATCTCAATCGGCCAACAAATTTTTACCCATCCTGGAGTAATACGAACGGTGCCGAAGACCCGGAAGGGGATTTTGTCGCACAGAACAACCTGATGTTTATTCGATTAGGCGATCAGGCCTATAAAGATCGGATGGATGCGTATGTATGGTATGCGAAAAATCAGTGGATTTATCGGACGGACGGGTTTACTGCTTATGGCAATGACTATTGGGATGGCCCGCACGCGGTTAACCGGGGTACCGACACTATTGCTGGAGCAACAAGTACCGATCAAAATCGGATAACCAAAGATATCGCGTATGGGCGGGTTGATTATTCACACGCCTGGGCGAGTGGTCTCGTGGATTACTATTATCTTACTGGTGATCGGGATGCTCTGGACACGGCGATTGATGTGGCCGAAGAGTGTCGGAACCAGAGCGATTGGTTCAGCGCTGGCACACCGTCTGGTGCAGTTAGCGATAGTCCGCGTGCCAAGGCACGCTGCTGGCAAAGCACCTTACGGGTGTGGGAAGCGACTGGTGATGCGCAGTGGCTAACCTCGGCAAACCACTATCGGGATTTATTTCTCCAATCAACATCGTATTCGGCAGAACGAATGTATTTTGGGTACACCTGTGATCTCGGTGCAGCCTATTGCGCTCGGTATCCAAACGGTACTTTTAACTCACCCTTCCAAATTGGTGACACGGTTCACGTCATGTACCACGACTATGTTCTTTTCAATAACCAGGCGGTGAAAGATCGTCTCATTGAAATTGCTAACTTTGCCATGCAACATGGACTGGATCCGGCAACTGGGGCGACCGGGGATTATATCGTTTTTGTTGGGTCAAATGTTTATCATCATACGTATTCTCAATTTCGCGGGACAACGCCGACCTACACCGTGAACTATTCCTCGAGCTCATTGGCATTTATTGACACGTTAGCCATTGGCTATCGCTTGAACGGAAACTTGGCCTATTTGGGCCGAGCAAAAAGCTTGTTATCGGCCGCGACGAAGCGCCTTGGCATTCAGCCGTATACCGAAACCATTGCTGATGCCAATCATGTTGGTCAGTTTATAGGTAATATGAACGGCAACGCGAATACACGGTATAATGATGATCTTACCTATACGGCTCTGTTCCTACGGGATGCATATTTGGCCGATAGTATAGTGCCTGGACGCGTGACGAATTTGAGCGCGCAATAAAAAACCGACCAACAATCAGTCGGTCGTGACGCTGTTAATTATTTTTTGTTGCCAAAAACCTGGGAGGCGGACCAGCTGATCAAAGTCAGGACAATTGAACCAAGAACCGCGGCGAGAAAGCTATCTATAGTAAATGTTCGAAACATCCGGTCGACGAGTAACAACATTCCCGCGTTAATGATCAATAACCACAAACCGAGCGATAGAATGGTTATTGGAAGGGTAATAATAATGAGTAGCGGACGAGCCGTGGCATTCAGTAATCCCAATACCAATGCTACAAATAACGCCGTTCCAAAAGTACCCACATGAAAACCAGGGACGATGTAGGAAACCAGCATGACACTGATTGCTGAAGTGAGCCAGTTGAGGAGGATCATGGTAGTAGAGCCTGAAGAATACCGATCACGATCGCGAGCAACAGTGCGTCACTGAAGCTCTTAATTTTAAATCCGGCAAACCAGCCGCTGACTAGCCAGATGATGAAGGCATTAATGACAAAAACAAACAGCCCGAAGGTTAAGAGAGTCAGCGGGAAAGAAAAAAAAAGAAAAAAGGGTTTGAAAAAGATATTACACAGACCGATAGCGAGAGCGACGACGAGTGCCGTCGCACCGTTTTTCACATGAATATTTTTCCACCAGCGTGGCGCAAAGTAGAGAACAGCAACAGTGGCGAGGAAGTCGAGCATTATACTGCTAAGTTTACTGTATTTTTAAGTACAAAAGCAATGGTTAGTGGACCGACGCCACCGGGAACAGGGGAGAACGCTGAGGATTTACTTTGGGCAGACCGCTCAACATCACCAACTGTTTTACCCTTGCTGGTTCGAATACCGACGTCAATCAAGATAGCACCGGTTTTGATATGGCGGGCGGTGAGCCGCGGCCCGCGCCCACTGGCGGTGATGATAACATCAGCGGTTTTTACCGGCAGGGACAAAATATTTTTCGGTGAAATGATACTCACGTGGTGAAAAGAAAGGAGGCGCGCCAGTGACGTGGAAAAAACAGAATCATGACCGAGTAGAACGACGTTGGAAATTTTCGGCGGGTTGGCAAGTTTGAGGAGATGAAGGACGGCGGCGATCGTTGGCGGGGTCACGCGCGCTTCGGCCGTAAACCCATCAACATCTTTTCCGGCAGAGATACACGCCACGGCTCGGTCCGTATCAAGGCGCGAGGGGAGGGGGAGTTGCATAAGAATGCCGGTCAGATCGCGTCTTTGGCTGAGTTTCGTGATAGTTTTTTCTAAACTTTTCTGCGTAACCGATGCCGGAAGGTGATGTTGCTCAACCGCAATGCCGACGGTGAGGGCTGCATTAGCCTTCAGACGTAAATACAGCGTTGCATCGGGGCGGCGCCCGACTTGAATCGTCGCGAGACGTGGTTGACGGTGAAGTTTCGGTACATCTTTTTTTAGTTTGGCCAGAATCTTTTTCGCTTCACTTCGGCCATCGAGCACGCGTGGAGTCATGTTAGATGGTAGGGTAGAGCGGATGACGTTGTGCGAGCGTTGAAATCACGCCGGCGGTTTGTTTTTTTACTTTTGTGCTTTTTGGCGCGCGGAGCCGATCAATAATCGTTTTCGCAAGGATGGTCATGTCCTTTTCTTTCAAGCCGCGCGAGGTGACGGCCGGTGTACCGAGGCGTAGACCGGATGGATGAAGCGGTGGGCGAGGATCATGGGGGATCAAATTCTTATTAACGGTCAGACCGATTGTTTCAAGCGCAGCTTCGGCCTCAGCGCCGGTGAGTCCGAGCGGAGTGACATCAGCAAGGATGAGATGGTTATCAGTCCCACCGGTGCTTACGTGGAGACCATGACGCTCCAGTTCGGCGGCGAGGGTTTTTGCGTTGGCAATAACTTGGCGTTGATATTTTTTAAACGATGGCTTGAGCGCTTCAGCGAAGACCTGCGCTTTCCCGGCGATGACATGATCCAGTGGGCCGCCTTGCAGCCCAGGCATAACGGCGCGGTCGAGGAGGGCGGCATGTTCTTTTTTGGCGAGAATCATCGCACCACGCGGGCCGCGGAGTGTTTTATGCGTCGTCGTGGTGACGACGTCAGCATGTGGAATAGGTGATGGGTGGAGTCCGGCCGCAACGAGTCCGGCAATATGCGCAATATCAGCGAGATGGATCGCGCCCACACTTTTTGCAATCTGACCAAATTTTTTAAAGTTAATGATCCGCGGGTAGGCGCTTGCTCCCGAAATGATCATTTTCGGTCGATGTTTTTTTGCCAGACGCTCAACTTCGGCTTCGTCAATCCAGCCCTCACGATCGACGCCGTAATGTACGACATTGAAATATTTGCCGGAAATATTGCGAAGATAGCCATGGGTTAGATGGCCACCGGCATCAAGGGCCAAAGAAAGAATGGTGTCGCCCGGTTTCAGAAAGGCGAGGAAAACGGCGACATTGGCGATTGCCCCGGCGTGCGGTTGGACGTTAACATACTCGGCGTGAAATAACCGCTTGGCTCGCTGTATTGCTAGCCGTTCAACCTGATCAATAATGTCGTTGCCGCCATAGTAGCGTCGTCCCGGATACCCTTCAGAATATTTATTCGTTAAGACGCTTCCAACCGCTTCCAAGACGGCTGGCGAGACAATATTTTCCGAAGCAATCAGGGTCAGTTCAGTGCGTTGTCGCTGAAGTTCGGCACGGAGGAGTTTACGAAGTTTTGGGTCCATGGTGGAGCTTTCGGTAGAGAATAACGAGGGCGGTCAGAATCATGACACCGCTCACGAGAATCGGCAAGCGGAGGCCGGCGATGATTGGCGTTTGGTCGACGCGGAGAGACTCGGTACTGATACGGAGCAATCCGTACAGCAAAAAGTAAACGAGGGCGATGACGCCACTCGGCCACGATCGTTTTTGGCCTAACCACAGGAGAATCACAACAATGAACAGATTACCGATGGATTCGTAGAGAAAGGTTGGGTGAAAATATAGTGCATCGAGGTGGCTGAGTGGCCGATGAGCCGCCTCGATCGGAATACCCCAGGGACGATCGGTTGGTCGACCAAAGAGCTCCTGATTAAAATAATTTCCCCATCGTCCGATGACCTGCCCGAGAGCAAGGGCCGGAGTCAAAACATCCAGGAGTGACCAGGCCGAAAGTTTTTTCCGGCGCGCGAAGAGAATGAGTGTTACGAGTCCAGCGAACATCGCGCCATGAATACCTAGCCCGCCCTCCCACACCATCCAGACCTGGGTGGGGTGGTGGAGATAGTAGGAGAACTCGTTCAGGACATGGTAGAGTCGGCCGCCGAAAAAACCAGCCACGGTCAGCCAGACAAATAGATCGACAAGATCAGTATCAAGAAAGCCCTTTTTTCGGCCGAGGGTGCGAAGGATATGCAGCCCAGCCGCCGCACCGAGCGCGAGCAATAATCCGTACCAGCGGAGCTCGAAAGCGCCGAGGGAAAGAATCGTGGGAGAGGGGATCCAGCTATGCAAAAACATCGCTGGTAGTGTATCACAAATAGCCCCGTGGCTATGGTATACTATGATGACTTCATTACTGATGTGAGTACGTATGGAAGTCAACAAATCTGTTTTCAAAACCTACGATATCCGCGGGATTTACCCGACTGAACTGAACGAAGATACAGCTCGAGAAATAGCCCGTGCGCTCGTGGCGCTGACAAACGGGAAGCGGTACGCGGTTGGTCGCGATGTTCGTGTGTCATCGCCAGCTTTATGGCAAGCGCTGACTGACGAGTTGATTGCGTTGGGGTGTGACGTCACCGATATTGGTTTAATTCCAACCGAGGCGATATATTTTACGGCCGGGACGTATGACTTTGATGTGACGATGACGGTCACGGCGAGTCACAACCCAGCGGAATACAATGGCTTCAAAATGATGTGGGGGAAAAGCGATGTGATTCGTGGAATTGATGTTGGTCAGAAACTTGGAGCGTCAGGTGAACGCAGCGCGACCCCAGGTCAACGAGAATCAGTAGACGTCCTGACCCCATATCTTCAGCATATTCTCAGCAATGTTGACCGCGCCGCCCTTAAGCCGTTAAAAATTGTGATCGACGCGGGGAATGGAACGGCTGGCCATGTCTTACCGAAACTCCTAACTGGATTACCGATGCAGGTTGTACCGCTCTACTACGAGCTTGATGGGAGCTTTCCAAATCGTCCGTCGAACCCGCTGGCTAAGGGTGCGCTCGATGCTTTGCGAAAAAAAGTTGTCGAAGAACAGGCAGTTTGTGGTGTTGCGTTTGATGGCGACTGCGACCGGGTTTTCTTTGTGGATGAACAAGGTCAGTTTATCCAAGCCGACATGACGCTACTCTTGATTGCTGAAGAGTTACTCCGGACGAACCCGGGTCAGGGGATTGTCTATAACGCGATTTGTTCACGCGCAGTTCCAGAATTTGTCACCGAGATGGGTGGCGTCCCGACGCGTTCGCCGGTTGGATACGTGAATGTCAAAAAAGCGATGATTGAGAACCACGGCGTACTGGGTGGCGAGGTTTCGGCGCATTATTCATTCCCCGAAAATTTTTATGGAGATTCTGGGTTTCTCGCAATGCTGAAAGTACTTGAGCTGCTGTCGCGTTCGGATAAGCCGATTTCGGAACTCGTTCGTGGATTCCGTAAATACGTCCGTCTTGATGAGGTGAATTTTAAAGTCGCCGATGTCCAGGTTGAAATGCAAAAAGTTCGCGATCACTTCAAGGACTTGCAACAGGATGAACTTGATGGTGTGACGGTCTGGCACGAGGACTGGTGGGTGAATGTCCGACCGTCGAACACGGAGCCTTTGCTGCGGGTGACCCTTGAGGCGCGCACGCAAGAAATGGCTGAAGTGAAATTAAAAGAAGTTCTCGCGGTTTTGGGGCAATAATTTCAGTATAAAAAACACCACATGTTATCGCACATGTGGCAAAGCGTTGTTGATGTTCAGCAGCCGCCGAGGCCGAGCGTGATGAGCATCAGAATGACGTAGATCACGACGTAGGTGGTTCGCTCGTTCCGGATCGAGAACGAGTATTCGTTGCGGCGATCGTCGAGATCCTTGGGAAACAGCACGTATTTCCTGGTCTTGGTCTTGTCCGGGCCCTCGGTTTCTTCGGCGAGGATCCGGCGGGGGATGAAGTTCTGCCCCCAAATCCAGAGGAAGACGCAGGTGAACACTGTCATGAAGATCAAAGCCAGGCTGAGTCGGATGGCCTGCACGCCAAGAACTTTGAAGGCGACGATCCACATCGTGAATGTTCCGACCTTGGTGTTGGCGAACTTGTTGGCGTTGTCGGTGATGGCCGACAACGAACCGTTCACGGCTTCACCGACTTCCTTGCCGAGGCCGGCATACTTGCCGACCTGCTGGACCTGATCCGCCACCTGGGTCACCTGTTCGACCGTCTGGGCGGCTTTGACCTTGGCCATTTGCTCGGGAGTGAGCAGTGACTTGTCGACGACGACCTTGTTGGCGTCCTGCGCGAAAGCAGCCGTCGTGACGGTCAGGAGCGTGACGGCGACCAGAGCGATTCTCGTCAGCTTCATAGAAAGAGCCTCCTGGGAAGAGTTCCGGATCCTTATCCGGAACGGGTGGACAACGTTCTGACCGAAGTTCCCTACCTTCGTCAGACCAAGTCTTTTACCAAAAAACCCGTGAAATGTCAAGGCGAATGAACAAAAAAGGCATACATATGCTATTCTATTGGTGTAACTCGGTTCGACTAACAAGATAGAGCCCAAACCACCGAACCGGCGAAAATCACATTTTTCATGATCCAACCAGACGAAGAATTGGTGGCGGCGGCCCAAACCGGAGATCATACAGCTCTGTCGACGTTGTATGACCGGCATTTTACCCAGTTGTACCGCTTTATCTACCGCCACGTGAACCATGTTCATGATGCGGAAGATCTGGCGAGCGACGTTATGCTCCGCATGGTCACCCATCTGCCATCCTATCAACGCCAGTCCTCGTTTACGACCTGGCTTTACGGTATCGCGCGCCACGCCATCGCCGATTTTTGGCGCAAGCACTACCGCGTGCGCGAACAACTCGTGGCGGATTATGCCGCGATTGGGGCGACAGGGGAGCCGGTTGATATCGTGCCGATGACCGAACATGATCCGGCGGAACAACTGCGCCGACAAGCCGCGGATGTTTTTGAGCAGCTGCCCGCGAATTATCGCCTCGTCCTGCAACACCGCTTCATCGACCAGCAAACGCTCGAACAAACCGCGTCAGCAATGCAAACCACAGTTGGAAACGTCAAAGTCCTACAACATCGCGCACTAAAAAAAGCCGCCGAAATCGCCAAACATATCGTCTAACCGTATGAGTCAATCACCACAACGCAACCCGATCGATCAGACCGACGACTACCTTGAATGGCTCGCCGGCCGCGGTGAGAAAGAGCCGCAGCTTGATCCGGCCGACGAGGATATTTTGAAAGCGACTCGCCTGCTCGGGACGTTGCGTGAACATGATCCGCGACCAGCGCTGATTCCAAAAATTAAACACGCGGTCCTCGCCACTTCACAGCATGTACCGACAACGCCTATGCCAAAACCACATCGGTTTACCGGATTACTGCTTTGGAAAATAGCTTCGCCAGCTGTAGCTGTAGCGGTTGTGGTTGTGACGGTGCTTCTGTCGCAAGCCGCGCCAGCTGAAAATCATGCCGGAACCAATTTTAAGAAAAAGACCGTTACCCCAGCGGTCGCCGCTGTGGTTGATCTAGTAGCGACAAAAGAAGATGTGCTTGGGGTTGATGCCACCACCTCCTTTACCCTAACGGCGAAAGAGGGGAAAGTGACGCTGGCTGAGGTGGAAAAAAACTTTGCTCTGCAACCGGCCGTCGAGTTCTTGGTTAGTCAAAAAGATGACGCGACGTTCGAGGTGGCACCAAAAGAAGCGTTGAAACCCGGGACCGTCTATGCGGCCAGCTACACGGCCGAACCGGTTGAGGTGGACGGGGTTGTTCAGCCTCGTTCATATTCTTGGGCGTATCAGGTCCGCAGCGATTTTAAGATTATTGGGCTGTTACCGCGCCACCAGGCCACCGGTGTAAGCCTGAGCTCTGGTATTGAGGTCACTTTTTCTTCCGCCGGCGTCACAGCGGATGATTTCCAAAAAAACTTTTCAATTTTTCCAGAGACACTGGGACGAGTTGAGGTTCATCAACGGACGCTGGTTTTTATTCCGGCCAAACCTCTCGCCGAAAAGACCGTCTATACCGTCACGGTGAAAAAAGGCCTACGCCCACCGCAGGCGGAAACGGGTCTCGGGGCCGACGAAACGTTTCAATTTGAAACAACCGTAAAAAACGAAAAAGATTCGGAGACCTTTTACTCGTCCTTCTTCCCGAGTCAGCTGTTTGAAACCGTCCGGCCGAATGAACCGTTAGTTTTTGGGGCGGGTAATAATCCCTATGCTGGGGGCGCGAAACCGAGCGCTTCAGAATTCACGATCTACCAATACAAAGATTTACCAACGTTCATTTCAGCCATCAAAGCTCAAGAGGCGACCCGAAGTATGTGGGCGATCTATGGCTCAAGAGGTGGAACGCACGCAGTTGATGGCCTCAAGAAGGTCGGTGTCTATAAAACTTCCTCTAAAGATGATGTCCTGACGCTCGGGCCAGGTTTTAGCAAAGGTTTTTATATTGCGGACGGTGGTACCGGTACTTCTCGTGCCCAAATTCCTTTCGTCGTGTCCACAATTGGATCGTATAGCATGACCACGAAGACCGATGCATTGGTCTGGGCCCATGATTTAGAAACAAAAAAACCGTTAACCGGCGCAACACTCACAATCCCAGGTACTGAGGTGACGGTGACGTTGGGGGCTGATGGCGTCGCGCGTTTCCCAACGCCGTTTACGGCCGACGACGGGGCCTACATGCCAGCCATTGCGGTCCTGACTACTGGTCAAGTGGAGTCGCCGGTGCTGTTGAATGGTACGCAATATAGTGGCTTTGGATTCAAGCGATACCAAGCCAGCACCGATTTTTGGAGCTACCTATCGCTGGATCGAAGTTTGTATCAACCAACCGACACCGTCCAGTTCTGGGGGCTTCTTCGCCGCCGCGACCAACCTCGACCCGGCGAGACGATTACCGCTCGACTTGTTCAGCGCACATTTGATAGTCGGTACGAGGAACAAACCATCGCTGAAACAACGTTGACGACAAGCACCAGCGGGACGTTTATTGGCTCTCTTGCCTTGCGTGGTGTTCCGACGAACGTCAGTACCGTTCTTGAAATTTCCATCGATGGACAGACTGTGCTCGAACGGTATTTGAATATTGAAACGTACCGCAAGCCACCGTTTCAAATCATCATCCAACCCGATCAGTATGCAGTTTTGGCAGGCGAGACTGTGACGTATACCATCTCGACAAAATTTTTCGATGGGACGCCAGTGCCAAATACGGAATTGCGTGAGGCCTATGGGGCCGGGACAGGTAAGGGGATTGTGACCACCAATGCGCGAGGCGAGGCGACCCTCAAGCGTAAACTCGAGCTCAATAGCGGATCCTTGGCACTGGAGCCAACTGACGCGCAACTCCAAACCATTACGGGCAGTTCCTATGTGCAGGTCTATCCGGCCGCGGTGGAGATGGTCACCTCGACGACCTTAACTGGTACAACCGGAACACTGACGGGAACGGTCTACGAAGTTCAGCCTGAGAATATTACGCCGAGCACGACCGATATTTTTGCTGACTTGCGTGGGCCCGCTAAGCCAAACCAAGTTATCGCCGGATCGTTGAAGGAAATTATCTATGATAAAGTCAAAACCGGTTCTCATTATGATTTTCTCCTGAAGGAAACGGTTGATGATTACCAATATAACAACCGTGAAGAGGAGCGAGAAGCGTTTAGTCTTACATCTGCAGCTAATGGCACCTTCACAAAAACATTTACCTTGGGCGCAAAGAGTATCTATCGTGTTGATCTGACAACCAAGGATGATAAAGACCGCGAAGCTGTTACGAGTGGGTATTTCTGGCGATCAGAATACAATAACATCTATAATCAAAGCCAGTATTCATTAACTGATGTAGTTCAACGAGATGGGAGCGCAGCGCCGACGTATGGAGTCGGTGCTGAAGTGACACTCGAATTGAATCGGGGTGGTGATGTTGCCGCGGTGCCGACTGAAGGGTCAATTCTCTATACACTGAGCCAGCGTGGGTTACGGCGTTATACGGTTTCAACCTCCTCAAAATTCTCCTTTACATTTGGTGAGGCAGATACACCATCGATCAGCTCACGAGCAGTCATTTTTACCGGGACCGGATATGCTGAAGCAATTGGTCCAACGACGGTGATTGATCGTACGACGCGAGCGCTGACGATTGATCTCAAAACCGATAAGCCAACGTATAACCCTGGTGACCGTGTTCAGGTTTCGATTACGACGACTGACCCAAATGGTCGGGGGCAGGCGGCTCGCGTGAACCTCAAAGCTGTTGACGAGGCTTTACTCAGCTTGGCTTCGGCCGAAGATAGTTATTACGTACCGGGAAACATTTATAATCAGGTTGATGATGGGGTTCTCGGGAGCTATATCAGTCACCAAGCTATTGAAAGTCGGGCCATGGCCGAAGGCGGCGGCGGCGGAGGGGATCGGGTTGATTTTAAAGACACCGCGGTCTTTACCGAAGTAACGACCGACGCGCAAGGTAAAGGGGTTTTCAGCTTTACGCTACCAGATAATTTGACTACCTGGAGACTGACCGCTCAAGGATTTACCGACGGCCTGCTTGCTGGCACAACCCAATCTCCATTAGTGGTGTCCAAAGATCTATTCGTCGCGGTGCTGACCGAACCAGATCAAGTGAGTCGCGATAAGACGAGCGTTAGTGCTAGTGCATTTGGACGAAGCCTGACCGCGACGGATGAAGTTACCTATACTTTCTCCGTGCTTGACCAATCAGGTTCAGAGAAAGTGACTAAAGGAAAAGCTTTTGTCAGTATTCTCTATCGCTTGCCGGAGCTGGCACCCGGTTCATATCGTGTTCGCGTGATGGCTGAAGCGAAAGGGCTAAAAGACGTCGTTGAGTTGCCAATTACGGTCTCCGCCTCCCGCCTACAGCGTCGGACGGTTAAGTCGGTTATGCTCCCGAGTGCGACACTGCCAACCTACAGTTCAACCGGGCGAACAGTCTTTCGATTTGATGACGCCGACCGAAACTTGGCGTATGAGACGCTGTGGAGTCTCGTCGGCGCAACGCATAATCGGCTCGATGATGTTGTCGCGAGCGAACTGGCTCAACAGGTATTAGAAACCTCGATGAAAGAATCGATTGGGGGGGAGCCAAGTACCGTCCAACAATTTTTGACCGGTAAAGGTTTAGCGCTGTACCCGATTGGTAGCGAAAATCTTGAAGCCGGAGCGTTAGCCGCCGGCGCTGAAAGCTTCGTGGGCGCGCGCGAACAACTGCTGACCTGGTTCCGCACAACGCTTGATGATCCAAAGCAGAATACCGAACAGGTCACGCAAGCTCTGTACGGCTTGGCTCAGCTCGGTGAACCAGTCTTGCCAGAAATTCGAGCGCTCTTGGCTCAACAAGATGTGCCGGAACGTGATCAGATTACGTTGTTGTTAGCGCTGGAGACGCTTGGAGCCAGCGAAGAAGCTCGGCCTCGAACCCTCACGCTGCTCCAAAAATACGCCGAGTCTCAAGATCAGTATGTTCGGATACATCTAGGCGAATCTGATGACGAAAAAATTGTTAACAGCGCGCGATTCGCGATTTTGGCGGCTGGACTTGGACTTGATGAGCGTTACGGATTACTTCGCTATGTTAACGCGTACCAACCGAAGGACACGCGGACAACCCTCGAACGGGCTCTAGCCACACAAACCTTGCTCCAACATACCTCAGCCACGACGGCGACCGTGACCTATGACTTTGATGGGAAAACCGCGACGGCGACGTTGACGGCTAACCAGCCACTCCTTCTTTCTGCCGACCCAGTCCAGGTGAAGACGTTGGCGATTCAGAAAACGACCGGTCGGGTTTCCGTCCTCTCAACCTACCAAGAGCCGTTTGACATTACCACGGCCTCCCGCGAAGCACGACTCTCGTTAACGCGAACCTATCTGGTGAACGGAAAAAAGACGACGACCTTTGCGGTCGGGGATCTCGTCAGAGTTCAATTTACCTGGTCAAAAAAATCCGACGTGGTCGGTAAAAATTTCTCGATCACCGATCTTCTCCCAACCGGGCTACGCCCAGTCAGCAATCCGTGGGCCTACGACCGTTCCAATCTGCAAAACGCGCCCTACGCGATCGCGGGCCAACGAGTCAGTCTCTACGCCGGTGAAAAAAACTCCACCTTCTACTACTTAGCCCGAGCCAGCGCGCCAGGACAGGCCGTGGCCGAGCCAGCGATTCTGCAGGCTTTCGATGCGCCAAGCAGTATTCAATACAGTAATGAAGCGGTGGTTGAAATTAAATAAGATCGTCACGATCTGGCTCATTGCCGGTAGCGCGGCCGCCGTCACAACGGCGGCCGCGCTTCGTCTCGATCGTCCAGACGCCGGACGCGAATTGGGTGAGTCAACCGCGTGGCGCGTGCCGGACAGTACGACAGCGGAGCTGACCCAAGCGTTTGCTGCGGCCAAACCATGGACTGATTTCTCTAACCGCGCTGTTCAGGCGGGTATTTTGCCGCACCATGGCCTCGTTGGTTCCCTGATGGCCGGGTGGGTTATGGGCGTACGAGCGCAACCAGCGCCACAGACAGTCGTGATACTTGGACCAGATCATCACAACGCCGGCCGGGGCTATATGACGTCGGCGATGGTTGATTGGCAAACGCCGGATGGAGTGGTCGGGGTTGATCGGGCACTGGTCTCGACCTTGATGGAAAAGAATATGGTCGTTAATGATCCCGAATTGATTCAAGTTGAGCACGGAGTGTATACAGCGATTCCGTATATCCATCGCGCGTGGCCAGCGGCGAAGGTTGTGACAATCGCGATCAAAGGGGATGCCCGGCCAGATTGGATCGCGACATTGGCCGAGGAACTCGATCGCGCGCTCGGGCCGAATGACCTGGTCATAGCTACGGTCGATTTTTCGCACTATACGACTGCGATTGATGCCTTACGAGCCGATGAAGAATCAGTCGCGGTTATTCGACGTGGCGACGTTGACGCGGCGCTGCGATTGCCCGTTGATTCACCGCCCGCAATTTCACTGATACTTGAATACGCCAAACGGCGATCGTTGGTTTATCGCCAGATCGCGCATACCACCTCGGCGCAATTCACTGGGCAACTCGATGCCCAGTCGACGACCTCATATCTCTCAGCCTATTTCACTGCGGCGAAGTAATCTCGAGGCGGGTTTATGACCTCAGACCCATTTTTTGCTGCACTTCCAGGAGTGTCGCTTCGGCCATAGCGGTTGCTTTCAAGTTACCCTCACGGATAACACGATCGACGAGTGCTGGGTCGGCTTGGAGCTCGGCGCGGCGGGCCCGAAACGTGGCAAAATGGTTGGCAATGATGTCCGCCAGGGCTGGTTTAAATTCAGCAAATTTCAGTTCTCCTGTTTCGGCGAGCGTGTCCCAGTGGGCGATTTCTTCGGTCGTGCCCAGTGCAAGGAGAATAGTGAATAGGTTTCGGACGCCGTGATATTGCTTCTGTAAATTTTCGTCACCCTTCCATTCGCGGTCGGTCGCTTTCTCACCAGCTTGCGCTGCTTTCATGGCTTCGCGGACGACGCGGGGTTCGGAGCTGGAAACGGCTTTTTTGATCTTGGCGTGAATCACTTCGGGTTCATCGCCGATATTGATCCCGTTCTTTTCGCTCTTACTCATTTTCACTTCCGGATTGTCCATCGACATAATCCGTTTGCCCGAGGCGAGAAAAGCTTTTGGTTCCGGGAAGGTTTGACCATAGATGCGATTGAATTTCTTCGCTGTGTCACGGGCTAACTCAACGTGTTGAGCTTGGTCTTCACCGACCGGTACTGCTTCGGGTTTGTAGAGAAGAATATCGGCCGATTGCAAAATCGGATAATTTAGAATACCCGCGGTAATACTTTCGCCATATTTCTGCGACCATTCTTTAAACTGCACCATCCGTTGGAGTTCGCCGAATGGTGTCAGGGTATTGAAGAGCCACATCAGCTGGGTGTGCGCGGCGATATGGGACTGAATGAAAATTGTCGCCTTCGCTGGATCGAGACCGAGGGCGAGATAATCAATCACCGTATTCCGGACGAGGGCCGGAAGTTCCTTCGGATCAAACGGGGTCGTGATGGCGTGGAGGTCGGCCACCATATAAAAGACCTCATGGTCTTTTTGGAGATCAATCCATTGTTTGATCGCACCAAGGTAATGACCAAGGTGGAGGTCGCCGCTGGGGCGGATACCGGAGAGAATGCGTGACATATACGGATAGTGTAGCACACGGGCCCGTTCGGGCCCGGGTAAGTTAGGCGTCGATAATAACCGGGAGAATCAGCGGCTGACGCTGGGTCTTCGTAAAGATGAATTTTTCTAAGGTTCGGCGGAGTTTATCGCGCAGGTCCTTCTCGTCAGGTTTGAGTCGTGGCTCGCGATCACTTAACGCTTTTTTGGATTGACTAATGAGCTCACCGATGAAGCGACCCTGTTCTTTCATGTGTGTCAGACCGCGGGAGATCACGTCCACCTTGCCGACTTTGCCGGTTTTGGCGTTGATCTGCGCGACGATGATGACCATGCCGTCACCCGCGAGTTGTTTACGGTCCCGAAGAACCAGTGCGTTAACGTCACCAATTCCCAAACCGTCGACGAAAATATATTCGATCGGAATGCGTTTGTTGGTCACGAAGGCTTGGTTGTTTGCCACTTCAACGGTCTGGCCGTTATCGGCAATCAAAACATTCTTGTCGGGAATGCCAGCGCCGACCGCAATTTTTTTATTCTCCAAGAGTGAACCGTAGTTACCCTCGATCGGCATGAAGTATTTCGGCTTGATCAGTCGAATAAAATCGGCGATGTCTTCTTGTTTGGCGTGACCGCCGGCGTGAATATCTAGCATTTTCGAGTCGATGATCGACGCACCTTCACGCAGGAGTCCGTCCTTGAGGCGGGTGACCGCACGATCGTTACCCGGGATGACGGAGGACGAGAAGACGACCAGGTCGCCGCGTTCAATCCGGAGATATTTATGCTCGCGGTTCGCGATGCGCATCAAGACCGCGTTATCTTCGCCTTGGGCGCCGGTACAGAGGATGAGGTAGCGATTGGCCGGAAGTTTCTTCGCTTCTTCCCAGGTTACAATCGTGTTTGGCTTCACCCGAATGTACCCGAGTTGTTTTCCAATTTCGATATTCGTGCGCATCGAAAAACCTTCAACCAGTACTTTTCGGTTGTGCTTTTCGGCGGCACTGAGGACTTGCTGGACGCGGGAGAGGAGGGAGGCAAAGGTCGCGACAATCATCCGGCCCGGCGTGTTGGTGAACATCAGCTCAACGTTTTTTTCGACTTCTTCTTCCGAGACTTGATGGCCTGGCGCGTACGAGTTCGTCGAGTCGCACATGAGGACGGTAATATTTTTCTGACCGAGGGTTTGGATAAAGTCGATATCCGTCCGGTTGTTGATATGCGCGTGAGCATCAAGCTTAAAGTCGCCGGTATGGACGACGCTGCCGCCCGGGGTTTCAATCACGACGCCCATGCTGCCAGGAATATTGTGCGACAGACTGAAAAATTCAATCCGAAAGGCACCGAGGCGAATGCGCTGGCGACTGCGGATCGGGTTGAGGCGCAGATGTTTTTCTGGCGCGACATCTTCCATCTTTTTCTTCAACATCGCGCAGGTCAGATCCGAAGAATAGATCGGCGGGTTGCCGAGTTTCGGGATCCAGTGGGGGACGCCACCGGTGTGGTCGTAGTGACCGTGGGTAATAATCACCCCACGAATCATTTTTTCCTTCCCCTTGAGCGAATTGAGGTCGGGGATAATATAATCGACGCCTGGCATATCTTCCTCTGGCCATTGCAGCCCGAGGTCGATCAACAACAGTTCCTTGTTGTATTCCAACAGGGTACAGTTTCGTCCGCCGGTTTCTTCGTTACCGCCGATCGGGGTGATCCGGAGAACGTTGTGGTGCTCACTCGGAGCCCGTTCGCCCTCTTTTGGTTTAGGTTCGGGCCGGCGGGTATACCGCGGTCCGTCTGGTCGGCGCATGCGCGCCTTTGGCCGTTTAGCCATAGTTTTCTATTGCGTGCAGTTCTCTCGCTTACGCTCGGGACGCTACGCGTTCTGGTTCTCGAGAAACGTTATTGCAGCCGTTACTGAACCACTAATAATTTTTTTCTTTGACTAGGCGCACCTAGTCTCGAATGCGTTTCCCGTGGTCCTTCAACCCTTCGACTAGCGCAGGGCTCAGGACACAGGATCACGCGCAATGATGTAACCCCCGAAGGGCAACGTCGCTGCGTGCGATGTCTAGATAACGGAAACCAGTATAGCGGAAAACCTCCCAGGTGTCAAGATGCCGCGAGTGACCGGACTAATTCAGCGGTAATTTTTTCATGAGCTTCAACAATCAGAGTGGCTGGATAGTCGGGGTGTAGGGCGGCAAGATGGGCCTGGACATAGCCAATGCATTTCATGCCGGCTCGTTGAGCGGCTAGCATGCCATTGACGCCATCTTCAATCACGACGCATTCTTCTGGCTTCGAACCAAGTCGCTGCGCGGCGAGCAGAAAAACATCTGGTGCCGGTTTTCCGTTGGTAACCTCCTCGCCGCTCGTCAGCGTCGTCATCGCATCGCGGATGCCCAGCTCGTCCACGACTATCTTGATAAATTCCGGAATCGACGCTGAGGCGACACCAAGCTTAAAGCCCGCCCGATGTAGTCTATGGACAGTTTCAACCGCGCCAGGGACGGCCGTAACGTTTCCGCGGGCTTGGGCTAAAAACGGTTTCCATTTTTCTTGAGCGACTTTTTGTAGATCGACGACTTTTCCGGCCTCTCGAAAAACGGTTCCGTAGAATTCGTGATCTGAATACCCGGCAAAGCGTCGGGTAATTTCTTCTGGGCTCAAGCTAATACCATACTGCTTCAACAGTGCTGATTCAGCTAGGGCATGCAAATGCTGAGTGTCTGATAAAACACCGTCCATGTCGAAAATAATGGTCGTGATGTTTATAGTGTCGTGCATAGGTGTGGTGCCCAGAAGAGGACTCGAACCTCCAATCCCTTGCGGGAACTAGCTCCTGAAGCTAGCGCGTATACCAATTCCGCCATCTGGGCAAATTGTTCTTATTTCCAGGAGAGTCTACGCTTTACGTACCAATTGTCAACGTCGAGCCAACGGTCGGCTCCAGCCACCAACCGCGTGGCGGTGATGCCGCGCAGTGATTTCGGATGGGCGTAGAGGTATTCTGATTGATAAAGGAAAATCGCTGGCACTTCGTCGGCCAGGATATTTTGGAAATCAAGATAGTCGGACCGACGCTGGTCAAGCGATGTTGTTACGCGACCATCCTGTAAATCTTCGTCGATTTTTTTGTTAAAGAAAACAGCGAGGTTAAAGCCCGGATCTCGCTGTTGGCTGGAGTGCCAGAAGAGATACGGGTCGGCATCGGCTTCATAGCGCTGACCAAACAGGAGCGCCTCGTAATTTCGGGGGCGGATGATGTCCCGCTGAATTTCGCTCGCCTGGGTTGGTTTGATTTCGATTTGCGCCCCAATAGCTCGCCAATGAGCAACTAAGCGCTCGGCGATCGCCCGGGAGGTTGGTTCATCGACATACGCAAAGGTAAAAGTCAGTTGCTGAGCACCTTTCTGTCGAATGCCCTGATCATTCTTTTTCCAACCGGCGTCCTCTAGAATTTTTTCAGCAGCGACGGGATTGTAGTCAAAGCGCTTCAGAAATTCGTTATACCCGAGCGTCCCGGGGAGAATTGGGCCAACGATCGGCTTGGCGTATCCATGAACAACGTCAGCGATGATGGGATCACGGTCAACCGCTGTGGCCAGTGCTTGTCGGACCTCTTTTACTTTCAGGGCCGGATTCTTCCCTTGGTTGAAGAAAACCGCGGTGAGCTGGGAGATCGGCCAGGCGGTAATTGATTGCTGTTTTGTTACGTCATCGGCGTCGCTGAGTGTAATATTTCCAAGCGTGTCAATTGACTTGGTCGAGAGCGCTTCCATCGCTTGTGGCTGATCGGGGTAAAATTTCACGATCACTTTATCGAGGTACGGCGCGTCGTGATGATAGTTTTTATTTCGGATGAAGGTATAACTTCGAATGGTGCCGTTGCGGTCCTTCGTTAAACTTTGAAAACGGAACGGGCCATTACTAATCGTCGGCTTTGTATTTAGTTCAGCCAAGGCGAAGGTTTGTGGCGCGGTATCAATCCACGCGTGAGCCGGGAGGAGACCAGTGGTCAGGAGGGACGGAAAACTATTGGCTGCGGCTGGCAGGGTAAAGACCGTCGTCAGATCATCCGGCGCCGTGACGGTTATCCCACGCAGAGCGGGGGCTAATGGACTCTTGTAGCTGGCATCAATGATGGTTTCAAACGTGAAGACCACGTCTTGGCTGGTGATGGCTTCATCGTCAGACCAGCGGAGGTTAGGCCGGAGCTTGATCGTGTAGGTTTTGCCGTCAGACGACGTGACGAGACTGGCGGCGAGGTCGGGGATGATATGACCGTTGCGATCAATCGTCAGGAGACCGCGATACGTCAAACGGGTTAAGAGTTCGTCGATCGTGCTGGTCCGTGCGAGGACGGGGTTGATGTATTGCGGCGTGCCAATCAAGCCCTCAGTTAACGTTCCGCCGCTCGCCGGCAAGAACCCAACGTGCATGATAACTTGTTGGACAATGATCGTAGCTAAGGCAAGACCGCCGATGCCTATCCACGTACGAATCCAGCGGCGATCGCGATTTTCCAGAATGCGCGGTAAAAAACGCAATTGTTTCGTGCTCGGAATCCGTGAAGGCGATAACGAAAAAACCAGATCATGGTCAGCCGCGACGACGTCAGTCGGTTTGTTCCTACGCCAAGGACGCCAACTGATCAGCCGGCGGGAGAGTGTCGACCAGGAAAATTTCAATCTACCGATACGCATTGAAGATGGCCACGACGAAGAACAAAGCCGCGATAACAATCGTCGCCATAAAAATCACTTTTTCTGCCCCGCGTTTTGAACGATAGACGTTATCCGCGCCGCCGAAAACGCCGGACAGTCCGGCCCCTTTTGATTGAATAAGAATCAGTCCCATCAAAAGAACCGCCAGGACAACCTGGGCGATGGGAATTGTGCGGTCAAGCCATGCGGGCATAGGAGGGGAAAAACGGGTGAATCAATTCTTGATGAACCGTGCCAGAATACCATATCACCACCGATTCGTCAATGAGTTTTGTTTATAGCTGTTCGCGAAGAAGGTGGGCTTTCTTTGCTCCAATTGTTGAGCGTAACTCGTCATCCGACGCGGCCCGAATGTTTTCAATCGTTCGGAAAGTACGAAGAAGTTTTTGACGGGCGTCGGCCCCTAAGCCGGAAATGTCGTCTAAGATTGAGCGCGTCGTTTCGGCGCGGTGTTTTTTGCGGTAGAAGCCGATCGCAAACCGATGCGCCTCGTCCCGGATCCGTTGCAGTAAAAAGAGTTCTTGCGATCCGGCGGGAAATCGTAGAGGCGTTTTTTTATTTGGTAGAAACAACTCCTCATGTTCTTTTGCGAGCGCGGCGAGTTGGACGTTCTCAGCCAATCCCGGCACCTGTTTGATGACCGTCGAGAGCTGTCCTTTACCGCCGTCGAGAATAAGGAGATCGGGGAGCGGCCAAGCATCTTTTTCCTGAGCAGCGATACGTGATTCAGCATCGATCACAACATCTTCGTCCGCTCCTCCTCGACGAGCAAAGCGGCGACGCAGGACTTCGGCGAGACGGTGTTGGTCGTCGGGAATCTTCGTATCGCGAATCGTGAATTTACGATAGTCAGATTTTTTTGGTATACCATTTTCAAAAACAACCATGGATCCGACGACGTTCGTGCTTTGGTTATGAGAAATATCGTACATCTCGATGCGTTTTGGCGGTTCGGTGAGATTCAGGGCACGGGCTAACTCAGCGAGGGCGAGTGTCGCCTTGGCTTCTTCGGATAGCCAACGGTCGCGTTCGCGTTGCAAATAATCTTCGGCGTTAGCGGTGCCCATCGTGACGAGTTTCTTTTTGAGACCGCGTTGAGCTTGATGCAAGCGAAGTTGCAAGGCCTGGCCAAGGTCGTTCGGGAGCGCGACCGGCGCGTACACATCGGTCGGGTGATTGGTCGACTGACTGTAATATTGCTCGACGAAGGCAGTCAGCACTTCGGCATCAGTTCGGCCTTGGACATGCTGCAGCATGAATTGATCGCGCTGCACGAGTTTACCCTGGCGAACCTGGAAAAGATTGACGGTGGCGAGCGTTGCAATCCGGGCGAGCGCTAGGACATCAAAGTTTTCACGCTTGGTGGTGATCACCGTTTGTTGTTCGAGGATATGATCGAAGGCTTGCAGTCGATCGCGTACTATTGCAGCTGTTTCAAAATCACGTTTTTTCGCGGCGGTCTGCATATCTTTCTTCATCTGCTTCAACAGGTCGCCCGTCTCACCTTCAAGAAAGCGGATAAGTTTTTTTATCACCACCAGATAGCGCTCGTGGCTGCCCGGACCAGTGTCGTGGCCTAAACATCGCCCAAGCTGAAAATCAAAACAGGGGACGTCTGGTTTGTTATTGCAGGTTTTGAATGGGAATAGTTTTTTTAGGAGCTTGAGCGTTCGTCGAACCGCAAGACCTGATGTGTAGGGTCCAAAATATCGCGCCCCATCGAGCGAAATACGTCGAACGGTGCTAACTTGGGGCCAGTCCGTCCCGAGCGCGATTTTAATGTATTGAAAAAACTTATCGTCTTTCAGGAGGACGTTATACTTTGGTCGATATTTTTTTATCAGTGTTGACTCAAGGAGCAATGCTTCCGTTTCGGTCTTGACCAGGATATGTTCGATCCGTCGAATCTCGGACAGCATGATGACTTTGGCGGGGGAGAGGCTGTGGGATTTTTGGAAGTATGACGAAACGCGAGAACGGAGGTTTTTTGCCTTGCCAACGTAAATTATTTCGTCGTTATCCGTGTGGTAGAGATAGACGCCGGGATTTTTCGGAAGTGACCTTGCAATCGGGAGAAACTCATTCATAGTGCTCAGTATATCATGTTTTTCTTGAAATATTTTGGCTAATATTAGCCAAGGCAGGCTTGATAGGTCTTGACTTTTTAGGACAAAGGGCGTATTCTAGCTGGTCTTACTGGAGGGTCGTACCCGATGTCTTCAGTCCGACAGACGGTTCTTTTACAACCTCTAGTGAAGCAAATTTCCTGGATCGACCAGGGAAGTAGTACTGTGCGACTCCACCATTCGCCACGCACCACGACGGTGTCTGGCAAGGGAGGTACCCACATGTCCACCTCGTATCTGCTGCCTTATGCTCCGAAGCTCGACAAGATCGCGGCCCTCTACATCCTGCTGACGTACGTCAAGCCGGAACAGCTGAGCGACGCTGCCATCGTCTTCCACACTGCGGATCAGCCGCTGCCCGAAGACTTCATCGACGTGGATGCCGTCTCCGATTACAAGTCAGCCGGCTACCGCACGGCGACGCAGCGGATCGTCGATGACGAGCCGTACAAGCATCTCAACCTCCGGTCGATTCCCGGCATGGACCACTTCGTCAGCCGGTTCGATCTGAACAACTCGAACGGGTCGCTGAAGAACCGGTTCGCTTCGAACCTGTTCAACCTCGTCAACGATTGGCCGCGGGTCGGACATAACGTCCCGCGCCATGAGCACATGATGGAGGTGATCGAGACGGTTTTCGGGGTCTTCGATCACTACTTCGTGGCGGCGGAGTTCAACGCCGTCGCCATCAACTCGATCGAGAACCCGTTCTGCCTCTCGGGCATCAAGGAATTGGAGTTCGTGACCAACCAGGTCTTCGTCGAGCAGGTCTGCGACGAGATCGAGCACCTGCTCGCTCGGACCAGCAAGGCTGATGGCCAGACCCGCAAGCGGGCCGAAGCGATCAAGCCGGAACTGGTCTTCGAGGTTCCGACGAAGGGTGACCAGATGGTCGGCGGCGCGGTCTACCGGACCGACGATCGTCGGATGTCCCGGCACCTGTTCGATCTTCATCCGGAGACCCACGTCTTCGTGATGAAGCACCGGACCGGCAACGCGGTCATCATGACGCGGGGTCAGCAGAACCTCACCGCGCTCGCGCAGAAGCTCAATGAGCTCGAGCCGGGCCTCTGGCACCACGAGACGCGGTACAAGTCGCCGTTCCTCGCGAACGGTGGCGAGACCCGCTCGGTCACGCCGACGGCCCTCACGGCGTCGCAGCTGCGCAACCTGATCGTCGAACACTTCCGCTATGCCACCCGTTCTCAGGACATGATCGTCCGCTAGGAGGACTCAAGCTTAAACTAGAGGTTCAGCCCACACATGCAACACTGTGTGGGCTTCCTCTTTTTTTCAAACCGAATCAAGAGTATACTGAATCCAATGGAACCAATACCAATTTCAAAAATCATTCTCTATCCGCGACCACACGTCGATAATATTGCGGCGTTATTTTTGTTACGAGAATTTGGTTTGGCGGCCTTTCCGGGGATTGAAACCGCGGCGTTAGAATTTTGGCCGGTTGTCCCGCCCGGAAAAACGCCGGATGAATACGAAGCGGAAGGAGTATTGTTTGTCGACCTTGGTGGCGGTCGTTTTGACCATCATCACGACGAACATCAACCCAACGTTGCTAAAACGACCGCCGCCCAACTCGTGGCCGAGCACCTTGGTCTCGCCGATCAACCGGTCTTGAAACGTCTCTTGGAGTTCGTACGACGTGACGACGTTGAAGGACGGGGGATTATTTCGAAGGATCCGCTGGATCGAGCTTTTGGATTACCGGCGATCATCATGAACCTGAATCGAAACTATCCGAAAAATCCAGAATTTGTCGTCGATCTCGTCACGCGGATTTTTCAATCCTGGTATGCCGAAGAGTATCGCCGGAAAGTGCTGATGCCGCAGGAGTGGGCCGAGTTGCAAGCGAACGGCCGAGCGCAAAAAATACACATCCCGACATCGGTTCGTCCGCTGACAGTGGTCGCAATTGAATCAGATTCGCCGACGATGGTTGGGTTTTTACGCGCGGTCGGCGATGTCCAGGCGGACATTGTTATCCAGCGAATGTCGAGCGGCCACACGAATATTGTGACGAAACAAGATCGCGATCGGACCATGGCGAAGCTCAACATCGGACCACTGGTGAGCGCGGTCCGTTCGGCTGAAGCGGCGAAAAAAGGATTAGCCTTGCCGGCCGATGTCGATCTCGCGAAGCCAGGACGAATTGAGGGACTAGAGGAGTGGTATTTTGATACGGCCGCAAATACACTCCAGAATGGCGGGGCCGCAAGCCAGGGCATTTCACCGACGCACTTGAGTATTTCTGAACTTGTTGAACTCTTGCCTATGGCGTTAGCCGATGCGGTTCCAGCCGAACGACCGCGGAACGATCGTCGCTCTCAAACCGGTCCTCAGGTCTTGCGTTTCTCGGATTTGCGTCGTCAGCCGCCGGTCGGACCAGCGGCATAGGCCAGGTCCAGCCGTCCCGGCTTGACCGAGGTTGACATATGGGTGTACACTGTCCCAAGCTTTTTGCGCGCTCACCCAATTTCCCTTATGGCCACTCCGCGCCGTTCGAAATCCGTTTCGGTCAAGACAACGCCTACCACGAATGTGATTCGTGTCCGCGGCGCCCGTGTTCACAATTTAAAAAATATCTCGGTTGATATTCCCCGCGAGAAACTCGTCGTGCTGACCGGACTTTCCGGTTCGGGAAAATCATCGTTGGCTTTTGATACAATTTACGCGGAAGGCCAGCGCCGGTACGTCGAATCCTTATCCGCTTACGCGCGGCAGTTTTTGGGCTTAATGGATAAGCCGGATGTTGACCAGATTGACGGACTTTCTCCGGCAATTTCGATTGACCAAAAATCGACCTCGCATAACCCGCGCTCGACGGTCGGGACAGTCACCGAAATTTACGATTATTTACGTTTGTTGTACGCCCGCGTCGGTATTCCTCATTGTCCAAAATGTGGTCGGATCGTGACCAAACAATCGATTGATCAAATTGCCGATCAAATTTCAAGCCAACCCAAAGGAACTAAAATTGCCTTACTTGCGCCGGTTATTCGGGACCAAAAAGGAGAGCATAAGCACGTCATGGCTGATGTCCGGAAGGCTGGTTTTGTTCGCCTGCGGATTGATAAGAATCTCTACTCGCTTGATGAAGCAGAGGACCTCGCGCTTGATAAACAAAAGAAGCACTCGATCGAAATTGTCATCGATCGCTTAACGATGGGTGTTGATGATAAAGAAAAAGGGGAGCATGATCGTACGCGATTGTATGAGTCGCTTGAAACCGCGCTTGATTTGGGCGATGGGCTGGTGATTGTGACCCGCGAGGGTGCCGATGATTTGTTATTTAGTGAGCATTTTGCCTGCGCCTATGACGGCACCAGCTTACCGCCGATCGAACCGCGCAACTTTTCCTTTAATAATCCCCACGGCGCCTGTGCCGACTGTACCGGACTCGGAACGAAGCTTGAAATTGATCCGGACCTCGTTATTCCGAACCGTCGTTTAAGCATTGCCGAGGGTGCGGTTCGCCCTTGGTCACGAACGAGTTCGAACCAAACCTGGTATTATCGTGTCTTGGAAGCGGTGGCGAAAGAACAGGGCTTCTCGTTGAACGTGCCGGTCGATAAAATGAAACCGGCTGATTTGGAAATCATTTTGAATGGCACAGGTGACCAAACCTACGACGTCAATAATTTGTCCGGAGGTGGTAAAGTTCGAGAATTCTTTACGACGTTTGAAGGCGTCGTGCCAAATCTCTTACGCCGCTATAAGGAAACAGAATCCGACTATATGCGCGCGGAGATTGAGCGCTATATGCGAGTTTTTCCTTGCCCGGCCTGTAAAGGAAAGCGGCTTAAACCGGAAGCGTTAGCAGTTAGCGTTAGCGATAAAAACATTGCTGATGTCAGCATGATGAACATCGCGAAGGCGAGCGAATTTTTTACCGCACTCAGCGGCGATGAAAAATCAACCGGTGTGAAAGCGCTCACAACGCGCGAGATGAAAATCGGAACGCAGATTCTCAAAGAAATTCGCGCGCGGTTAACGTTTCTCCGCAATGTCGGCCTGGACTATTTAACACTCGATCGCGCCGCGTCGACGCTGGCGGGTGGTGAAGCTCAACGGATTCGCTTGGCAACACAGATCGGTTCCTCGTTAGTCGGCGTGATCTATATTCTTGATGAACCGTCCATCGGGTTGCACCAGCGTGATAATGACAAGCTGATTGATACCTTGGTGAAACTGCGCGACCTCGGAAATACTGTCCTCGTGGTTGAACACGACGAGCAAACCATGTTGGCCGCCGATTATTTAATTGATATTGGCCCGGGGGCGGGGGAGCATGGTGGCCAAATTGTGTCCCAAGGTACGCCGGCTGAAGTGATGGCCGATCCGAACTCCTTAACTGGGAAATATCTGTCCGGCAAGTCGATGATTATCCCGCCGACCAGTTATCGCAAGGGGAACGGCAAGTCGATTGATATTTACGGCGCCGAAGAATTCAATTTGCAACAGGTTGACGTTTCGATTCCGCTCGGGAAGTTCGTCGCAATTACGGGCGTTTCTGGTTCCGGAAAATCGACGTTGATGACCGATATTCTCGCGCGCGCTCTGAAGCAGCATTTCTACAATGCCAAAGATTTGCCGGGGAAGCACAAAGACATCAAAGGCTTCGAACATTTAGATAAAGTCGTTGATATTGACCAAAGCCCAATCGGACGGACGCCGCGTTCAAACCCAGCGACGTACACCGGCGTTTTTACGGCGATTCGTGACCTCTTCACCCAAGTTCCCGAAGCGAAAATGCGTGGATATGGCCCAGGTCGTTTCTCTTTCAACGTGAAGGGCGGCCGGTGCGAGGTTTGCGAGGGCGATGGCGTCGTTCGGATTGAAATGCAATTTTTACCGGACGTCTATGTTGAGTGTGAAGAATGTAAGGGTCAGCGTTACAATCAACAAGCACTAGAAATCAAGTACAAAGGTAAGACGATCGCGGAAGTGTTGAACATGACCGTTGAAGAATCGATGCAATTTTTCACCCATATTCCGGTCATCCACCAAAAACTCAAAACGCTTCATGAAGTCGGTCTCGGATATATCCATCTTGGTCAATCAGCAACGACATTGTCTGGTGGTGAAGCGCAGCGCGTGAAACTTGCCACCGAATTATCCCGCCGTGCGACTGGCCGAACTCTTTATATTCTTGATGAGCCGACGACCGGGTTGCATATTGATGACGTGAAACGCTTACTCCATGTGGTGCAGCAACTTGTTGATAAGGGCAATACTGTGTTGGTGATCGAACACAATCTTGATGTGATTAAGTCGGCCGATTGGATTATTGATCTTGGCCCTGAAGGCGGCGATGGCGGTGGAAAGATTGTGGCCAGCGGAACGCCGCGCGACGTCGCCAAAACGAAAACGCATACCGGGAAGTTTTTGGCAGAGATGTTAGCCGCTGACGCGACCAAAGAAAAAACCGCCGGGCGTAAGCGGGGCGGTTAGGGAGATTCCGGTTTTTCGGGAACGGGGGGTGGGCGGCTGCTGACCAGCGCGCGCCGATTTTCTTCCTGAATGCGGGCGTAGATTTCCTCGCGGTGAACCTTGACGTCGGGGGGAGCCTCGATGCCGAGCTTGACCTGGCCCGAACGGACCTCGAGGACGACGATCTTCACCGCATCACCGATGCGGATATTTTCACCCAGTTTCCGAGTGATGACCAGCATGAGCGCTACCTCCGTGTGGACCCCCGTAGGGGTAGGTTGAAAGGGCGATAGTTGTGCTAAGCTATCTACCAGTACGAGAGTTTCCTGAATCGCCAACAACCTATCATTCAGCCTGCAAAATGTCAAATCATGCACCTCTCCAGACAGCCATTCTACGGACGTTAGCCTACTATGATGTTTTTTCGTATCCACTCACGATAGATGAGTTGTGGCGCTGGTTGTGGCCAGCTCCAGGTGAAAGTATCGCTGGAGCAACTCCCGACGATGTTCGGGCTCTGGTCCAGAGTGATGGATTGCGGGACCAGGTGACGCTGACTGGCGAAATGGTGACCCTGCGCGGACGGGAAGAACTAGTCACGATTCGTGAGCAGCGCTATGAAATGAATCAGAAAAAATGGAAACGGGCAGAATCCGCGGCGCGGTTTCTTGAGCTCGTCCCATTCGTGAAAATGGTCGCGGTCGCGAATACCTTAGCGATCAATAACGCCCGCTCGGAGAGCGATATTGATTTCTTTATCATTACTTCACGCCAACACATCTGGATTGCTCGTTTCCTCGTTACTGGTATAGTTTCATTATTGGGCTGGCGACGACATGGCCAAAAAATCCAAAATAGAATTTGTTTAAGTTTCTACGTGAGCAGTGACGCCTTGAATCTTGCGCCATTACAATCCTCGTCGCCGGACACGCACTTGATGTTTTGGGCTTCACAGCTCGTCCCATTGATGGTTGACGCTGATATGTATACAAAATATAAAGAGGCGAATGACTGGGTCACGGCGGCATTGCCAAATGCCTGGCCGGAAAAACCCCAGCGCCTCCAAACACCCAATAGCAGTCTCCGTTCGATCAAGCGCTTCTACGAAGTGTTCCTTTCGTCACCAATTGGCTTGATGATTGAAAACTGGGCGCGGACGAGGCAGCTCAAAAAAATGGAAGCAAATGTAAGCTCACGCGCGAAAGAAGGGACAACGGACGTGATCGTGTCGGAAGAGGTTCTTAAATTTCATGAGGCCGACCGACGCAAGGACTATAACGCCGCAGTGAAGGAGCGGCTTACCTCGCTTCACCTGGAATAAAAAACCGCACAGATGACTATGCGGTAATACTGACCGAGAGCTCGGGCATTGACGAAAGGTACTGACGGAGCGCGTTGGTCCAGGGCCGGAGTTGCGGACCACGGTTGTTCTTGAGTCCGCCGTTCGGGTTGCGCAGGATCCAATTCTCCATGTCCGACTGTCGGCAAGCCTCGACCCGACCAGCCAGCCCAGCTGCTTCGAGAATTGCCCTGGTCATTTCTAGACGGGAGACGGGCGGACCGTTGACGGCGTGGTACGTGCCTTCAGCGGTCGGATCCTCGATCAGCTCGCCGGCCGCGTAGGCGACGTCCGGGGCGTAGCACGGGCAAGCGACATAATCCGTGAGCGCCGTGATGAGGTTACCGGCTACGGCCTGAGTGACGACGTCGCGGACGAAGTTCTGCCGCGTCGGGTGGTCTCCGAATAGCCACGACGTCCGAATGATCATCGATCTCGAGTAGCGCCGGAGGAACGTCTCGGCGTCGGCCTTTGTGCGTCCGTAGACCTGCGTCGTCCGAAACACGCCGTCGAGATCATCGCCTTCATGGTGCTGGTAGAACGACGAGGTCCGATCGTCCATGAAGACCTGATCGGAGCTGAAGTAGACGAAGCGCCCGTTGACCCGTGAGCAGAGGTTCGCGAGCAGGAATGGGACGACGACGTTGAGGTGCTCGGCCGTGCCGGGGTTGAGGTCGCACTTGGCGATCTCGGTGTACCCCGCGGCATAGACCACGACGCCGTCCGGATGGCGGGCGAGCCAGGGTCCGACGAAGTTGTTGACCCGCGACAGATCGAAGAGGTTGACGTCATTCCGTCGGGGCGCGCAGATCTCCCATCCGCGATTACCAAACTCGCGCAGGAGATGCGAACCAAGGAGACCGGTGCTGCCGAACAAGAGAATCTTCATACTTCCTCCACATGGAGTAGGGTGGTGGGGACGTAAAAAGGGCGGAAAACGTAGACGGACCCTACGGAAAATATAGGCGATTGTCAATGGGCTAAGGATAATCTTGACCATTAGCACTCTCTGGTATAGACTGCTAACTGTCCACAGGAGTGTGGAAAAAAATCAGTTATCTATTCAGTAATCATAGCCAGCTATGGTCAATTTGAAACCGATGCGGGGCAAGGCCCTGATCAAGCCAGTCAAGGAAGAAAAGGTCACGAAGTCCGGGATTGTTTTGCCGGATACGGTCGAAAAGGATGAGCTCGAACAAGGTGAAGTCATTGCGATTGGTGCGCCGAAAATGGATGATGGCCAAGAAGTGCCGATGCAGTTGAAGGTTGGCGATAAAGTCATTTTAAAAAAGTACGGACCAGACAAGGTCAAACTCGACGGCCAAGAATTTTTGATTGCCGACGAGGATGATGTGGTCGCGATTGTTGGTTAATTGCAAGGAATAATTCTATGGCAAAGCAAATTCTCTTCGATGAACAAGCCCGCTTGAAACTCAAGGCTGGCGTTGATAAACTCGCGAACGCGGTGAAGGTCACGCTCGGACCGAAAGGCCGCAACGTGGTTCTCGATAAAGGCTTCGGCGCGCCGACCATCACGAACGACGGCGTGACGATCGCGAAAGAAATTGATCTCGAAGATAAATTCGAGAATCTTGGCGCGGAACTGGTCAAAGAAGTTGCAACGAAGACGAACGATGTGGCCGGTGACGGCACAACGACGGCGACGTTACTGGCGCAGTCGATTATTACTGAAGGTTTGAAAGTGGTGGCCGCCGGCGCCGAACCCATGGCGATTCGCCGCGGGATTGAAAAAGGCGTGGCCGCGGTCGTGACCGAGCTGAAAGCCATGTCGAAGCCAGTGAAGAGCAATGAAGAAATCGCTCAGGTCGCTTCAATCTCGTCCCAGGACGAAGAGATCGGGAAGGCGATTGCCGAAGTGATGGATAAGGTCGGTAAGGACGGGGTCGTGACGGTTGAAGAATCGCAAACTTTTGGTCTCGAAAAAGAAGTCGTGGAAGGTCTGCAATTCGATAAAGGTTATGTCTCACCGTATCTGATTACCGATACGACACGAATGGAAGCGGTCTACTCCGATGCGCATATTCTGATTACCGACAAAAAGATTTCTTCGCTCGGTGAAATTTTGCCAGTCTTGGAAAAAATTGCTCAGACTGGTAAAAAAGAATTAGTGATTATTGCTGATGACGTTGATGGGGAAGCCCTCGCCACGTTTATCGTCAACAAGATCCGCGGAACCTTTAATGTCCTCGCGATTAAAGCGCCTGGCTTTGGCGATCGTCGGAAGGAAATGTTGAAAGATATTGCGATCGTGACCGGTGGTCAAGTCGTTACCGATGATCTTGGAATGAAACTCGACGCGGCTGGCCTTGAACATCTCGGCTCGGCTCGCAAAGTTATTGCCACCAAAGAAAACACCACGATCGTTGACGGGAAAGGCGATAAAGCCGCAATTGATGCTCGTGTCGCTGAGATTCGCAATGAGCTCGCGAACACGACTTCTGACTTCGATAAGGAAAAACTCCAAGAACGTTTAGCGAAGCTGTCGGGTGGCGTGGCGGTCTTGAAAGTTGGAGCCGCGACGGAGACGGAAATGAAGGAAAAGAAATTGCGGATTGAAGACGCGATTCAAGCGACGAAGGCCGCGGTGGAAGAAGGAATTGTTGTTGGTGGCGGCGTCGCCTTACTCCGGGCCCGAAAAGCTCTGGAAAGCATGCAGATGGAGAACGACGATGAAAAAGTCGCGGTGAAAATTCTTCACGCTGCGCTCGAAGCGCCGGTCCGTCAGATTGCCCTCAACGCTGGGAAAGAATCGTCCGTCGTCTTGGCGAAAGTCCTCGAACTTGAAGGGGCGCACGGCTACAACGCCGCGAATGATACCTATGGTGATTTAGTAAAACAGGGGATTGTTGATCCAACGAAAGTCACACGGACCGCTTTACAGAACGCGGCTTCGATTACCGCGCTGATGCTGACGACGGAAGCGATTGTGACCGATAAACCTGAAGAAAAGAAAGACTCGGCGCCAGACATGTCCGGTATGGGTGGCATGGGCGGCGGGATGGGGATGATGTAAGTATTAAAAAGTACTTGTTCTACCAGCGCCCCGCCATTCGGCGGGGCGCTGGTTTTATATAAAGAAAAAACTCTGAAGCGTGTTCAGAGTTAGTCGTTGAGCGGGGCACTCATCGAGCGGAGATATCCGCGGGCGCCGAGGGAGGTCTTGAAGGTTTCGTTGCGTCGTAGGTCGCGACGAAACCCCAGGTCGAGGCAAACGCGGCGCAATTCTCGGTCTTGGGAAGGAAATTGCAGAAGCGCGTCCCATATCCACAGGTGTTCGGAAGCGGTTCGTTCTTTCCGCAGTCGCGTGAGGAGTGTTTCTACCAGCAGCAGCCGGAGTCCCGGCACCTCGAGTGATGGCAGAAAGCCCAGGTAGACCGGAAGTTCCGGGTCTGGGTGCTCAGCGTGAGCCCAGTTCCAGCCGGCGATGCCAAGGACCGTGCCTTGCTCGTCGCTGATGAGCAGGAGACGGGCCTGACGCTCGATCTCTTCTTCGATGTAGGCCAGGACGATGTCCCGATCCTTGAGGTCGTAAATCTCGCAGAGGGCGACAACCACGACGTCGAGATTGTCATGGTGCTTCATCATCCATTGGGCAAGCGTCATGATCGCGTACGTCGGCTGTTGCGTGCTTGGCATCTCGCGCTCCTTGGAGATGGGTGAAATGGCTCGTCTATGAAAAGGACGTTGGCTTACCTTATCGATCGTCGCTGAAAAAGTCAATTCTTCACTTGAAAAAGGTACAAAAATATGCTATACTCATCTTATGTCCGAACAGTTCCCAACGATTCCGTCACGCTCGGTCGTCGGTGGATGGAGCGTTGATCGGTATGTCCGCTTGCTTCGGCCGTGGGTGATAGTCGCTGGGCTCGGGGCGATTGCCCTGGTGTTGTTTCGAGTACAGCAGGGAGTTATTACGTTTCTTCAGGTAGTTACGTGTGGGGTTATTGGAGTGCTCGTGGCACGCCGCGGGGGACGCCAGGTGGAAGCGGTTGCGGCCGGGGCAATGGCTGGCGCCGCGCTTGGGATGATGACGAGCGTGAGTCGTTTCGTTTTGGCGCCGTCGCTCTACTGGCTCGTCAACATCCTGTTTGAAACCCTGCTCTTTGGCCTGATCGGCGCGATGATCAGTGCCGGCGTACAATCCTTTCTCAATCGAAAAAAATTATCAACGTAAAATACGAACAACATGCCGACACCCCGCGACCAACAATTCATCCTGTGGTTCAACGAGCTTCGTAACACTGACGTCAAATTGGTCGGCGGAAAAAACGCCAGCTTAGGGGAAATGTATTCACTCTTGACCCCGAAGGGTGTAAAAATCCCGAATGGCTTTGCGGTTACCTCCGCAGCCTATTTTTATTTTCTCGAGAAGGCTGGAATTCGCGAAAAAATAAAACAGATTTTGAGCGATCTCGATACAACGAACATGAAGAACTTGTCGGTCCGCGGCGCGAAAGTTCGAGAGACGATCTTAAAAGCGAAATTGCCTCAGGATCTGCAAGATGCGATTACAACGAATTACCGTAAACTTGAACAGGAATACACAAAGAAGGTTGATGTCGCGGTTCGGTCATCAGCCACCGCCGAAGATTTACCAGACGCCTCGTTTGCTGGGCAACAAGAAACTTTCCTGAATATCAAAGGTGAGCAGGCGGTTATTCTCGCGGTCAAAAAATGTTTCGCGTCGTTGTTTACGAACCGTGCGATTTCCTATCGCCAAGATAAAGGGTTTGATCATTTCACGATCGGGTTATCTGCCGGCGTGCAAAAAATGGTCCGCTCGGATAAAGCCAGCTCAGGCGTGATGTTCTCGATTGATACCGAGTCGGGATTTCGTAATTCGGTGTTGGTCAGTGGCTCGTGGGGTCTTGGTGAAAATATTGTGCTCGGCCGCGTGAACCCGGATGAATGGTATGTCTTTAAACCGACGTTAGCCCAAGGGAAACCAGCAATTCTCTCGCGCAAACTGGGCGATAAGTTGATTAAAAAGATCTATACCACGAGCCCAGCCAATCCGATTAAGGATGTGGCGGTGACCGCGGTCGATCGCGATCGCTATATTTTGACTGATAAGGAAGTCGAGCAACTGGCCCGTTGGGCGGTCATGATTGAGCAGCATTACGGCAAACCGATGGATATGGAATGGGCTAAAGACGGTCAAACCAACCAGCTCTACATCGTCCAAGCTCGGCCTGAAACGGTTCACTCGCGCGCCAATGTTGATACGCTGGAAGAATATGTCCTCGCGCCGCATAAAGCGAAAATTGTGACGACGGGCTCCCCGGTTGGATCAAAAATTGGTGCCGGGAAAGCGCGGGTGATCCTTGACGTCAAAGATATTGGCCAGTTCAAAAAAGGTGAAGTCTTAGTGACCGATATGACCGATCCGGACTGGGAACCGATTATGAAAATTGCTTCCGCGATCGTCACCAATCGTGGCGGCCGCACGGCTCACGCCGCGATTATTTCCCGCGAGCTCGGCATTCCGGCGATCGTCGGGACCAAGAATGCGACGGCAGTGATCAAAATCGGTCAGCCATTGACTGTCGCCTGTTCCGAAGGCTCGGTTGGAAATGTCTACGAAGGAATCCTCAAATACTCAGTCAACACACACGACTTAAAGGCCTTACCGAAACCGAAGGTTCGCATCATGATGAACCTTGGTAATCCGGAGCAAGCCTTTGCTCAGAGTTTTATTCCGAACGATGGCGTCGGTTTAGCGCGCGAGGAATTCATTACTGCGTCCTGGATCGGCGTTCACCCGATGGCCTTGATTACCTACAACAAACTCAAGAGCGCCAAAGTGAAGCGGCAAATTGATGCCGTGACGCATGGCTACAAAGATAAGAAAGAGTTCTACGTCGAGAAGCTCGCGTCCGGCGTGGCGATGATCGCCGCCGCATTCTATCCGAAAGACGTGATTCTTCGCTTGTCTGACTTCAAATCGAACGAATACGCCACATTGATTGGGGGGACCGACTTCGAACCACATGAATCGAATCCGATGATGGGGTGGCGTGGCGCGGCACGGTATTACAGTGATGCCTACCTCGAAGCGTTTAAGCTCGAATTGCGCGCGATGGTGAAGGTTCGAGAAACTATGGGCCTGACGAATCTGAAATTGATGATTCCGATGTGTCGGACAATCGACGAGGCCAAAAAAGTCATCAAGTTGATGGCCGATGCCGGCTTAGTCCAAGGGAAGAATGGCTTCCAAATCTATTGTATGGTTGAGGTCCCGGCGAACGTCATCCTGATTGATGAATTTGCCAAACTGTTCGATGGCTTCTCGATTGGCTCGAACGACTTGACCCAGTTTACGCTCGCGGTCGATCGTGATTCAGAGTTGGTGAGCCATATCTATAACGAGCATAACGACGCGGTGAAGAAAATGTTGACGATGGCGATTCAGGGCGCGAAAAAAGCCGGAAAGAAAATTGGGATCTGCGGCCAAGCGCCCTCGGACTACCCAGATATCGCTCAGTTCCTCGCCGATCAGGGAATTGATTCGATGTCCCTGAATCCTGACACGGTTATCAAGACGACCCTCATGCTTGGGCAACAGGCCAAGAAATAGATCCATGATCCGTCGCGCCGGTCTGACCTTGGCAATACTCAGTCTGGTTGGGTTGGCCGTCTGGGCCGGCGCGCAAACGCCGGCCCACCAAGCGATCGCGCAAGATCTGGTGATTGATCCAGCTGTAGAGGCGAAGTCGGATTTTCAACAGCTAGTGAATACGGCCTTGCCCGATCTTGAGAGCAATCTAGTTGGCATTCAATCGGTGAATGGATCGTCGACGACGCCATTCCCACATCCGTTTCTCTACGGTGGCCCGAATAGTTCGGGGTGGCCGATGGTTGGGGATATTTCGGATCAGCGCCCGAGTCCAACCGCCCCCCTGAATGATGCTGTGATTGGCGCGTATGCCCGATTTCCTCTGGTCGTTCTCCCGACAACTCCGGTAGCAGATTCTCGCCCTGATATTATTCCCGCTTTGCGGGCAAAAAATCCGACGATCCAGGTTCAGGCATACGTTATGGGCCACACCATCTGGTGTCCGGAAGATGGGTCCGGAAACATCGCCTATGCCCCAGGCATATACTATCGCGATTATTATCTGGCGGTTACCGGGGGCGATCCAAATTGTGCTTCGACGAGCAATGGTTTTTTATGGATGCAAGATGGTGTGAAGGCTGATCTGCCGCCGCACAACCTAGGCATGAACGTGAACTTAGCGCATCGCGTGCAGAATCCAGATACTTCATATACGTACGATGTGGCCGAACATCTCGCCGAAGCAATGTATGAATATGGTCGACCGGGCCGAAACTGGGACGGGATTTTTATTGATGTGTTTTGTCCTGGGATTATGTGGATTGAGTCGCCGGGACATCTCTATGATTACGCTCGCGCCGGATACGGTTCGGATAATACCAATCCAGCCAATCGCACGGCCTTTGATCTTGGGTGGCAGGCTGGACACCAACGCTTGGTCACGCGATTACGCGAATTGGCGGTAGCCGATGGGCATCCGGACTATCCGATCAGCGGCAACTGCGCGCAAGCGCCGGAACGCTTACATGAGCCAATGAATGGCTGGATGCGCGAAAACTATCCGTTCCAAAACGGAGGAAACTTTTACAGTAATATGTTGACTTGGCCATGGGGTCAGTTGCATCAAGATCGAAATTTTCGTCAGCCGGCATATAACTATATTTTTACCGCAGCAAATTGGAGTGGCGGTCTGACCAATAATCCGGGCGACGAACAATACAATGCGTTAAACCAAAAAAAGATGCGGTTTGGTTTAGCGAGCGCATCGCTCAGTAATGGGTGGGCAGCCTTTCATCATGGCAGCGGCAATACGGCCCTGGGGTATTGGTTTAACTGGTGGTACGACGAGTACGGTGTGAATACACGGGTACCGCAATCAGATCCTGATTGGGGCAAGGCGATGAACGGCGCTTCCTATACGGGCTGGTTAGGCCTGGCAACGAGTCCGGCCTACCAACAACTCGGCAACGCCTACGCCTCAACCGCGGATCAATTAACCTCGAATCAAGGTTTCGAATCGGTTGGTGGTTCGCCGACCGCACTACCTAGCTGGACAGCGCCGTCATTCTTCTCGACGGTTGCGACCTATGAACGTACCACCGCCACGGCGGCTTCTGGAACCGCTTCCGCTCACGTCTCAGTTACGGCCATCGAAAATCCTTCCGTGTTTTGGTCGACCTATATGGCCAACGGAAACTTTTCCATCTCAGCGAATACAACGTACAGTGTCAGTTTTAAGGCTAAAGCGTCCGGACCATTGCCGGTGACTGTTGCGATTGGTAATGTCATTCAATCACTTCCCATCGATGACCAGTGGCGCCAGTACCAGGCGGTTTTGACGCCGACGAATACTCTTGCTAATGGCACGGTTGGCTTTAACTTTGGTTTAGCGACCGGAGACTATTGGATTGATGATGTGCGCGTTCAAGTCGGTTCAATGTCCGTTTGGCGTCGTGATTTTGAAAAGGGCCTTGTCCTGGTTAACCCGACGCCAGCGACCGTCACGATCGACCTTGAAGAGCCATATCGTAAAATACTAGGCACCGTCGATCCGGTTTTGAATGATGGCAGTGTCGTCACGAGCCTAACACTCGGTGGCACGAATACCGGTGCCGGAATTGGCGAGGCGGTTTTTCTGCTCAGCCTCGATTCGACCCCGCCCGGATCAGTCGCCGATCTTGTAGCCCCATAATTGAGAATCTTGACGTCGGTGCGCCAAAAGAGTAGGGTGGACGTTATCGTCCGCCCGTTCTTTTACGTTCACCCATTGGAGGAACCGCTGATTCTAATGCTGTTTTGATCAGGAAGATCACTACTACCAGGAGGATCGATCCAATGTCCAACGATCAGAAGGTCGTGACCGACCCGAGTGTCTACACGGAGCTCTCCGCCCAGCAGCGCGTCATGACGGTCCTGCAGCTCGCCGGTCACACCCCCGAACAGATCGACAACCTGACCCGCCGCCACAGCCACATCGGCGTGCTCGTCAACAACATCGCCACCTGTCGGGATGTCCGGCACAAGGTCGCGTGCGACGAAATGCGGACCAAGGCCGAAGCCGAGTTGATGGCCAACCAGCCGCCGTCGTCAACGCGTCGCTGGACGCCGCTCGAAGAGCTCGAGCTCATCATCACTGCGGCTGGCGATTCGAAGGTGCCCGTACAGCTTCGTCGGGCGTTCGACACCTCTCGCTCGCTCCAGGCCGACCCGGTCTGAACCTCGTCCGTTGTGCCTCTCTCATGTCCCCGGGAGAGGTTTTTCTTTTTTGCCAAAGGGTGCTGAATCTGATAGGGTGGCTAGTGTTTACGGAGAGGTCGTCCCGTACAATCTCGCTGACGCTCGCTGTACGGGATAAACTCCGTGGCCGAGCTTGTTCCCGATTTGTCTAAAAATTCAAGCCCGCGCAGAATTTTTGCTACAAATCGCAATCCCGCCTGTGGCGGAGGGTTCGCATAGTGGCCTAGTGCATACGCTTGGAAAGCGTACATACCGCAAGGTATCGAGAGTTCGAATCTCTCACCCTCCGCCATCGGCGGGAGAAAGCGAGTATACCGCAAGGGTCGAGGCGATCAAAGCGAATGAACTGCTTCATTCGCGCGCCGAGACGGGCGATTCGATGTTTCAGAGGAACCGAATCGCCCAGGACCTCGGGAGTTCGAATCTCCTCCCCCTCCCTCTCTCTCCGCCATTATCTTCTCTCTGTTCGAAAAAGAATGAAGTTAGCGTATCTTCTCCCGGCTTTTAATGAGTCCAAGACAATCACTGAGGTGATTAGACGTTTGCCATTGCAACTTTCAGGCCTAGAAGTACTTGAGACCATTGTCGTTGATGACGGCTCAACCGATGGAACCGCTGAACTTGCGCGTCAGGCGGGTGCAATTGTCGTGAGCCATCAGTGGAACCGTGGCTTAGGCGCCGCCTTTCAAACCGGCATTGACCAGGCGTTACGGCGTGGGGCTGACCTTGTTGTAACGATCGATGCTGATGGACAATTCTCGCCGGAAGATATTCCGAGTCTTGTCCAGCCGATTGTGGCTGGTCAGGCCGATATGGTGACGGCCTCACGATTTCTCGATCCATCAAAAGTTCCGACTATGCCGTGGGTGAAAAAATGGGGGAATCGTCGCGTCGCCGGGCTCGTTTCATTTCTTAGTGGTCAAAAAATTTTCGATGCGGCTTGTGGTTTTCGGGTGTACAGCCGTGAAGCGTTGCTCAGTCTCAACTTATTCAGTCGTTTTACCTATACCCAAGAAACACTTCTTAATCTCATCTTTAAAAACTTTCGCGTCGTCGAAGTTCCAGTGATTATCCGTGGTGAACGTGAGCATGGTCAGTCCCGCGTCGCCAATAATCTTTGGAAATACGCTTTCATGACCGCCAACACCATGTTCCGAACGGCCTTGGATTACCGCCCACTACGGGTATTTGGGTGGCTTGGCGCGGGAATATTCTTTGCTGGAATTGTTTGTGAAGTTTTTGTACTAGCGCATTTTGTACGAACAGGGATGGTTACTCCGTATAAGACGGTGGGGTTTACGGGTGGTCTTCTGAATCTGGTTGGTTTGGCAGTGGTGATGATTGGTCTTGTGGCCGATATGATAAACCGGGTGCGCATGACACAAGAACGTGTCTTAGCGATGACGAAGCGGCAGATGTATGATCGGTAAGACGTCGAAGGGTGAAATACGGATATTGTATGCCGCGACATATTATGTTCGTGATTATGTGCGACAGTCGGTTCTCCTTGAGCATGTCCGCCGGCTACCTAATGTGAGCGTTGATGTCTTGCTAGTGAACCGGCGTGGTTGGACAAGATATTTTGAGTTTCTGTGGAAATTCCTGTGGCTGAAGAAGGGGGAGTATCAGGCTATCTACCTTGGTTGGCGGACGATCGAAGTTGCCCCACTGCTTCGCGTGATGACGCGTCGACCAATTATTTTTGACGCGTTTGTACCAATTTTTGAGACGTTATGCTATGAGCGAAAGAGGGTTAGCCCGCGAAGTGTGATTGGCCGGTTTGTTCATTGGTGGGAAGGATTGGCGCTACGATCGGTCAATCATGTAGTAACAGACACGAAGGCCAATGCACAATATTTTTCCGAAGAGTACCATCTTGATCCAGTCAGATGCGTGGATATTCCTGTTGGTGTTGATCGGTCAATATATAGTGCCCGTCCGAATGTTGTGCCGCCCGACAAAACGCGCGTGTTTTTTTATGGCACATTTTTACCTCTACATGGGACACGTGTCATGATTGAGGCGGCACATCTTTTGCGCGATCGGGTCGATATTGTTTGGCAATTTGTTGGCAATGGGCCGGAACGGTTACTGGCAGAAACGTTAGCAAACAAACACAGGCTTTCCAACGTCACATTCATTCCTCGCGCTCCTCAAAGCGTCCTCGCACAAAAAATATCTGAAGCAGATATTTGCCTCGGCGGCCCGTTTAGTAATCTGCCGAAAGCGCAGCGGGTCATCACTGGCAAAACCTATCAATTTTTAGCGATGGGCAAGCCGGTGATTGTTAGCGATACGGCCGGGAATTGCGAGTTGCTGACGCATAAAAAAAATTGTTACATGGTGGATCCGAATAATCCCCAGGCTTTAGCCGAGGCGGTTCGAGTTTTGGCTGACGGGCCGGCTTTTCGGCTACAACTTGGTGAAGCTGCAAAAGCCCTGAGCAGTGACATTGATCGACGTATCGATGAACAACTAGGTAGGCTGATCGAACAGTATGCGACTTAGACTCACGAGCGCCTCTCATTGGTGGTTCGTCATACTTCTCTTAGTTGTGGCGGCAAAACAAATCTACGTACTTACTCTGATTCCGCCGTGGCAAATTCCTGATGAACCGGCGCATTTTCAGTACGTCCAAACGCTTGCTGAAGACCATCAGGCGCCGGTTTTTTCGGTTGTCGAGCGCGACGTGTCAGCTGAGTTGCGAGCATCATTTTATCGGATACAGAATCGAATCAAAGGGTCCGGGAAAGAGCATTTACCAATGGCGCTCTATCCGGAGCATCCGGGGATTTCGGATCGTCAAAGCGCGCCGGTGGACCAACCGGTTCGAAGCTTGGCCGGTGCATACGGGCCAGTCTATTATCTTGTCGCGACCATTCCATATTATCTTTTCTATGATGTATCGATTGAAACACGTTTACTAGCCGTTCGTGCGCTTTCCAGTCTGACACTGTTGGTAGTCGTGTGGCTGGCTTTTCGGATTGGCCGCCGGATTCGGGGCCCAGGATTTGGATTAGCTCTTGCGGCGATGATTGGCTTCATGCCGATGCTGGGATATCTCGCCGCTGGAGTAAATAATGATATTTTTCTACTGCTCTTTTCTGCTTTGGTGTTTGATCGTCTGGCGCGCGGACTGACATCGCGGCTGACCTGGCGAGATATCGTGTGGCTGGGTGTGTGGGCTGGTTTAGCCGCGCTGACGAAGCAACACGGGTGGATACTTGCCGTGGCGGTCACGCTCAGCTTATTTTTCCAGCGCCGATTGCTTGGCTGGAACACGGCTCTCAAGATGCTTGGAGTCTTCTTTGTCTTGGCTTTCGTCATTGGCGCTAGCTGGAGCGTTCGTGGTTTTTTGGTTGATCAGAATAATTTTATTTCCGGCGAAGGAGTAAACGTGGATAACACCAGAACGACTGGGACACCACGTGAAGCCGGTGAGATTGTTGCTCACATTCTTTTTTCCCGATGGCCGAGCGTCTTTGTGACGTTTTGGGGATTTTTTGGCTGGAATGGTATAGCCACGCACTATCCTTGGAGTCTCTACTATAGCCTAGGGTTGATCGCGAGCGTCCTGCTTGTCGGGTGTGGTCTAGCCTGGTGGCGACGTGATGATGTAGTTGCTGGGCAGTGGTTGCGGCTGAGCGTCTTGACCTGGGCCACGCTGGAAATAGTTTTTTTGCTTACCTTCTGGCAGCGGGCCGCGACCTATGGGATCGTAACGTTTCCAAACCAAGGACGATATTACTTTCCATTGTTACTGCCGATCATGTCGGCGGTGTTGTTGGCGGGCGAGTCACTGGTCAAGCGGCGGTATCGTGCCTGGGCTTGGGCGGGGATGGCGGTGGCTATGGTGGGTTTGTCCGTGTGGTCGATCTGGCCCGTGATGAGCGCCATTTTTGGAGGGGTGATCTAGTCAAACTGGCTGAACCTGCTAGACTCGTCCTGTATGTCTACCCCTGTTGAAGAAGTTAAGCTCCGGCTCGATATCGTCGAACTGATTGGCGAATATGTCCAGCTCAAACAAACAGGAGCGAACTGGAAGGCCCGGTGCCCGTTTCATAACGAACGAACACCGTCATTTATGGTATCCCGGGAGCGGGCGAATTGGCATTGTTTTGGGTGCGCCCGGGGCGGTGACATTTTTTCCTTTGTGCAGGAAGTCGAAGGGATGGATTTTCCCGAGGCTCTCCGGTTCTTAGCGAAACGGGCGGGTGTCGAAATTCGCAATGTTGATCCGAAACTGGCGACCCAGCGTACGAAGTTGCTGGACGTGATGCGCTGGGCGATGCGGTATTACCACGAAGTGCTTCTCAAGGGTTCGGAAGCACACATCGCGCGCGAGTATCTCGCGAAGCGCCAGGTCAGCAGTACGACGATTGAGGAGTGGCAACTTGGATACGCGCCGACCGGTGGCGACGTGGCCTATCGAGCGATGCGCCAAAAAGGTTTTTCTGATGATGATATTTTTCAAGCCGGACTAACGATTAAAAAAGAACGTGGCGTTGGATATTTCGATCGTTTTCGCGGACGGGTGATGTTTCCAATTGCTGACGTCCACGGTGCTATTGTTGGTTGTAGTGGTAGGATCCTTGACGCCCTGATCGACCCGAAGAAGCCGACGCCGGCGAAATATATTAATTCGCCCCAAACCTTGATTTATAATAAAAGCGCGATTCTCTACGGACTGGATCATGCTAAGCAGGCGATCAAAAAAGCCGAGCGCGCAGTTCTCGTCGAAGGATATATGGACGTCATCGCTTCCCATCAAGCTGGCCGAGCGAACGTCGTCGCGAGTTCCGGGACCGCGCTCACCCGTGACCAGGTCAAGCTGTTAAAGCGGTATACAACTACTCTGGTTTTGGCGTTTGACTCGGACGCGGCCGGCGCTCAAGCCGCCTTGCGGGGGATCGATCAAGCGTTGCAGGAAGAGGTGAACGTTCTGATGTTGCGGTTGCCGTTTGGAAAGGATCCCGATGAGCTCATCGCGAAAGATCCGCCGGCCTGGGATGCGGCTGTCAGCGGGGCGCAACCAATCATGGAATATTATTTTGCTGAAGCGACGGCTAATCGTGATCTTGGCCAGGTGAAAGAAAAAAAGGCGGTCGCGAAATTTCTCTTGCCAATTTTAGCGAAAGTGGGTGACGCGATTGAACAAACGCATTACCTCCAGCGCTTAGCTGATTTGCTCCGGGTCGAAGAAGCGGTCTTGCGGAAATCAATGCCGAAACCCTTGAATGTCGCGACGACATCTTCAGCAAAGCCAGCGGTGAATGCGCCGGCAATCCCGACGCCGATCGCTCCGCCGAGTCGTTTCCGGGCTGTCTCGGAACGTTTGGTTGCGGCTTGGTTGCATGACCCAGCGTCGCTTGAGCGCTGGTCCCAAGATGTCGACCCGCTCTGGCTCATCGGGGATGATCTACGGGCCCTATACAAAACCCTCGTGGTCTGGTATACTCAGGGCCACCTGAAAAACCGAGCTGATCTCGATCGCCTGATTGGCGGCCTTGACCCAGAACAGCGGGACGTTTTGAATCTCCTGCTGCTCTTGAGCGACAAGGAATTTTCCGAGGAGTCAGCCCAAACGGTTAGTCATGAATTGGGACTCATGGTTGCGACGCTTCAGCGCCACGCCTTTGCCCAACAACTTCACGATCTCGAGCAGGACATTCGGAGGCTTGAGCGTCAGACCGACGCCGCCTCACATGACGAATTGAACCAGTATCTCGGGAAATTTCAATCAGTGACCGATCAGCTTCGTCGTCTTGACTAAGCGGTCGTCGCGCTCCGCTCCTTCGCAGTTCCATATTTTTCCGACTCCATTTTTCACGCATGCCAAAAAAAGTTTTAAAGAAGTCGAGCAAAGGATCAAAGCCATCTCGTCCGAAGTCTTCGAAGGGTAAAAAGATCACGAAGAAGTCAGCCGCCAAAACCAAGGTCGCGGTTCGTGCGCCGCGCGCGGCAAAGCCGCAATTTTCGGCGGAACAACTGAAGTCGATTATTGCGAAAGGCCGCCAACGCGGATTCGTGACCGAAACAGAGTTGCTCTACGCCTTCCCGGACCTGGAAGCGTATCTTGATGAATACGAGAAAGCGCTCGACGAGTTCGAGCAACAAGGAATCGCGATCGTCGAAAGCGGCGGAAGTATTCTCGAACCGCAACGACCGAGCTTTCTTGATGTTTCCCATAGCAAAAAACATTTACCTTCTGACGAGCGTCATTTTGATCTTGGCGATATCTCGAATGATTCGATCCAGATGTACCTCCGAGAAATTGGGAAGGTGCCGCTTTTAACCGCTGAAGACGAAGTTTCCCTGGCGAAGCGCAAAGAAGCGGGTGATGTCGAAGCCTCAAAGCGTCTCGTCGAAGCGAACTTGCGTCTCGTTGTTTCGATCGCGAAAAAATTCACCGGTCGTTCGCTCTCCCTCCTCGATTTAATCCAAGAGGGAAATATCGGACTCTTCCGCGCAGTCGAAAAATTCGATTACCGCAAGGGGTACAAGTTTTCGACTTATGCGACCTGGTGGATTCGTCAAGCGATTACCCGGGCCCTGGCCGATCAATCGCGGACGATTCGTATCCCGGTCCACATGGTTGAAACAATCAATAAATTTCAACAGATTGAACGGCAGTTGATTCAGGATCTTGGCCGCGCGCCGTTACCGGAAGAAATTGCCTCAGAAATGGGCGAGTCGATCGATAAGATTCGGCAAATCATTAAAATTTCTCAAGACACCGTTTCGCTCGAAACATCCGTCGGCGAAGATGATGAAGATTCGACACTTGGTGACTTCATCGAAGATGTTAAAACGGTTTCGCCGGATAAAGTCGCGGCCATGCAGCTCTTACGCGACCATGTTCAGGAAATTAAAGAATCGCTGTCACCGCGGGAACAAAAAATTCTGGAAATGCGATTTGGTCTGACTGACGGCGTCGCGCATACCCTCGAAGAGGTTGGCCAAGAATTCGGCGTGACCCGCGAGCGTATTCGGCAGATCGAATCGAAAGCCTTGGAAAAAATCAAGACGCATTCGCATATGCGGAAACTGCAGGATTACTAAATACAATATCTCAAAGCGCCGCCCAGGGGGCGGCGCTTTGTTATGAATACGTTTTGGCTCCGGGGGTGGGATTCGAACCCACGACCAATGGATTAACAGTCCACTGCTCTACCGCTGAGCTACCCCGGAAAAGAAAATTGAACAGGAGGAGTATACGTAATCTCGTGTATCTCGTCAATGTTTTTGGTATGGTATACTTCAGGCCTGATGCGACTTTCTTTGTTTCTTCTCACCTTCGCCCTGGCCATGGGGCTCCTTGTTGTTGCGGGGCCCGTTTCCGCCGCAACGGTCGGGGAACGTACCGCCGGCCGGATTTTGATCGATGTCCCGCGACCGGGCGATGCTTGGTATATCGCGCCGAAAACGAAGGAGCGGTATTACCTCGGGGCGACGGTTGATGCCTACGCCACGATCGTGCAGATGGCTGTACGGGTGAGCGGAACTAATCTAGCAAAAATCCCGATCTCCGATAGCCGAGAGCGAGGGAGCGCGAAATTACGGAAACGGCTTGCGGGCCACTTTGTGATGGATATGAGCAACCGCGGTAAATTGTGGTACGTTTCGCCGCGGACACTTCGCCGTAAAGCGCTTGATGAAGGGGTGCACCCAATCAACAGCCTGTTACGATTTGGTTTCAAAACCTCACAGGCGGAGCTACGTCAAATTCCTGTGGCGGCGACGTCGTTGCCTGGGCCAGCTATTCCGCCTCGAGTGACAACCGTAAAAACGGCTCGCGTCGCTACGAACCGCGGAACTTTTACGACTAACCAAATCATTCTTGACCGCCGGAACCCGCATTGGCAGATTATGACCGATACTGGTGACGGGGCGGATTGCACCGTGAGCTGTACAGCCTTCCCGGTTCGTGAATATGTTCAGCGTCGCAACGCGATCGCCGGTGTGCAAGGCACCTATTTTTGCGACGATGGGGTGAACTGCATCGGAGCGTTGAATTCCTACGCCTACCCAGTTCTCAATTCATGGTCACGCGTGATGCTGAACCAAGCTCGGGTCAAGTACACGGTTGAGCCGATGGTCTTGTTCGACGCAAAAAATACGCCGCTCTATCTGCCGGTCGGAAGTCGGTTTGATACACTCGAAGAGTTTGAGGAACGTTACGCGATGACCGTCCAGACGGCGATCACGAACGGTCCGGCTCTCCTTGAAGGCGGAGTGAGTGTTTTGCAAAATAGCACGATGGATGCTTCGCAACGGAATGTTCGCGCGACGCGCGCGATGCTGGGCTGGAAAGGTTTTTTGGTCTATCTTGTGGTCGTCCGGTCAGCGACGCTCCCAGAAACAGTGGCGGTCGCGACGTCAATGGGTCTTGAATATGCCTTAAACCTTGATGGTGGTGGGTCGACCGCGCTCTATAACGACGGGATGTTTTACGCTGGGCCTGGTCGCGCGGTGCCGAATGCTCTGCTGGTAGTGCAGCGGTAACCTGGCTTGACAGAAGCCGGCGTCTAGACTAGCCTAATGCATGTTCACCCGTGGTTTTCCGTTTGACCAAGGAGGTTCCAATGGACTGCCAGTTCTGTCAGCAGACATTCGAAGAGATCCTCGTTTCGAGCGTGGATCTGAAGACCTGCGGGTGCTATGCTTGTCTGAAGGAGCGCAAGCTCATCAAAAACGAGCTCACCGCGGCCGTCTAGTCTCGATCTTCCGACCGAGACTTTTTTCTATGGCGAAATGGTAATACTTTGTGGTTTGACGCAGGTGTCGCGACTGCGAACAATCAGATCGTGCGTCCCAACTGGTTGCCAGCGGCAATTGCCAGAAGACCGATCAACCAGGCACTGATGACGAGAAAGGGGAAGAAGAGCGATGGTTTTATAGTGCGCACAGTATAACCAGATGTACCTGCAAAATGTGTTATACTAGCGCCCATGAAACGAGTACTCTTTGGGTTGATTGTTCTCTTTGCTGGTAGCTTCGGAATTGTGACCGTTCGCGCGGCTACTATGGCCGACCAGGTGTCTGGTCGGATTCTCATCCAAACCGAACGGAATGGCGAAGGCTGGTATGTCTATCCAAAAACCAAACAGCGGTATTACCTGGGTCGCCCGACCAACGCGTTTAACGTGATGAAACAACTTGGGCTCGGGATTACCGACGCGAACTTGGCGAAGATCCCGGTCGCGGGGAGCTCAGAGACGGGGGACGCGAGCCTGCGCAAACAACTTTCGGGATATATTCTGATCCAGACCGAACGAAACGGCGAAGGCTGGTATGTCTATCCGAAAGATCAGAAGCGCTATGCACTCGGCCGCCCGACCAACGCGTTTAAGGTGATGAAACAACTTGGGCTCGGTATCACGAACGAGAACCTCGCCCAAATCACCCCCGCGGCTAACCAGCCACCGCTCTTGCCAGTCGTCGCTACCTCAACGACTCGAAGCATTGTCACGAGTCGCGGATCCTTTACGGTTCGACAGTTAGCCCTCTCGGCCTCGTCCTTGAGTTATAACATCATGACCGATACCGGGAATTCCACTGATTGCGACAATAACTGTGTGGTCGTGAGCTTAAGTCATTACGTCACACGGCGATATGGTTCAGCCGGAATTCACGGGACCTATTTCTGTCCCTCTGACTACGCCTCCTGCGCGGGCCAGACCGGATCGTACTTTTACCCGGTCTATAACTCATTTTCCAAAACAATGATTAACCAGGATCGGGTAAAGTATACGCATAACCCGATGATTATTTTTGATACAAACAATACTCCGCATTATTTGTCCGACACCGCTGACCTCGATACCGTGAGTGAATATGAACAGCGCAATAACATCACCATCCAAGCGGCGATCAGTAGTGGTCCGGCGATGGTGGAGGCGGGCAAGAATGTTCTCAACACCGGCGCGCTTGATACAAAGCAAGCGACGGTCAAATCATACCGCGGTGCGATCGGCTGGAAGGGGACGGACATCTATTTGTTTGTCGTCACGAGCGCAACGGTGATCGACTCCGCCGCCGTCGCTGACGCGATGGGGCTTGATTATGCCTTGAACCTCGACGGCGGCGGCTCGACCGCACTCTACAATGACGGTAGCTATATCCTCGGGCCGGGCCGCGGCCTCCCGAACGCAATTGTCGTGGTGCCAAAATAGTATGGAAAAATCCTGCGGAGTCATTCCAGTGCACTACGACGGCCGACGTTGGCGAGTGTTATTGATTCAGAATCGGGGCGGGTCCTGGGGATTTCCGAAAGGCCACATGGAAGCTGGTGAGACACCAGAACAAACCGCTCATCGCGAACTGCGCGAGGAAACGGGTTTAACGAAAGCCGAACTGCTCCCCGAACCGCATTTTCGTGAGTTGTATCAGATCGGTCAACGTGGTCGCAAGACACCAAAAGAAGTAACCTATTGGCTTGGTCGGGTTCGGAGTACCGTGATAAAACGCCATCCGGTCGAAGTGCTCGACTCGCATTGGTTTGATTTCGCGACTGCTCGGCGGGTGCTTGAGTATGATAACGCTCGTCGGATTCTCCGACTGGCTCAGCACCAAGTGATGACGCGCCGCGTCTTCGCGATTACGAAGCCGAAGAAGTAAGTGTCGCCGCGTCCGGTGGTTCCTCGCGGTGGATGAGGATGAGGACCGTGATCGCGATGAACCCAGCCAGGGCGAGGAGGGGAATGGTAATAAACCCACCCCACTCGATCAGTTTTGTCGTGCAAGACACGCCCGCTTCACATGGGGCAATCGCCTCCGGCAGTATTTTGTAGTAGAGCAGATTGTGGTAGAGGGCAATCCCACCACCGATGATGGTGAGCGGCAGGGTATACGCTTTCAGATGGTTATTTTTCCATTTCATTCCAAGGGCGAGGATCAGTACCAGCGGGTACATGAAAATTCGCTGGAACCAGCAGAGGACGCACGGTGGCAAATCCAAGACGTATTGAAAATAGAGACTACCGAGTGTGGCGATGGTCGCGCCGATCCAGGCGAGACGGAGCGCATTGTGACGAAGGAATGACATGCAAGCAGGATAGCAGAATATGGCCTACGTGGGCAACACAGCTTTTGTGGTGAAAAACTACTTGCAACTTTATTGCATCTGTGATAGACTCACTCCATCATGAATTCTGCACAGCTCCTCCGCCAACAAGGTCTCCGGGCGACCGGTCCGCGTCTCGCGGTTCTGGCTTGGCTCCAGGCCCACCCGACGCCAGTGAGCGTTGATGGGTTGCGGCTGAAACTGAAAGCGAGCGCGATCGACCGGGTGACGCTCTACCGGATTCTAGAATCGTTGCGGGAGGTTAACCTCGTGCGGACCGTTGACCTTCGCCATGGGCACGCTCACTACGAATTCAACGACCCAGCTCGGCACCATCACCACCTCGTTTGCGAGGAATGTGGGAGTGTGACGGATGTCAAAATCGAAAACGGGGAGCGGGCCGTTCGACAGCTGGCCCGCCGCCACACATTTCAGGTTCGATCACATTCATTGGAAATCTTCGGCCGCTGCGCCAAGTGTCAATAATATTTCTTATGTCACCAACAACCCAAGCCATTCTCGCGAGCGCGCTTTCCAGTTTGCTCGGACTAACCGGGGGACTACTTCTCCTTTGGAAATATAACGCGGTCAAAAAGTTTTCCCATATTTTCGTTAGCTTCGCCGCCGGAGCGTTACTCGGCGCGGTCTTTTTCGATTTGTTGACTGAGGGTGTTCAGGAATTCCCGGAGCAGGTCACCACGCTCTTTACCTGGGTGGCCGGTGGGTTCCTCCTTTTTTTCTTGATCGAAAAAATTCTGATTTGGCATCACCACGAACACGAAGAGGACGCACATACGACCAGCGACCAGCCGGTCCTCGCGCCCCTGATAATTTTTGGCGACGCCGTGCACAACTTTATCGATGGGATGATTATCGCCGCAACGTTTCTGGTTGATCCAGGACTCGGGATCGCCACGGCCGTGGCCGTTTTTTTCCACGAACTTCCGCAAGAGATCGGGGATTTCTCGATTATGATTCATGCTGGATTGGCGCGGAAGAAAGTGATCCTGTGGAATCTCCTCGGTGCGCTCGTAAGTCCGGTTGCGACGGTTCTTACGATTACGCTGGCTGGCCGGACCGAGAACCTTGAAATGCCGTTGTTAGGTATTGCGGCCGGAAGTTTTCTCTACATTGCCGCGGCGGACTTAGTTCCGGAAATTCATCGCCATAAGGGATTGAAATCAACCTTTACCCAAACGGCGTTACTCGTGCTGGGGATGCTGTCGATTGTCGGCGTCGGGATACTGTTTCCGCATCAGCACTAGGGCCGATATTCTCCGTGGAATTTTACTAGGTGCCTGCCTTTGGGATTGACAAAATCTTGGTTTTGTGCTAGCCTTGCTCGTTCCGCGTAGGATTGTTTTTTGCGGAATACGCTCATCGACATCACGCCTGACACACCTCGCAGCGTCCTAAAATTACGGAGGTCTCATCATGAAGAAGTGGCTCTCTGTTTTTGGTCTGTTGGTTGTCGCTGTGCTGCTCACGCCGCTCGCCGTTCAGGCCGAGACGATCACGCGTCTGACCTTTTCCGGGCCGGCTGGGGAGTACATCTCCCAGGGTCAGTCGTATGTCTACACCCCGGCTGACGGTACGTTCATCGTCACCCACGATTCGCACAATGGGGTGACGGTGCAGTTCAGTACGCCGACGCGTCCGTGGCTGTGGACCCTGCAGTTCGGCGGTCCGAACGCGACCGCCCCCGAGGTCGGTGTCTACACCGACTGTTGGCGGTACGGCTTCAACAATGTGCACCCCGGGGTCGCGCTCTGGGGCGATGGCCGCGGCTGTAACGAGCTCCGCGGCACCTTCGAGGTCAAGCAGATCGTCTACTCGGAATTCGACGTCGCGTCGGTCTGGGTGACGTTCACGCAATACTGCGACAATCAGCTGAATCCGGTGACTGGAGAATTCATCTTCAACGTCGACGCGGCGACGCCGACCCGTTCGACGAGTTGGGGTCGTCTCAAGACGATCTACCGCTGAACACCGCAGTTCACCCAGACACAATGGAGGTTCAGATGAACAAGCGTCTGAAGATGCTGTGTCTCACTGGAGTGTTGGTCATCGGTGCTGTTCTCAGTCTGTCGATCGTGACGAACGATGCCCAGACGGCTTGGGCGTCGGCGCCATTGCTCGCGCCCGCGAACGATATGAAGGGTGGTGGCACCGCGGTGCTGCTGCCCGACGGCCGGATCTTCGACCTGACGTGGGGTGGCTGGCGGGCGGGGATCAGCTCTCCGATTCCGGCGAAGGACGTCGCGATCGTTCTCGACAGCTCGCGTCTCGTCGCAAAGGACGGCACCGGCTGGGTGCGCGGACGTGACGGCAGCTGGAGTTCTTTCAAGCTCCCGGCCAAGTAATTTCGCACGTTCGTGTTTTACCCCCTCGATCACTATGGTCGAGGGGTTTTT
>CAYGGC010000007.1:0-58669 GCA_964349465.1 uncultured Gammaproteobacteria bacterium
GTTATCACTGGGATACAAACTTGCACGAAGTGAAAGCCTTATCATTTTGGATGGCGATGAAATGCGCGGTGGTCGGTATTCCGTACGGTGGTGGTAAAGGCGGTGTGACGGTTGATCCTCGCGAATTATCTGAAGGCGAGCTTGAACGCTTGTCGCGTGGGTGGGTAAACGCCATGTACAAATATATTGGACCGTGGAAAGATGTGCCAGCGCCGGATGTCTACACCAATCCGAAAATCATGGCCTGGATGGTCGATGAATATTCAAAGCTCTCTGGCGAATGGTCGCCGGCCGCGTTTACCGGAAAACCGATCGAGGTCGGTGGTTCGCAGGGTCGAATGTTTTCGACGAGCCAGGGTGGCTACTATGTCTTCGAAGCGCTCGCGAAGAAAATGAAATTTATTCCGAAAAATACGGCGATCGCGATTCAGGGATTCGGGAATGTCGGCGCTTTCGCGGCGGAAATTTTTCACAAAGCCGGATACAAGATCGTCGCGGTCTCAGACTCGAAAGGCGGGGTTATGAATATGAAGGGTTTGGACGTGCCGGCTGTTTGGAAGCATAAAGAAGCAACCGGTTCGGTCGCTGGGTTTGCCGGTACAACGCCGATTGATAATAAGAAAATTTTGGAGCTCGCCGTTGACGTCTTGATTCCGAGTGCGCTCGAAAACGTTATCACGGAAAGTAACGCCGGAAAGATTAAGGCGAAAGTTGTGCTCGAACTCGCGAATGGTCCGACGACACCCGAAGCGGACACAAAACTTTTCAAGCGGGGGATTCCCGTGGTGCCAGATATTCTCGCGAACGCGGGCGGTGTGACCGGTTCCTATTTCGAATGGGTCCAGAACTTAAATGGCTACGCCTGGACCGAGCGCGACGTGCTGGAAAAACTCAAGCCGATTATGGTCGATTCCTTTGAAGCGGTTTGGGCGATGGCGACGAAACATAAAGTTAGCCTTCGAGTCGGCGCGTACATGGTTGCGGTCGATCGGATCGTGAAGGCCATGAAGTTGCGCGGGCGGTTGTAAAAAGTGATGCCAGTCCCACAAGATTTTCTCGATTCCTCTTATCGCTACGCCCTCGTCGGCGCGTCAGCGAACGAAGCGAAATACGGCAACATTGTCTTCAAGGATTTACGGTCAGCTGGTCTGACCGTGATTCCGGTTAATCCAAAATTAAAGGAACTTGATGGCGTGCCAGCGGCCGCGGCGGTCGAAGAAATAAAACCAGTACCAGATGTCGTTGTCGTGGTGGTGCCACCAAGCATCGGACTCGATATCCTCAGGCGTGCCGCGGCCGCCGGTATAAAAAAATTCTGGTTTCAACCCGGCGCTGAGTCGGACGAGATTCGTGAAGAAATTGAAAAGTTGGGAGTGACGGCGATGGCTGATGGTTCGTGCATTATGGTAGCGCGGCGGAGTTTCGGAATAGAAAAAACCGCCGATTAACCGCGGCGGTCGGGGAGTTGAAGGTGCTTGATGAGGACGAGACTCAGATAGGGCTCGTTACGAGCACAGCAGTCGCTGATGAGCGCGCAATGCGTGGCCGTATGATGGAAGATGGCGAAATACTGCCGACCATCAAATTCGATGACTTGACCACTACGCTCTTGTCCGTGAAAACGGTTTGCAAGTTGCTCAAGTACCCTCGTCGGAACTTCGCGGTGACCCCAGGTCACGGCGACCGGTACGTTATGCTGCCGCAGGGCTAGACCCCACAAGTCGCTGGCTTGGTCATCGCTGTATGGCAGGTGCCGTTTCTTGGCGATGGCCAGGGCGCTTACACTGAGCGCGGCGGTGCACATCGGGCGTCTCGGCATTGTCCCTCCGTGATGGATTGGTGAACGAATGTGCGCGGAGACTATTGTTCTACGTGGAACAATGACAGATGTCAATGTTGTACGGTGTTCGTTGGCACAAACGCGCCCCCAATGTACACTATATATATGAGTATCACGAAACCGACCCAGGCTGAAGAGCGGGCCCTGTGGGCACTTGGCCATCAATACGTAGCCGGTGTGGATGAGGTTGGACGAGGATCCTGGGCTGGGCCGATTGTCGCCGGGGCGGTGATCTTGCCGCCTGATTTTGATCCCAAAGTCGTGCGCGATTCAAAAACCCTTTCACCAAAACAGCGCGAAAAGATGTTTGTCTATATTACCCGTGGAGCCGTGGCTTGGGCGGCCGGCGTAGTATCCGCTGAAGAAATAGACCGTGAGGGCATCTCGGCCGCCAATACAAAAGCGATGATCCTCGCCTTAGAACGTTTACCGATTACCCCGGATGCTGTGCTGGTCGATGCGGTTCGGTTACGGTTTAGGGAGAAACCGGTCAAAGCGGTCATTCGCGGTGACGCGACAATTTTAGCGATCGCGGCCGGGTCGATTGTCGCGAAAGTTGTCCGTGATACCTTGATGCAAGGCGAACACCGATTATATCCGGCGTACGGTCTGGCTGGGCATAAAGGTTACGGAACAAAAGACCACGAGGCCGCGCTGCGAACGCATGGACTCACCCCAATTCATCGGCGGAGTTTCCAACCGATGAAAAGCCTGGTGAACAGATAATAATCAATAACCGGTCACTCTATTCGGTTCGGGTGAAGATAAATATTGTGACCAGTGGATCGGTTGTTAGTGTCCAAGGGAGGCCGCGCCACGAGTTTCCATAGTACCCGTTTTTCGGTGATGGTTGCATCGCGCGGAGGAAGGTAACGGCTGATCCAGGGGGCGAGTAGCGTTTTTGTTCTTCAAACCCCATTTTTCCTAAAGCGTTCCATGTAATGCCAAGCGAGATTTCTGGAATCGCGATCGGCTCGCCGATGTGCGCACCTGTCATTGTTATTTCTAACGGATGAAAACCTTCACCCTCGGCGTACCATTGCCATCCCCAATGCCCAAGATACCAAACCTTTGTTGCCGGGTAGTCTTTCGAAATTTGTTGCGCCGTTGTCTGAAAACTTTTTGCCCAGACCCAGTCGGAAAGAGCTAGCCAACTACCCAGAAGAACAGTGAGACCAGTGGCGGTTATTAGGCCACGGCGCGAGATTCGGGTGGTCAGAAAAAAAAGCAGGGTAATGAACGGTACTGACAACATGACGTGTCGCACGGCCATGAACGGTGAAAGTGCGATCGTAAAAACGGCGACACCAACCGACCATAACCCGAGCGGGTAGAGCGCCACGCGTGAGTGTGAGTCTTGATGGCGCCAGCTGCGGACAGCAAACACAATCGCTAAAGTTCCAGTACTGAAAAAAATCGCTCGCAGGACAACGTTCATCAGTGTCGTGTCGATAACCATGGCATGGAGGCCACTGATGAATATCCCGGTCACGATCGCGCCTAGCAGGCTATTGTGCCGTTGGCCGCTGGTCAGAAATGACGGTCGCCACCACCACACAAACGGTACACTTGCCCCAAGCGCAGTCATCCAATCATCGAGGCGTAGGATCATCAACCAGAGCGTTCGTCGGTCAGCTGGACGATCAAGCCAGTGCACGTGGCCGTATTGTGAGTACGTCCAGACCGACCAAGCGAGTAACACGGTTCCGGCGATGGCGATGCCCACCCAAATTTTTCGGTCTTTCGTTCGGATAAGCTCCCAACAAAAAACCGGTATTAGGATTAAGGCCGTGTACTTCATCAAGAGTGCGCCGCTTGCGAGTATTCCAGCGAGTACTACATGTCGCCAGGAGCGCTGTCCCCGCGACGGTGCCAGCAGGAGCACCGACCAAAGAGATAAAGCCAGAAGAGGAATATCGGTCATGAGATTTATTCCGGGATAGAACGCCGGACCAAAAATTGTCATCAGGCCAATCGGAATCATCATCCCTGGAATACTACGACGCGCAAATTCAACGGAGGCCAACACCGCCGCGAGATGAAAGAGAGCGGTGATGACATGAAGTGCGACCGTCGACTGACCGCCGAGCGATACAACGAGAGCGAGGAGCCACATGAAGCCGTGCGGTTGATTCACGAAGGCCACATTCTGCCATAGCCCAGCCAGGAATATTTTGGACTGCATGATCGAGGCGGGGTGCTGGATGATAACCTTGGCAACATCAAGATAGGCCGTATCATCCATTGTGATCGGCTTGGTGAGTGTGAGCGGAGTGGAGATGAGCCACAGCAATACCACAACCAAGATTGGTCGGGACAGTAGAGCAAGAAGCCAGCGTGGGCGAGATGGAGAGAATTGCATCAAGGGCAGATGTTTAGCGCGTGAAGGAAGTCTAGCATGTCGCCAAAGAAGAAGAAATTTGCTAGGCTGAAGGTACTCTATGGATACGCCCGTCACACTTCTTCAGGCGGCGCCACTGGTACAAAAACTCGGCGTCACGGCCGGTCAAACCATTGGCGATTTTGGCGCTGGCGGATCCGGTCATATCGCGGTTGAACTTGGTCGGGCGGTTGGCGCCGAAGGGAACGTGCTCTTGTTCGATGTCCAGAAGTCGGCGCTTTCGGCCGCGATGAGTGCGCTACAGACGCATGGTGTTACTAACGTGCAGACGGTTTGGACTGATCTTGAGGTGTATCGCGGCGCTAGTGGCGTTGGTGAAGCGACGCTTGATGCTGGGATTCTCGTAAACGTACTCCACCAAAGCAAACAACCGAAAGCCATTTTGGCCGAAGTTGGACGGATGGTCAAATCAGGCGCGCGTTTGCTCGTGGTAGATTGGTTGACCGAAGCCGCGACGCCGCTTGCCCCGCCACCGGCGATGCGACTTGGCGCGGAACATGTCAGTCAAATTGCCCAAGCTGTTGGCTTTGCGCAGCTTGAGATTTTTTCGGCCGGACCGTATTACTGGGGGCTGGTCCTGATTAAAACGTAAATGCCGTCGCCCCGACAACGCCGGGGAACCGAAGCCGAAGATCGAGCGGCTGATTTTTTGATTCAGAAAGGGATGCGGTTGATTGATCGTCATGTGAGTTCGCGGTACGGAGAAATTGACCTACTCATGCAAGACGGTGAAACAATCGTGGCGGTTGAAGTAAAAGCCCGCCGTTCAAACGTCGTTGGAACCGCGCTCGAAGCTGTGACGCCAACCAAGTATGAAAAAATTGCGCAGACACTATATATACTGTGTGACGACGGTAATTTGAGTGCTGAGAATGTTCGAATTGATTTGGTAACAGTTGAACCGAGTGGCCTACAATATTATCGTGGGATTAGTCCAGACTAGTCGTTAGCACATACAAGGTGTTTGTCGATGGCGTCGGAATTATGTCAAAGTTATTTTACAGTATTTCGTTCGTCTGAAATTTCTTTGTGTTCGACGCTAGGCGGGTGAATTCAAAAAGAAAATACCTATCTCTCGTACATACAACATGTATTTGATGCAAGCTCTTGACCCTGGTCAAGAGAAGGAGTAGGACTACTCTAATAGTTCATGTGAGCGCACTTTCCAACTACCCTGAGAGGAGGAGCCATGATAGCGCTACAGATGACGGCCATCAGCCTGATCCAGACAATCCTGGTGGTCGCCATGTACTGGGCCTTCGTCGTCGTCGTACTTGGCATGTTTGCCCATTGCTACGGCACAGGATTGCCATCGCGGGCGAAAACGCTCGTCCTCTACCACGTTGTTCTGTTTCTTGTAGGAGCCGCGTTGCTGTGGGTGATCGGCTCTCTCGTCGGGTAGGTACCGACGTCTTGACGGAGGAAGAGGCGAAAGAAAACTAGGTTATTAGCCTTACTATCCCGGTAAGGTTTTTTCTTTGACAAAAAAACTACCCTATGCTAGTATCTGGCTATACCTAGTTCTACCCTGAACTAGTGAATTGTCTTGGAACTAACGTCTACGCCCATGGCGGATTCCGCCCTCAAACAAGCGATCGAAGAGATTTGTCAGGAAAAGAATATTCCGTACCAATCGGTGATTGAAACAATCGAGGCGGCCTTAGCCGTTGCGTATCGGAAAGATTTTGGCGAAAAAAACCAGAATATTATTGCCACGTTCGATCCGGAAACCGGTGAGAGCCGGGTGTTTGACCTGAAAATTGTCGTCGAGGATAAGCTGGCGAAGGAATATGAAGCCGAGCAAGCCAAGCGCGAAGCGGCCGAAGCTGATGGAACACTTGAAGGGTATCTTGAAGCGAAGCGTCAGGAAGAAGATGAGCGCCGCATGAAGGCCTTGGCGGACGCCGGCGTGACGCCCGAGCAGTTAGTGTCAGGTCAGGTCCCGACCATCGAAGTTAAAGATGATCGCTTTGACCCGAAAAAGCATATTGGCTTGGCCGAAGCGAAAAAACTCGGTGATTTTGACTTGGGCGCCGAAATTCGGACGGAACTCTTTCCGCCGGCGGCCTATGGACGCATGGCTGCGCAAACCGCGAAGCAAGTCATTATCCAGCGGATCCGCGAGGCGGAACGCGACATTGTCTATAAGGAGTATAAAGGCCGTGAAGGCGAAGTCATTACGGCGATGGTCCAGCGCGTTGAAGGCCGGATGGTCTTTATCGATCTTGGACATACCACGGCGATTATGCCACCGCCAGAACAGGTTGAACGCGAACACTATCGTCTCGGCGATCGGATTAAAATTTATCTTGTGGCCGTCAACATGACCCCGAAGGGTCCGGAAATTGTGGTTTCACGCGCTCATCCGGAAATGGTGCGAAAACTCTTTACGCTTGAAGTGCCGGAGTTGCAAAGCGGCGCGGTGGAAATCAAAGGTATTTCCCGTGAAGCTGGCCTGCGGACAAAGATTGCGGTTTACTCCGAACAGAAGAATATCGATCCGGTCGGTTCACTCGTCGGTCAGCGTGGGACGCGTGTCCAAACGGTTATTTCCGAACTCGGCGGCGAAAAGATTGATATTATCGAGTGGAGCGACGATCCGGTGAAATACATCACCAACGCGCTGTCACCAGCCAAAGTCATTTCCATCAAACTCGATCACGATACGCACGCGGCGGTCGCGGAAGTCAAAGAAGACCAGTTGTCGCTCGCGATCGGGAAGTCCGGTCAGAACGTTCGCTTAGCTGCGAAGTTGACCGGTTGGAAAATTGATTTGATTGGGGACGCGACGCCGGAAGCGCCGGCCGCAACCGAAGAAACGGCTACTACGACGGATGAGGTTCCGGCTGAAACACCGGTTACAGATGAGCCGGCCGAACCAGTCGCCGTCGCCGCCGAACAACCGTCGGAATCAACCGACGCTGAAACTACGTCTTAATAAATCTTATTGGTAACTGAAGTTGATATGAACTTCGTGTACTTCACGCTCGCAGTCAGTGGACTTGGTCTCGTCGTGACCTGGTTACTGGCGCGACACGTCAACCGTCAAGAAGACGGAACGCCAGAAATGATGAAAGTCGCCGACGCGATTCGCGCCGGTGCGAACGCCTTTTTAAAACGACAGTACACCACGATCGGTGCGATCGCGGTTGGTGTGGCAATTCTCATTGCTGCAATTTATATGTTTACTGGGGATAGCACGAAAGGCTGGCAAACCAGCATCTCCTTCATCATCGGCGCGATCGCCTCGGGCTTCGCGGGATATATGGGGATGTACGTTTCGGTTCGGGCGAACTCTCGTGTCGCGGCCGCCGCTGCACGACAAAGCATTAACAAAGCGATGACCGTTGCGCTGCGTGGTGGTGCGGTTGAAGGGATGCTCGTTTCCTCTCTCTCACTACTGGGCATCTCCGCCTTGTTCTTCGTTTTTCAAACCTGGCTGAACTATGATGTTCGGGAAATCCCGGGCGCGATCATTGGTTTCGGTTTTGGTGCCTCGCTCGTGGCTCTTTTTGCCCAGCTCGGTGGTGGGATTTATACCAAGGCCGCTGACGTTGGCGCTGACCTGGTTGGAAAAGTTGAAGCTGGAATTCCGGAAGATGACGCACGTAACCCAGCCGTTATTGCCGACCTCGTCGGTGACAACGTTGGTGACTGTGCTGGACGTGGTGCGGATATTTTTGAATCAACCGCCGCAGAAAATATCGGCGCGATGATCCTCGGTGTTGCCTTGTATCCAGTGTTCGGCGTTGAAGGTATTTTGTTCCCACTGGTTATTCAAGCCTTCGGGATGATTGTCTCAGCGGTCAGCGTCTTCTTTGTCAAAACCAAAGAAAATGAAGATCCAATGAACGCGCTGAACCGCGGGTTCTATATGACGACGGTCTTGGGTGCGATCGCTTTCTACTTTGTCACCCAAGCAATGCTTGGTGAACAGTATCTCTGGTTCTTCGGAGCGGGGATGATCGGGATGGTAATGAGCATTGTCTTCTTACTCCTGACTCAGTATTACACCGATCACAAATTCCGCCCGGTCAAAGAAATTGCTCGCGCCTCGGAAGCTTCTCCGGCGACGAACATCATCGCTGGTCTCGCGGTTGGTTTTGAAAACGTGGCCTTGCCAGTTGTAGCGATTGGCGCGGCGCTCTGGGGTTCGTACACCTTAGGCGTCAATTCCGGACTCGAACATGGTGGTCTCTATGGTACCGCCGTTGCGACCATCGGAATGCTCATGAGCGCGATGTACATTTTAGCGATGGACACCTTTGGTCCGATCACGGATAACGCAGGTGGTATCGTGGAAATGTCGGATGGCTCGGAATCAACCCGCGCGATTACAGATAAACTCGACTCGGTCGGGAATACGACGAAAGCGTTGACGAAGGGCTACGCTGTCGGTTCGGCCGCGCTCGCCGCGTTCCTCCTGTTCTCAGCGTATCTTGAAGAAGCCCATCTCACCTCGGTTAACTTGGCTGATATTAAAGTCTTCGTCGGTGCCTTTATGGGCGGGATGTTGGTCTTCCTCTTCTCAGCCTTGGCTATGCGCGCAGTCGGAAAAACTGCTGGTAGCGTTGTCGATGAAGTTCGCCGTCAGTTTAAGGAAAAGCCAGGCATTATGCTCGGAACCGAATTGCCGGACTACGGTCGCGCGGTTGATATTACGACCCGTGGTGCGTTGAAGGCGATGGTTTTGCCGGGCGTCCTCGCGATTGCCTTGCCAATTTCCGTCGGCTTGATTCTGAAAGCGGAAGCAGCGGCCGGGATGTTAATGGTCGGTACGATTACTGGCGTGTTGATGGCCTTGGTCATGAACAACGCCGGTGGGGCCTGGGATAATGCCAAGAAATTCATCGAGTCCGGTGAATTCAAAGATTCGAATGGTGTTGTTCAAGGCAAAAAGACGCCGGTCCACGCGGCGGCGGTCGTTGGTGATACTGTTGGCGATCCGTTCAAGGATACCGCCGGTCCGTCACTCCACGTCTTGATTAAACTCCTCTCGACCTTGATGTTGGTCTTAGCGGCATTGTTCGTCTAGGTCTATTGAATAAAAGGCCCCGCGTAGAGCGGGGTCTTTTTATATCATCTACCCCAAGCGAATTCTAGCTTTTTGCGCTATACTAGAGGCCTATGGTCGTCTATCCGGTCCTGCGCAAAACCCTTCTTCCGTTGCTCCGCTGGCGCATTCGCGAGATTCAGGGACTTGAGAACCTGCCGACCGAGGGTGGGTATATTTTGGCGGCAAATCACCAAAGCTGGATTGATTCAGCGATTTTGGCTGGTGCTGTCTATCGGAATATCACGAAGTCGCTACGCTTCGTCGCCCAGTCCAGTAAGTACCGGATGTTCGGCGGTATCCCGATCAACGAGTACGACAAGAGTAAAGTTCTTGATATCGCCCTTGGGTATTTACAGGGAGGGCATCCGATCGCCATCTTTCCAGAAGGCAACAGCAACAAGAATCCTGAACTACGATCCGGGAAAACCGGCGCAGCTCGGTTAGCATTACGTTCGGGTGCTCCGGTAATTCCGGTTGGGATTCAGGGAGTTCAGGGCGTGAAGGCGTGGCAGGCGATACTCTGGTTCAAAATGTTCTGGAAGCCCTGCCGCGTCGTGATTGGGAAACCGGTCGTGTTTTCGAAAACCGATTTAACCGGTGAAGATTCCGAAGCGCTCCAGCACGTGACGCACGAAATTATGCGGCACATCAGCGAGGTCTCGGGAAAGGCATACCAGCCGGGGTCACCGTTTCAACAACTTGAACCGTCAAAAATGTTTCTTGAGAAAGTCCTTTGGGGACTGTTTCTACCTTTGCTCCGCTGGCGCGTCCGGGTCGGCGGGACCGAAAATGTACCGGCCTCCGGCGGCTTTATTGTGGCAGGAAATCACAGTAGTTATTTTGATCCGGCCGCCGTTATGATCGCCGTTATGCGCGCAGGACGACCGCGACCGTTTTTCTTAACGAAAGAAAGCATCGCTCGTGTCTGGCGAAAAATCCTTGGGCGAAACGCTTGGCAAGCGTTAGGGATGTTGCCGATCGATAATCATGATAAGTCAAAAGTACTTCAGTCAGCCGTTGACCATCTTCACGCCGGCGGTGTCGTCGGAATTTTTCCCGAAGGGACGCGGAACAAGCCAAAATTAAATCCGCAATGGGAAACCACGTTGCTCAAGGGCCGGACGGGCGTGGCCAGATTAGTGGTTGCGACAAACGTGCCCGTCATTCCAGCCGCCATCCGCGCGCCGCGTGGCCACGGCCTTGGGGAAACACTGGTAAGCGTCTTGAAGTTTTGGAAGCCGGTCTACGTCACGTTTGGAGCGCCGGTGGAGATTCCGCTCCAAGCGTCCACCGAGCCGACGAAGGCCGAACTTGAATTGATTACCAAGAACGTCATGACGGCGGTGGCGGCGATGACGGGTTTGAAATATCCCTACTAAGTATGCGACCGTCCCGCGCTGTATATCAGACCCTTTCGAATATTGTCTATCCGATTTTTCAGGCAAAAATAAAAAAAATTGAAGGGTGGGAGCATGTCCCGCGACGCGGCGGATTTGTCATCGCGGCTAACCATATTGATTGGCTCGATGGTTTCTATATCGCGGCCGCAGTCGGCGCTCAGCTCAATCGACCAGTGTATTTTTTAACGAAATCAAATAATTATTGGTGGACAACCATCACGATTCAGATTCCACCAACCGGTCGAAGTGCGATTGTTGATACGGCGACGGTTCAACTGCAAAAAGGAAAAATTATTTGTAATTTCCCGGAAGGTGTTCGCAATCTGGAGAAAAGTTTAGCAACAGGAAAAACTGGGACGGCTCGAATGGCGATTCGGGCCGGTGTGCCGGTGGTGCCCCTGGGTATTCGTTGCGACGCCGGCCGGACTATGGCACAATCGTTACTGTATCTCGCTTCGCCGCAGCACAACGTTTCCCTCCGCTTCGGCGCCCCGATCATGTTTACAAAAAATCACGAGCCCTCGCCCATCAACGTTCGTGATGGGACCGAACGGATTATGCGCGCGATCGCCCCGCTCGCGAATAAACACTATTCACACTAACGTATGTATCTTCCCTGGCAAACCGTTTCACACTTGAGTCGGAGCGAGCAACAGGAGTTACAGGATAAAAAACTCCGCTGGTTCTTTCGTCACAAACTTCCCTACTCTCCATTTTTTCGACAACGTCTCGAAGAACTCCGTCTTTCGCCATCGGATTTCAAGACCACCGCCGATCTAGAAAAATTACCACTCATTTCGAAAGCGGATATTGCTCCGACCGAAGCCGAACGCGCCAAACCGCGCCAGTTTATCTTGCAACCAGACGAGCATCTGCTGAAAAAATATGCGACCAAAAGCGAGTTGTTGAATCTGGTGAAAATGAAGATAACGAAACAGGACCCGAAACCGGTTCTAGAAAAAGAATATAAGCCGCTTCATATTCATTTTACGACCGGCCGAACCGCACTGCCGACCCCGTTTACGTATTCGGCCTACGATCTCGAGATGCTCCGAGAAACCGGACGGCGGGCGTTTAACGTCGCCGGATTTGCGAGCACAAACGTTGGCTTGAACGCCTTCCCGTATTCACCACACCTGGGTTTTTGGCTGGCGTACTATGGTCTTCTCGAAGCTGGTATTACCTCGCTCGCAACGGGTGGCGGAAAAGTGATGGGGACGCAAAAAATTATGGATAGTTTAGAACGACTGAAAGTAAACGTCGTGACGATTATCCCGGGCTACGCCTATCATTTGCTCCGCGAAGCGGTGAAGCAAAAACGGGATTTTTCGAATCTGAAATATCTGGTGTTCGGGGCGGAGCGGGTTTCTCCGGCGTTCCGTGAAAAGGTCAAAGAACTCTTAGCCCAGGTGAATGCGACAGAGGTGCAGATTTTAGCGACGTATGCATCAACCGAAGCGAAAACCGCTTGGATTCAGTGTGCCGAGCATACTGGCTACCACCTCTATCCTGATCTCGAATATATCGAACTAGTTGACGCTGATGGCAGAAGAGTCAAAGAAGGTGAGGCGGGCGAGATTGTCTTTACGGCGCTTGATTGGCGTGGAACGGTCGTGGTGCGGTACCGTACCGGCGATATGGCCCAGGGAATTGATTACTCGCCCTGTCCAAGTTGCGGCCGGACGGTGCCGCGAATTCTACCGGATATCCAGCGGAAATCCGATGTCAAAGAATTCAACCTGACGAAAATTAAAGGCGAGCTCGTCAACTTGAATAACATTTTCCCGATCATGTCGAGTATTAAGGGCGTTGATGAGTGGCAAGTCATTATCCGTAAGCGCAATAACGACGCCTTTGATCTTGATGAAATTGTTATCGCTGTGTCGCCGAAGTCCGGCGCGTCCTTTGGTGCGCTCGAGGACGAAGTGAAGAAAAAGATGCACGCGGAAATGCAAGTCGGCGTGATCGTTGAAGAAAAAACTACTGAGCAGTTAATCGAAGCTCTGGGAATGGAAACTGAATTGAAAGAAAAACGCATCGTTGATAGTCGGCCGAAAACGTGAGCCGAGGAAAAATTAATGTTGCCTGGCATAGCACGCATCGCATGCCAACCAGAGCGACCATCCCACAACGCATAAATTGGCACAAACAACATCAGCGCCAATGTGCCTGCCGACCGATTCCCGTCCTGGTTGAGAAAATGATGGCAACGATGGAGGAACGACAACGGTAAAATTCTCGTCCAGGTTGCGTTTTTTGGTAGGTCGTCGTACGATACTGAAATCCTTTTTTGTACTTTTTTCGGACCGCAACGCTAGTGGAGGGTGCATGACGATAGATATCGAACTGTCCTCAGGGCTGGGGCGGATCGAGCTACTCGGTGTTGAGCTCGAGGGTCGCGGTGAGCAAGGTTTGATTGCTCGAGGCTTGATGGGCAAATTTCCGGTTCGCGTGAACGTGATCGGACGGATCATCGTCCTAACTGCTGTGCCCGTGCCCGACGATGAACGTCGCACGGTCCGGTGGGTGGTGACCGAAAGGTTGTCGCCGAACTGGCTTTCTGTGCCACCTCGTTGGGACTACAGTGAAGCACAATGGACGTGCCGTGTCCGTCTGCACAAGTAAGCTCGTCGTTCAATCGCGGTTGAACGATTTTTTTATTGACAAAATCCGCCGACTTGCTAGGGTGGGGCTATTCGAGGTTCCATTCACAAGGGGGGCGTAATGAACATCGACGTTCGTTTCACACATGGCCAACAGACCATTGCGCTGGCCGAGGTCAGTCTTGTGGCTCATCAGGCCGCGAGAATACCGACTGAACATCGGCAACAGTTCTTCGACGTGATGCTCTGGAGGACGCCGACCGGCGGGGTGCTGGTCGCTCTGCTTCCACGTTTTGGCAAAGTCGCCTGGCGTTGGATTTGTCGACCCCGGTTAGGCGTCAACTGGAAAAAAGCTGATGTCGCGGACAACTCTTCACCGGGACGATGGATCTGCCGCATACGTCGCTCGAGTACACCAGAGCGAAAAGGAGGGATAACACATGCCTAACCTTGGGCAGTGGCTGTGGTATTTGTTACAGGAGCCAGGATGCCCGGCGAGCTTCAAAGAACCGGCGTTTGACGTCGTCCTGGTGCAGGCGTTTGGCCGAAACCATCTTCACGATAATGATTTGGCCAATATGCGCCGGTTTCATGATGAGCATGGTGGCAACGACGCCCACACCTTAGCGTGGTGCCGTGATCACGTTGAGCCGGGTGTGCCAAACCGGATATTGGCGTGGCACCTCATGAACATCATGCACCATCACGAGGTGCTGGCTTTCGCGCAATGGGAGGTTGTAGCCGCGTGTCCAGCGGATTGGTATGCGGCGCATCACCACCGAGTCGTATGTCTCTGGCCGCCCGCAACGCCGGGTCAATATTTTTCGACTCGTGACGTGCTCGAGAAGTCCTTCGCCGAGATGCGTCCGCGGGGTCGATCGCGGCCATTGATTCTGGCCCACGCTGGACAGGCGATGCGGGTCGCGATGATGATCCGGAAGATGACGGATCGCTGGCCGGCGGTTTGGGTAGATTTACCGGACGACTTTGACCGATCATCCGTCCAATCGTGGACGCGAAATCGATGGGCGTGGATGATGCACGAGTTTCTGGCCCGCGCTCACCACATTGTTCATGGCTGGGTGTAACACCGTTCTCATCAAGGGCGGTTTTTTTCTAGAAAAAAACCGCGCTGTGAAGCGAGGCTTATTCCTGACCATCGCAGTTATCAGCCCGTCCGACGATCGTGGTGGAACCATTCGCAACCAGGTCGTCAACGCGACTTTTTGTGGATTTGGTGACCTTGGCGCAGGTAAACTGACCAGTGCTGTCGGGCGTGGGTGAGAGGTATCGGCATTGTGCCTCTCCTTCGCCGTATCGACAGATGCGCATAACATGAACCGATGTGGGCATGGAACCTCCTAGCAAAAGAGCGACGCGGAGGTAACATCGTATCTGGTATGAACGTAAAGGTCAAGAAGAGCATACAGTGGTTGACGTATGAAGAAAACTGCGATACACTCTGACCGCCTATTTTTGTATTTTTTCCTATGCAGGTTACCGTTGAAAAACAACCGAAGTCCCAGGTCAAACTAACCGTTGAATTATCGGTCGAGCAGATGCAGCCGTATCTTGATCGCGCGGCCGAGAAACTTTCCGCCCAATATAAAATTGAAGGCTTTCGCCCCGGCAAGGCCAGTCTTGGTATTGTGGTCCAGAAGCTTGGCGCTCAGCATGTTTGGGAAGAGGCAGCCGAACTCGCCGTTCGAAAAAGTTTTGTCCAGGCACTGACCGATCACCAGATCAAATCCATCGGCCAACCGCACGTTAGCGTGGTGAAACTCGCCGCGGATAATCCATTTATCTTTACGGCCCACGTCGCTGTTTTGCCAGAGGTGATACTCGACGACTACAAAAAATATTCAACCAAGGTGACAACGGCGACGGTTGAACCGGCGAAGGTCGATCAAGCGATTGAAGAACTCCGGGCCATGTTCGCAACTGAGGCACAAGCCGACCGCGCGGCGGTCATGGGCGATAAAGTCGAAGTGGATTTTACCGTTACAGTCGATAAGGTTCCACTCGAAGGCGGCTCCAGCAAACAGCATCCAGTCATGCTCGGCTCAAAAAACTTTATCCCAGGCTTTGAAGAAAATATTGTCGGGATGAAAAAAGACGAGCAGAAAACGTTTGAACTTGAATTCCCGAAGGAATACCATAATGCCAGCGTGGCCGGTAAGAAAGCGGAATTTGCCGTGACGGTCCGCCAAGTGTTCGCCGTGACGAAGCCGGAAGTGAACGACGACTTTGCGAAAAAAGCTGGCACGTTTGAAAACCTGGCCGCTCTGCGTAGTCAGGTTGAAAAAAACCTCCTGCAAGAAGCTCAGCAAGCCGAGGATGGAAAATTCGAACGCGCGCTGCTCGATGAGCTCATCAAGCACACAAAATTCTCCGAGATTCCGGAACTCCTGATCGATTCGGAGTTATCAAAAATGATTCACGAGCTTCAGGAAGAAGTCGGCCGCCAAGGCGCGATTAAATGGGAAGATTACTTGAGCGGGATCAAAAAGAACGAGGAGGAATTAAAAAAGGAATTTAAACCCCAGGCTGAACGCCGCGTGAAGTCCGCCTTAATCATCCGCACCATCGCCGAAAAGGAAAACGTTACGGTAGAAGATCCAGCGGTTGAGGAAGAGGTTCAGGCCACTCTTAAAATTTACGATTCAAGTCCCGATTTACGCGAACGGATTGATACGCCAGATTATCGCGATTATGTCCGCGGGCTGTTGATCAATCGAAAAGTGATCGAAATGATCAAAGGTTGGGCGACGGCGCCAGCGGCGTAACAACAGAATGAATAAAAAACCGGCCAACAAGCCGGTTTTTTTTGCGACCACCAATCCCTTGACAACTACTTGAGTAATCAAGTAATATACCCATATGAAACATCTCACTCCTTCGATCCAATTTTTTCTCCAACTCGCGAAGACCCAAAGTCGTTTAACGAATCGGTTTGATCGCGCCTTGGGCGGGCTGAGCCTGACCGAATTTCTCGTCCTCTTTAGCCTTGAACAAGCCCCCGATCGTCAACTTTCCCGCATTGCTTTAGCCGAACAGGTTGGATTAACCGCTTCTGGTATCACGAGGATTCTTCTACCGATGGCGAAGATTCACCTCGTTAAAGACGGAAAAGCGGCCGATGACGCTCGCGTGCGAATGGTTGAAGCGACCGCAGCGGGTCGAGAAAAGATTCATGATGAACTTATTCGGCTTGGTTATATTGCTGATGAACTACTCCTTAAGACAAGCAAAGAAACGCTGAGCAGCATGACCCAATTACTTAAAGACCTCGGCGGTCGAGCGATGAGTTAACTTGTAAGTTGTGCGAGTGGTTGCTCGGATATCTAGACTTTGCTACTCTGAACAGTATCATTGACTTTGGCTACGTATATGATCGATTGGAATGTTTCGTGGTTACCGGTTCTCAGTGTAACGCTGTTGAATTTTTTTGGTAGCTGGGTCTATTACTCGCCGATGTCGCCGCTGTTTAAAAAGTGGCAACTCGCACTCGGAATGGATCCGAATAAACGGACGATGACCGAGGAAGAGAAGAAGAATATGCCCCGACTGTTCGGCGGCGCGATCCTGGCCTCGTTCTTGATTGCCTATGGCATGAGCGTTTTTGTTCACTCGCTCGGACTCGAGACGTTTGCGGACGGCGCAATCTTCGGGGTAGTGGCCTGGGCGACGTTTGCGGTTACCCTCAGCCTCAATACCCAATTTGAAGGTCGAAAACCAGTCGTCCTCGTTATCAATAATATTCTTTACGTTGTAACGTACGCGATATTCGGCGGTATCTTTGCGATTTGGAGATAATTAGTTCTTGATGAAAGGGCCCCGCCTAAAGGCGGGGCCCTTTCATATTTGCTTTTCATTTGGGCGGGGTGTAGGCACGGCTAAGTTGAAGTTTTATCGAAAAAAGAGTATAATATAGATGAAAAATAAGAAAAACAGACCGTTTGTTCCCAAATTTTCATGAAAAAGTCGAGTAATCCGAAGTTATTTGCTGTAAAAAACATGACCAAGGATTACGTACTATTTGTAAATAGGGGAAATTTGAGGATAGCTCGTGAAAACATGGGCTTGGATTTTTTTGCTGCATCAAAAAAAATTACGACGTCAAAAAGAAATTACGTTAAGGAATGGGAAGAAGGTGCCTCACTGCCGAAATGGTCGCAGTTAATCAAACTAGCAAAAGCATACAACATCTCTGAACTAGCTCTTTGTAGTAAAGAGGAAATTCAAAAAAACAAAAAGATTACAGATTTTCGAGTTGAAATCAAAGATGACAATAATGAAAAAGTAAATAAGCTTATAAACATTGTTTCTTCTCGCCAAAGATGGTTGGAAAGAAAAATGAAGGAAGATGGTTTGGCAAAGAATAAACTGGTAGGTTTTGGAAGAGACATTGATGATCCAATAAAACTGGCCAAGGTGGTAGCCGACGAGCTAGATTTTAATTTGCAGAATATAATAAATTTTTCTGGCAATGATGCGAAAAAGAAAGCACTCAAATACCTTACTGAAAAAGTTGAGTCTAAAGGAATATTTGTAGGTAAAACTATATCCTATATCAAAGTTGATGTTGAGGATTTACGGGGCCTTTCGATTAGTAACGATTATTGTCCTTTCATTGTTATCAATAGGAGCGACTCTGTAGCCGCTCAAATTTTCTCTTTAGTTCATGAGGTAACACATGTATTTAGAAAAAGTGATGCTATTTCAAATAGCCTGGAATTCAGAAAAGAACAAACTCGCTTAGATCCCGAAGAAAGAATTTGTAATAGTGTTGCAGCCGAGTTATTGTTGCCCGAATCAGAGTTTACAAAGCCATTTTATGACCGGGAAAATATTTACGAATTTGCTGAAAAGTATAAAGCCAGCCCACTTTTTGTTCTATACAGAATGAAAGAATTGGGAAAGTTAGGTAAAGGAAGTTTTTCCGAATTGGAAAATAGTATTAGAACAGAGACAAATAGAAATTTAGAAGAAAAGAAAAAATTGATGATGGGCAAATCAGGTGGGAGCTTCATCAACAACATGAAAGACTCAAATGGAAATTTGTTTAATAACTTTGTGTCTAGCGCGTATTTTGAGAAAAAAATAGGTTTTATAGAAGCCGCGAATCTCTTGAAATATTCCCCTGAACAGGCATGACGAGCGGTCTCTCACAAAATACCCTTGTACTTGATACAAATGTGTTAATAGATTTTGCAATTTGGCTTCCGTTTGAAGTTAATACAACTTTTTGGTCTGTATTAGAGAAAGGCTTAGAACAAGCACGCTGGGTTCTTTTGGATGTTGTTGAGCAAGAAATTGTTGGCAAATACGATCAGGATTTAAAGAAATGGTGTAACGAACAAAAAAAACTGGGGTTAGTCACAGCAATTACCCCAGCTAATCGCCAAAGAGCAATCGAAATTAATAATCAATACAAAATGGTTGACGATGTTTCAGGAAATTCCGCCGCTGACCCATATATTTTAGCTTTTGCCGAAGCAGAAAAAATCACTTTGTTTTCTCGAGAAGGTAAACGTGATAATCCCACAAAGTTATACAAGATGGAAGAGGTTGCACTTCTACTTGGAATCAAGTACACAAGATTACCAAATGCTCTATATAAAGAGTTGAATTACATCAACTAGCAATCAAATCCATAAAAAACCCCGTCCTCTCGGACGGGGTTTTCTTATAGATTCGTTACGCTCGCATTCCGGCGCCCACCCCGCACCACAAGGGTGCGGGGCAGGTCGGTCTTAGGCTCGTCCACCAGCCATTGCTGGCTTTATTATAGGTTTTGGCAATTCCTCAATCAACGGTGCAGTAAACTGTGAGTTATACAGAGATGCATAGAACCCATTCGCTTTCAGGAGTTCATCGTGCTTCCCTTGCTCGACGATGTTCCCGTCTTTCATGACGAGGATCAGGTCAGCGTTCTTGATCGTGGAGAGGCGATGGGCGATGACGAAGCTCGTCTTATCGTGCATCAGGCGGTCCATCGCTTGCTGGATTAAGATTTCGGTGCGGGTGTCAACTGAGCTCGTCGCTTCGTCGAGGATAAGCATCGGGGTCTTGATCAACATGGCTCGGGCAATCGTCAGGAGCTGCTTTTCACCTTGCGAAATATTATTCGTTTCCTCATCGAGGACAGTAGCGTATCCCTTCGGGAGGGAATGGACAAAGTGATCCACGTGGGCGGCTTTGGCCGCAGCAATGATGTCGGCTTCCGAAGCTTCCGGATGGCCGTATGCGATATTCTCGCGGATCGTGCCGTTGAAGAGCCAGGTATCCTGCAAGACCATGCCGAAGAGTTTCCGAACATCGGCGCGCGCGAGCGTCCGCGTATCAACACCGTCGATCTTGATTGTCCCGCTCGTCAGGTCGTAGAAGCGCATCAAGAGGTTGACCATCGTCGTTTTTCCGGCGCCGGTCGGTCCGACGATGGCGACGCGTTGGCCGGGATTCACTTTGGCCGTAAAGCCGTGGATAATCTCTTTTTCGGGAGAATAGCCGAAGTGGACGTTCGCAAATTCGACTTCGCCACGAACGCCAGTCATGGCTTTCGCCCCGACAGTGTCGGGCGCTTCTTCCGATTCCGCTAAGAACTCGAAGACGCGTTCAGCCGCGGCCGCGGTGGATTGTAGAATATTCGCGACTTGCGCTGTTTGGACAACCGGCTGGTTGAACTGTTGGACGTAGGAGATAAAGGCTTGGATGTCGCCGATGTTTAATTTCCCATTTATAGCAAGCCAGCCGCCGACAATCGCGACGCCGACGTAGCCGATGTTTCCGACGAAGGTCATCAAGGGGAACATGAGGCCCGAGAGGAATTGCGATTTCCAGGCTGTCCCGAAGAGTTCGCGGTTGTGCTTGTTGAAGGTTTTGAGGCTGCGTTCTTGGCCATTAAAAACTTTCATGACGGTGTGGCCGCCAAACATTTCTTCGATGTGCCCGTTGAGGTGACCAAGCGTCGCTTGTTGTTTCTTGAAGAACGCTTGTGACCGCTTCACGAGGAACATCAACAAGCCGAAGCTCAACGGGAGTGTTAAGACCGCGACAATCGTCATCTGCCAACTAATCGTCAACATCATCGCCAAGATACCGACAATCATCGTGGCCGAGGAGATAATCTGGCTCATCGATTGGTTGAGGGTCTGGCCGACCGTGTCGATATCGTTGGTGATACGGCTGAGCACTTCGCCGTAGGTTGTACCATCAAAATATTTCAACGGCATCCGACCGATTTTCAAAGAAATATCACGGCGGAACTGGTAGGTGATCTTCTGCGAGACGCTGGTCATAATCCAGCCCTGGAAGAGATTGAAGATCATGCTGATCACGTACAGCACGACGAGCAGAATCGCTAACGACCGAATACTGTCATAGTTGAATGACGGGCGGACGGAGAGATCGAGATCAGCAATCGCTGTTTTTACTTTGGCCGGAATATTCTCCGTGGCTGCGGCTGGAAGTTTCGCGAGGTACTCGGCGCCAGTCGTGCCGGGTGGAATCACCGTGCCGGCCGGGAGTTGAGCGTGGAATTGATCGTAGGTTGAACGGGCAATGAAGTCATCAACAATGTGATTCGTCATATGCCCGAGGATTTTCGGACTGGCGATTGCGAAACCGGTGCTGGCAATCGTAAAGACGATCACGAGAATCATTTGCCAGCGGTGCGGCCGGAGGTACTGTAAGAGTTGGCGCATCGTGCCTTTAAAATTCTTGGCTTTTTGCCCACCTTGCATCATCGCCATCGGGTTGCGGCCTATGGGCATGATCGGTTTGGTGGCTTGCTTATCTTTGTTTACCATTGGTTCGTTGCTCATACAGCCACACCTCCTTCCGTCGCGAGCGCACGTGGCGCTGTATCGAGTTCTGTCTCCGATAATTGCGAGAGGGCGATTTCACGGTAGACTTGGCAGGACTTCATCAGTTCCGGATGCGTGCCCTGACCAACAATCCGGCCTTCATCGAGCACGATAATCTTATCGGCGTTCATGATCGTACTGATCCGTTGGGCGACGATCAGGACGGTTTTTCCGCTCGTCGCGTTCTTTAAAGCCGCACGAAGCTTTGCATCGGTCGTAAAATCGAGAGCCGAGAAGCTATCATCAAAGATAAAGATTTCCGGTTTCCGGGCGATAGCGCGGGCAATCGAAAGGCGTTGCTTTTGTCCGCCCGACAAATTCTTCCCGCCTTGGGCGACCGAAGCATCAAAGCCACCATCTAATGCGCTGATGAAGTCTTTTGCTTGAGCGATGTCAGCGGCCGCAGCGAGTTCTTCGCGATTCGCGTCCGGCGCGCCATACCCAATGTTTGAATCAACGGTGCCTGAGAAGAGAACACCCCGTTGTGGCACGAAGCCGAGTTGGCGATAGACATCTTCCAACTTCATGTCTTTCACATCAACGCCATGAACGCGAACGGTACCGATGGTTGGATCGTAGAAGCGGGGAATGAGATTGATCAGAGTTGATTTTCCGCTACCGGTACTCCCGACGAAGGCGGTGATTTGCCCTGGTTCGGCGGTAAAGGTAATGTCGTGGAGAATTGGTGCTTCAGCGCCGCCGTAGGCAAAGGTCACGTGGTCAAATTCGATCCGGCCCTTCTGCTGTTGATCGATAGCTCGCGGTTCTTTCGGGTCGCGAATCTGTGGATCGGTATTGAGAATTTCGGCTAAGCGTCCAAACGAAACTGAGGCGCGGGGGACCATGATAATAACCATCGTGATCATGAAGAAGGCGAACATCGATTGCATCGCGTACTGCATATAGGCAATCATGTTGCCGATTTGGAGAGTGCCGAGGTCGATTTTCTTGGCCCCGAACCAAACAATCCCGAGCATGGTCATGCTCAAGATGAAAAACATGAAGGGCATCATAATCGTGTTGACCCGATTGATGAACAAGTTGATCCGGGTTAACTCGTCATTCGCCGTATCAAACTTTTTTTCTTCAGCCGGACCGCGGCTGAACGCGCGAATAACGCGTAAGCCGGTTAACATTTCTCGAGCAACGAGATTCATGCGATCGGTCAGTTTTTGTAGGAGACGGTATTTTGGTACGGCGATGATAAAGACGGCGGTAATAATGGCGATGACGTTCCCGACCGCGGCGGCCATAATCCAGGTCATCGACGGCGCGGTGTGATAGGCTTTGACGATCGCCCACGTTCCCATGATTGGGGCCATCAGCGACATCCGCAAAATCATGACCAAGACCGTTTGGATTTGGGTGATATCATTTGTCGTCCGGGTAATGAGCGAGGCGGTTGAGAATTGATTGAACTCAGCGAGTGAGAATTGTTCAACCTTCGCAAACGCGGCGGCTCGAATATCGCGCGAGTACCCGGCGGACATGCGGGACGCGAGCCAACTGGTGACGATGCTCGAAAGCCCGCCGGCAAGTGAAAACGCGAGCATGGCCGACCCGGTGACCCAGACAAAGTGCAGGTCTTCACCTACAATGCCTTTGTTAATAATTTTGGCCATGTAATCGGGCAACATTAACGACGCCGCGACGCTGCCCGTCACCGAAGCTACGAGCAGGACGAGGTACCACCAATAGGGTTTGAAGAGCCGGAGGAGGTGGCGCATAGTTAGGCGTTCTTTAAGACGTCGCGGATATTTTCTAATTTGGCACTTAGTTTTTCCGCAATTTTTTCAAGTTGTTCAAATTTTGCGAACGTGACCATATTTCCGCCCATCCCAAAGACGAGGAGCTTATCGCCGGATCGTAGCTTCAGCGCTTTTCGAGCTTCGGCGGGGATAACCACCTGGCCTTTTTCGCCGATGGTCGTTGTACCGTAGAAATGTTTGTGATGATGATCGGTTGATTTCATAGGGATTGAAAATCCTACAAGTAAGAAATGTAGGAAATACAATATCATGTCATTCAGTAATGGTCAAGTTCGGCCACGATGACCGGAAACCTGCTATACTCCAGCCCCATGACCCAAGCTACTGCTCTCGAGATTCTCCAAACCGGCGCGAATGTTTTTTTAACTGGCGAACCGGGCTCGGGGAAAACCTACCTCGTGAACCAGTATGTCCAGTATTTGCGTGAACACCAGGTCGCTGTCGCGATCACCGCCTCCACTGGCATTGCCGCCACCCACATTGCCGGTTCGACAATTCACTCCTGGAGCGGCATTGGGATTCGCCGAAGTTTAACAAAACACGACCTCGAAGCGCTGACGACGATGGAGCGGTTGGTTAAGCAAATCACGAACACACGCGTGTTGATTATCGACGAAATTTCGATGCTCGACGCGGGCCTGCTCGATATGGTCGAGGAGGTTTGCCGCGTGATTCGTCGCGACGAGGCGCCCTTCGGCGGGTTGCAGGTGGTTGTCGTCGGTGATTTTTTTCAGCTCCCGCCGATTTCGAAGTTTGGCGAACCCGACGCGCAATTTGCTTTTTCGGCACGGGCCTGGACCGAAGCGATGTTTGAAGTTTGCTATCTGACTGAACAACATCGGCAATCCGACGCGGCGCTGTCCGGAGTCTTAGGCGCGATTCGCCGCGGCGAAGCGCCGGCCGAAACCCATGAGCTCCTTAAAACCCGACAGGTCACCGCCGGACCGGCGCACGCCGAAACCACCAAGCTCTACGCACATAACGCCAACGTCGATGAAGTTAACGCCGAACGCTTAGCAACTCTGCCCGGCGACGTTCATCAGTTCACTATGTCGCACCGCGGTCCAAAAGCTAAGGTCGAACAACTTGTCCGCGGGTGTCTTTCGCCGGAAGTGCTGGAATTGAAAATTGGAGCGGTTGTGATGTGCACGCGGAATAATCCGGAGCGTGGGTATGCGAACGGGACACTCGGTACCGTCGTGCAATTTAGCGCCGCCGAAGGGTATCCAGTCATCAAGACGCGAACCGGCCGGACGATGACGGTCGAGCCAATGGAATGGGCAATTGAAGACGGCGAGCATGTGACCGCGAGTATTGAGCAAGTGCCATTACGGCTGGCCTGGGCGATCACCGTTCATAAAAGTCAGGGCATGTCCCTCGATGCGGCCGTGATGGACCTTTCGCGATCATTCGCTTTTGGCCAAGGTTACGTCGCCTTGTCGCGCGTTCGGACCTTGGAGGGGTTGCATCTTCTCGGTTGGAATGAACGCGCGTTGCAAGTCGACCCGCAGATTCAAGAACAAGATCGAACCATGCGGGCGGCGTCTGTTGCGGCCGAAGAAGCTTGGCGGGCCCTCCCGACATCCATGAAACAAGAACGGCAGGAAGATTTTCTCCGGCAGAGCGGTGGAAAAATTCATGTCAAACCTTCAACCGTTGTGCCTGGGGCCGTGGTTGATGTTCCGCCCCATACGAAACGCCTAGCGGAGATTCGAGAACAATATCCGCGAGCGTATACACCCTGGACCGCTGAACAAGACACTCGTCTTCTTGAGTTGCATCAGGCCAACGCCACCATGAAATCCATCGCGGCCGACTTACAGCGTCACCCTGGCGGGATTCGGGCGCGTCTGAAAAAACAGGGGCTGATGTAATCGCGGGAGTGGAGTGATACACTCTCTATATATGTATTATCTCTATATTGTGCGTTGCCGCGACGGGACATTCTATACTGGTATTACCACAAATATTGCTCGGCGGATTAAGGAGCATAATGATTCACCAAAAGGAGCGAAATATACCCGGTCGAGGCGCCCGGTTGAGCTTGTCTATCAACGTCGTTTTCGGACGCGGGCCAACGCGAGTATCGCCGAAGCAAACATGAAGCGTCTGAGCCGAATGCAAAAAGTTTTTCTCATCACTCAAGCGACATAACGTATCGGCGTGTCCATTTTTTACTTTCACTTGAATCTGCTACACTACTGGTAGTCGTTGATGCGCATAACAACTTTCTTGTATGAAAATTGGAGCCCACGTTTCAATCGCCGGTGGAATATTCAATGCCCCAAAGCAAGCGCATAGTTTTGGTTGTGAGGTCTACCAGGTTTTTACACGTTCACCCCAAGGTGGCCCGGCGCCAAAATTGACACCAGAAATCCTGAAACAGTTCAAATCCGAAAATGAAAAATACGGGTTTACCGATTGGGCAGTCCATACCCCATATTTTATTAATTTTGCCTCGTCGAATCCACGCATTAAAAAAGGCTCAGCCGTCATTATTCGGGAAGAGTTGGAACGGGCGAGTTTGATTGGCGCGAAGCATCTGATGACGCATCTCGGCTCAGGCAAAGACGTTGGTCATGACGCGGCGTTGCAACTAGTCATCGATGGTGTTGGGCAAGCCTTAAAAGGTTATAGCGGACCGACACAGTTTTGTTTTGAAATATCGGCTGGCGCCGGCGCTTCGATTGGTTCAAGTTTTGATGATATCGGCGAGATGATTCGACAGATTGAAAAGAATGATAAAAAGCTGAAGAACACCATTGGTGTGTGTTTTGATACCTGTCACGCCTTCGCGCAAGGGTACGATCTTCGTGACGCAAAAACAGTGAACGCCACCCTCAAAGAGTTCGATGCGAAGATTGGACTCGAGCGCTTGCAGTTATTTCATGGCAACGATAGTAAATTCGGTTTTGGCGAGCATAAAGACCGTCATGAGCACATCGGTGATGGCAATATTGGCAAAGCTGGTTTTACCGCTATTCTGAATCATCCGAAACTAAAAGATCGGAACGTCTATCTTGAAACCGAGCACGATAAGGTCAAACAGGATATCGCGACGTTAAAAAAACTACGGAAGAAATGATTCGTCGTCAGTGGCTTCTTCTAGTTGGCGCGGCCCTTGTCCTAGGGATTTTTATCGTCGCGACGCCGTGGCCGACTGACGTTCTTGCGCTTCCATTAGTAACCAATGAATCGCCAAAACCAGCCGATGTAATTATTGTCCTGGGGGCTGGCACGCGCCGCGGAGTGGACCCATTACCGACGCAGGCGAAACTACGGACGGATAAAGGCATTGAGCTGTGGCGCACTGGACTCGCGCCGAAGGTGATGATTTCAGGCGGCAAGAGCAAGGTCACTGGTTTGATCGAATCAAATATCATGGCCGGGTATGCCATCGATCGCGGTCTGGCGAGCGAAGATATTATTCTTGAAGAGCGTTCAACGAGTACGAGAGAAAACGCTGAGCAGTCGTTGCGATTGATGACCGAACAGAAGTTGTCTTCTGCAATCGTTGTAACAACCTCGTATCATACCTGGCGGTCTTGTCGGGTTTTTCGAGCGCTCGATGCAAGCGTTCAATGCGTGGCGGCACAAATCCACCCGGTTCCTGAAAACTTTTATGAACGGATGGTGAATTTTCGCTCGGTTGTGCGAGAGTACGGTGCAATTATTCTGTACGTTTTTCGGGGGTATCTCTAAAGTTGTCCGACCGGTGTATTTTTAGTATACTCAGGCGGTATGATCATCGCCAGATCCTTCGCTAATATCAGGACGACTGCTTGAATATATGACTATTGCAGTCGTTTCCGATATACACGATAATGTGGCGGCCTGGAACATCCTTCTGCGGGAGTTTGCCGCGCGCAACATTGCCACGGTTATTAACTGTGGCGATACTTGCGCCCCGGCGATGTTGAAGGAAATGTCAACGTCATTTCCGGGAAAAATCCATACGATTTTCGGAAATGTGGCGGATCGAAAAAAGGAAGAAGAAGCTATTCATGATTTACCAAACGTCGTCCACTACGGCGACCAAGGTGAGGTAACACTTGATGGTCGGCGGATCTACTTCAATCATTTTCCAAAAAACGCTGAAGCGAAAGCCGCGACCGGAGATTTTGATATTGTCTGCCATGGACACACGCACTTCAAGCGCTGGGAAGGAATTGGCGAGACATATATTTTAAATCCCGGGACAGCCGGTGGAATGTTTCAATATCCGTCCTTCGCGACCTTGAATCTTCAAACTCTTGAGCATGAATTTATTGATCTGACGATATGAAGCACTCCATTGGTATAATCGGGTACGGGATGGTTGGTGGCGCGGTTGGCGCTTGGTTCAAAAAAGCGAAAGTATTTGACCGCTCAAAGTTTCCGGATGGCCTAGCAGACGTGAACCAATGCGACATTGTGTTTATCTGTGTTCCGACGCCGTATAAAAAAGCTACGGGCTATGATTATCACGCGATTGAGTTAACAGCCAAGCGTTTGATTGGGCACAAAATTGTCGTCTTGAAATCAACCGTACTTCCGGGGAAGACGGCTGAATTACAAAAGAAATTTCCGCAACACACCTGGCTGTTCAATCCCGAATTTTTACGTGACAAAACTGCGGTAGAAGATTTTTTGAAATCGGATCGTCAGATTGTGGGAATGGCCAAAAAAACCGCTAAGCACCTCGCCGCCGCGAAACTGGTAATGAAACTTCTACCCAAGGCGCCATATCAAGCGATCACCACCTCGACTGAGGCTGAGTTGATTAAAGAGTTTGCGAACGCGTTCTTGGCGACGAAAGTTGTGTTCGCAAATATGATGTTTGACGTCGCGAAGCAGGTTGGGGCGGATTACGAACAGGTCCGCCAAGGTGTCGGGAACGATCCTCGCATTACCACGAGCATGATGAAAATTTTCCTCGACGGCTTTCGCGGGTATAGTGGAAAATGCTTCCCGAAAGATATGGGTGCGATGATTGTCTGGGGGAAGAAAACAAAGCATCATTTGCCGTTACTGGAAATAGCTGACGCGATCAACTGGAAACTTCTTCCGAAGGCTCAACGGAAGCGATAACCCCTTATGGCTATTTCGGCGTCGGCGAAGAAAAAGCTCGAGGCCTTATCAACGGCGATTCACAACTGTACCGCCTGTCCGCTGGCGGCAGGTCGGTTGACCGCCGTGCCTGGTGATGGAGATCCCGCCTCAGAGATTTTGTTTATCGGCGAAGGACCAGGAAAAAAAGAAGATGAAACAGGCCATCCGTTCGTCGGTGCGGCCGGAAAATTTTTGGACGAAATGTTGAAGGCGATTGGAAAAACGCGGGCTGAGGTGTTTGTCACAAACGTGGTGAAATGTCGGCCGCCAGAAAATCGCGATCCCGAGCCAGAAGAAATTACAACCTGTACCGATCGATTTCTCTGGCAGCAAATTGAATTAATGAATCCAAAATTGATTGTGACGCTCGGTCGTCATTCGATGGGATTATTTTTACCGCCAGAGATGAAAATAAGTCAGGTGCACGGCCAACCGAAAAAGGTGAAGAACCGCGTGGTTCTACCGTTATATCATCCGGCGGCCGCCCTGTATAACGGCGGGATGCGTGCGACGCTACTGTACGATTTTAAAAAAATACCGTTGGTCGTAAAAAAAATCGATGCGAAAACAGCGCACTAATCTCCCGCCGGGTTTTAAGAAAATCGGGCCCACGACCTGGATGGAAATTTGGCGTCGATGGCAACGCGTGGAAGGGCGGCTAACAAAATGGCGACCCCATTTTCGACGCGAGGGATTTCGAACTTGGGCTGAATGGCGGGAGGCGGTTGTGGTCGCGCCGTTTGATCTGACACGGCGTCAATGGTCGGTCTACCGAGTCACCGACGCGCAGGTTATTCCAACCTGGTCCGGCGGACCGTTTCCGCGCTGGATAGCCGGACCGTACCGCGGGGCACAGACTCGAACATTTCGTTGGCTTGCGTCGACTGGGCGGACGAACGAAGACGTCCGTACACGAACAATACAAAAACTGCCGACGACGATGTTTATGTTTGGTCTGCGTTATCGGGGGAAGATTGTCATTCTCGACGGTATGCATCGCTGTGCTGAAATTACCCGACGAGTTCAGCGTGGCGAACCGGTTCCGGTCACGATCACGCTCGCCGTAGCGAATGTTAAAAAACTGCCGAAGGTTAAGCCGTGGTTGCGGTAGGCTTGATTTCCGAATTATCGTGTGGTACAGTACGCCAGCCAATGAGGAATAATGGCCATCCCGCTTTACAGCGGGATAAACTCCGCCAAGTGGGTCGAGTCCAAGAGGACGAGACGGTCAGGAGCGAACCGGCATCAGCCGGAGAGCGTCCGATGATCTGCCCGTGGCAGATCATCGCTGACCAGGAAAGGCACGGGTCTATCCCTCATAATACCGTAGAGCAAAATATCTTTCGGCCACGTAGCCAAGTGGTAAGGCACGGGTCTGCAAAACCTGTATTCGGCGGTTCGATTCCGCCCGTGGCCTCCAAAAAATTGCAGTACACCATGCGGGTGTAGTTCAGTGGTAGAACGCTTCCTTGCCAAGGAAGAGGTCGCCGGTTCGATCCCGGTCGCCCGCTCCAAAAGTAATAAAGATAGGCATAAACTAACATTTACGCCTGTTTCGTGTACCTCTTCCGAACGGGAAGTGAGCGTCACGACCTACTCCAGTAATCACAACCACTTCTGTGGCCGGGAAGTGGTCGTGATTTTCGGTACAGCACTTTCTTGCGCGTCGCGTATCGCAGGATGAGAAGCCAACAACACACCAACCCCGCTTACTAGACAAGACGATGGTAATATGTTCTCATTGCTTTGTTTATGATTATTGATCTGCGTGAACCATCTGAAGAAGAGTACCGCTTTGCAACATATCTGCACTATGTTGATAGTCTTCGCAACCTCATCACTTATTACCACAACCCACTCGGGGCGCTTTTGATGCTCTGTCGTGACTCGACACACTTCGCGCACATTCAACGCAACACTAGCGCAGATATTGCCCGGATAGCACTAAAGCTGCGTAATGCCTGGTCAACGGAATTATCGTTGCGCTTTACGGGCCTGTTAGGCAACGGGCTTGTGCGGTATGCAAATCATTGGGCACCTGTTCAGACCTACTACTCTGCGTATCTTGCCGCTCAGGGATTTTTTCTGGCATGTAACCGATCTGAATCTCGGAGTCATTCATCCGGGCTATCTCAACTGGCAGCTGACATTGGCGATGGCCGGTTAATCATGCCCGCACCGTTATCAGCCCTTTCAATTTCAACGACCATAACAGACACAACGGGGTTTTCCGAGGTTCCGACAAATATCACGATAACGCCGGTCAGTTCAATAGCCCATACTAGCAGTAATAATTGGTGGAACCTCTATGCTCTAGCATTGCGAACAACCAGGGAGCGCCTCCTAGAGGAGCGGGTTGACCAATGGCGACGACAAAACAAGACTGCTGGGGGTAAGCCGCGAAAGAATGTTCCTGCTTCAGTACGATCGGATCAAGACACTGCCCTGCGTCCTGTCTCAATATTTGATTTCTTGTACAGGATGCGCATCCGTTCCAATTATCGTGACGCCGACACGTTCTTGGAACAACGTGTTTCAGACCAGGAAGCTGCGCAGTTTAACACGGCGTTATTAGATATTGAGTATACGCTTTTATTAGTACTTGAAGCGCACATAAGACAACATATTGGTCGCGACGCTTACGCAAATATTGTGCAAGACTTTGTTGCGAAGGTACCTGATATTGTTGAGACTATCCCGGTTGAACAGCGCCTTCAATTAATAGAGCAGTACTGCTAACTTCACCTGAAGGGCCATGAGGCGACCGTGAGTCTCGAGGGAAGGAAGTGCCACGCACTACGTTCTGTGTCACTTGACGTACTGCTACTTTTATGTTAGTAATATTCGTTATTGTTGTTATTTCCCGCCCATTTACAAACGCGTCTATGACGCTATATACGACATAACACCAATCGCTAACGCCTTCCTATTGGAGGATGCACGTGAGAATTACTCCTCGTCCTTATCAACGGACAGCAGTGCAGGCAGCCCTCAAGGCTCTTCGGGGACGATTCAAAAAAGCCCTCGTGGTCTTGGCAACTGGTCTGGGAAAGACGTACACCGCCGCTTTCATCGCGCAGGAATTTCGCGCGAAACGCATTCTGTTTCTCGTGCACAACAACTTCATTCTTGACCATGCCATGTCTGAATTCAGCCATGTCTTCGGTGCGAAGACGAAGATGGCAATGTTCAACGGCATGTCCAAGAACGGATCGCCTGAAGCAGACATTGTCTTTGCCACCTGGCAAACGATGGGCAAGAACCTGAAACGATGGCGACGCGATCATTTCGATCTCGTCATCGTCGATGAAGCGCACCACACGGAGGCCGAAACGTATCGACCGGTTGTTGAATATTTCACCGGGCCGAAGCTCGGCATCACCGCTACGCCAGACCGCTTGGACAAAGCGGATATCCGTGACATTTTCGGCTCAGAAGTCGCCAACATCACCCTCGAAGAAGCGATAGCCCGCGGGTGGCTACCTCGGATCGAGTATCACGTCATTACTGACGAGAGTCTCGATGAGGACGCCTTGCAGCAAATCGCTCGCGAAATCCGAGAGGCGCGGAGGCGCTTCACGATGGCGGAGGTCAACCGCCGCATCTTCATTCGCAAGCGTGATAAGGAGATTGCTCGGATCATTAATGGCTACACTGAAAAGGCCATTGTGTTCTGCGCCTCCATCAAACACGCCGAGCGGATGAATAAGTCACTTGTCCTTTCCTCAGTCTTTCACTCAGAAGCTGGGAGTGGACAGAAAGAGGTCTGGCACAATAACCAGGTTGCACTTGAAGGACTCAAGAATGGAACCATCCGTCGCATTTGCTCCGTCAATGCGTTCAACGAAGGAGTAAATGTTCCCTCAGTTGGGCTAGTGGCATTCTGTCGAGTCACCAGCGCGCAAACGATCTTCCGGCAGCAGTTGGGCCGGGGGCTTCGTCCGGGTAAGGACAAGCTCATCGTCCTCGACTTCGTTGGGAACCTGGAGCGAATCCAGCAAGTGCAGGCGATGATGAATACTACCGCTGATATGCACGAGCAATTTACTCCACAACAAGATCGCGAGCGCGAAGGGTACGAACGTCAGCGGTTTGAAGTCTCCGGAGCTGGATTCGAGTTCACATTCTCTGACCGAATCGTGGACTTGATGAAGATTCTGGAACATGTCGAAAGCGACTTCTACCCCACGTGTCAGGAGGCAGGTAATGCTGCTGTGGCTATGGGCATTAAAATAGCCCGAGAGTATAAACTGCGATATAAGGAAGACCCTCGATTGCACTCAAATCCGAAGGTGCTTTATGGGGATTTTCCATCCTGGCCAGAGTTTCTTGGTCGGCCCAAAGTTGCGCCTTACGGTTCATGGCAAGAGGCTAGCAAAGCTGCCATTCACCTCGAGGCCACTTCAGCCAAGGAATACTTCGCAGCCATCGCGCGAGATCCTCGCTTGCCTTCCAATCCATACGTCTACTACGAAGACTTTCCAGGGTTCCCGGTATTCCTTGGAAAGTCGGTAATAGATCATTATGGCACCTGGGAGGAGGCGAGCACGGCGACAAGGCAGCTAGGCATTAACACTCAAACTGAATACTCCGTGTATCACAAAAAGGATCCCCGCCTACCCTCGTCTCCTCTTAGTAAATACCAAGACTTCCCGGGCTGGGATGCGTTCTTCGGAAGGGAGAAGAAGAGGCTCTACTCCACATGGCTTGATGCAAGTCAGTCCGCCATCTCGCTAGGGTTTAAGTCCAAATCGGAATACTCATTAGGGTATAAAAGAGATCCTCGGTTACCGGCTTCCCCTGGCGAGGCATATGAAGACTTCCCAGGCTGGAAGAAGTTTCTCGGAAAGGAGAAATAGGCAGGAGTCTAACTGTTCATTAGTGCTACAACCGGCAAAGGTATAATCCTCTGCCGGTCTTTTTTATCCGCTCTCGACAGGTACCGCGATCTGGCATACACTACGTGCGTCGTTCTTATTCATCCCTGTTACGTAACGATCCGCTTCAATTGAGTCGGATCCGACGCACTCTTCTCGCCTGTTGTACTGGCAAGGAAGAGGTCGCCGGTTCGATCCCGGTCGCCCGCTCCAAAAAAATCTCACTATGAAAATTTTTCTCACGGGGCAACCTCATGCGGGTAAGTCAACTTTACTGCATAAGGTGATTGAAAACGTTCAAGCCAAAAATGGCTTTCTGTCACCGGCAGTCATGGCGGACGGACAACGCATTGGTTTTGATATTGTTAGCGCCCGCGGAACAATCGTTCCACTCGCCAGAATAAATTCTTCTTCTAGAACGAGAGTTTCTCGTTACGGTGTTCATGTGCTCGCAATCGACGATCTTCGTTCCGAACTCCTAAGTATTCAACCAAGCGATCTTTTATATATTGATGAGATTGGGCAAATGGAATTTCTTTGTCCTTCGTTTGAAAAAGTCCTGCATCAGTATCTCCAGTCGAACAACTCATTTATTGGAACATTGTCTGCGGTATATTCAAACCCAGTTATTGATAGCATACGATCAAACCCACAATATACAGTAATTGAAATCACCCCAGAAAACCGTGACCAGGTTGCAAAGGATATAATAAAAATGTTAGGGTAAACATCGTTACGCCGCCGTGGTGGAATGGTATACACGAGGGACTTAAAATCCCTTGCCCGCAAGGGCTTGTCGGTTCGACTCCGACCGGCGGTACCAAATAAATAGGTTGCGCGTGTAGCGCAACAAGAAGAATGACCGTGGGAGAGAGGAGAAGGGCCGAGGACGAATTGCCAGTGGCAATTCACCGCAGGCCCAGGGTCGACGAGACGCGGAGCTAGACGAGTCGACCGACTCCGACCGGCGGTACCAAAAAAAACTCTTAAACAAAACCACCTCGATGAACTCGGGGTGGTTTTGCCATGCTTGTTTTAAATGATTTCGATCGTGACCGTTCGGACTCCCCACTGCATTGCTTGCGCGCGAGTGGTCATCCAAATATCGATCTTGCGAGTGCCCCAGCGGGCGTTCATTCGGTCTTCGATGGTAAAGACTTTATCACCGAAGTATTCTGGAATCCGCACTTTCGTCCCGAACGGTATACCGTTCATGGCGAGCATCCCATCATGGACTTTCGCGCCGGAAGCGGCGGTAAACGGATCCCCATCCGTCTGATCGACCGTCGAACTATAGGCGCTGGCGCGGACCACAAGTCGTTTTTTGACTGGCTTGTCGGCGACGGCCGGTAGTTTCACGGTTGGTTCGGGTTCAGTCACGGTGACCGGCGCCTCCACCACCTGTGCGATTTCAGCGAGACTGTTAGCAGGGGTTGGTTCTGGCGCGGCCGCGGCGGCCGACTGGATTTGCGGAAACGAGAGATTGAGAATGAGCGAGGCGAGAGCCAGCGTAAACAGATGCTTGAGACGCTGGCGAATCTTGCGTCGGAACATACGTCGTCGAGTCAACAATAAGACCGAGAGCTGATTTTCTCCGTCACAATGTCATTTTTTGCTCCGGCGGATCATAGCCCAGCTCTGATCCAAAGAAACAACCCTAGAGACACTAGGGTAGCTGGGAGCCGACACCTTATACGAAAAAGCCCATTTTGTCAATGGTCGGATTGGGTTACACGACCGAATTTTGGCTAAGATAAAAGAAAACCACCGCATTGTCGCAGTGGTGTTTTTAGTCTAGCCTGAGCCCTAGCGCGGCGCTTCGCCACGGGGTGGTCCAAGGACCTCGACCGTCAGCCGTTTCAGGCCCCAGTTCTCCGCGTGGCGGACATGGAGCAGCCAGAGGTCAATGCGATTCCCGAATTTCGGGGCGGTTTCGTCCTCGACACGGAAGACGACGGTGTTGAACGGCGCAGGCGCGTCCGGGAGCCGAAAGAGCGTGCCCTTCGGTAAGAAGTTACAGGCCGCGTCCCCGAAACGGACGAGGTGATTCTTGCGAATCTCCCAGGGCGTTGAATCGGTCTGCCGGCGTTCACTGTTGTAACTCGAGACGACGATGTCTCGATAGACGCGGCGAACGGTGTAATTCGGGTTCCGCATAACCGCCGGCCCCATCGATGGATCCGGGTGCTGATATGCTTCGTGCCGCGGCGCGAGCGTATCACCGAAGGTTGGTTCCGAATCTTGGATGGGGGTTGTCCGGCTCACAACTCGCCAGCGCTGGCCATACTCATTGAGCTGGCTCGTCGACTGGGCGCCGGTTGCCGTGGTGTGCGATTCGCCTTGGGGCAGAACAACCCAGTACTGCCGCGTCAGTTGATACGACGAGTACGGAGCTCGCGTGAGTGGCGCGACAATGCGGATGCTTTGCGCGTCCGCAACTCCAGGCATCAAGCCCAAAATGAGTAGCCACATGATTCGTTTCATGCACTATCCTCCCAAAGGAGTGTGAGTAGAAAGAACACAGGGGTCACAATTGTGACCCCTGATGCTAGATGAAAATGGAGAGTATGTCAACCCAGCACCCTTTTGCCATCGGCCAAAGTGGTGCTGGGTCAACCCCGTTGCTCGACGAGTGCTCGTTCAATTTCCTCTGCGGTCTCGCGCAGCGGGCCGACGTAGTTGAGCTTGAGACTGGCCGCCATAGCCGCGTAGTGACCAGCCTCGGCGGCGGAATCTGTTTCCATCCGCTTCGCGAGGTAGGCACCAATGAAGGTGTCGCCGGCGCCGGTTGGGTCAACGAGCTGGCGAGGGGCATAGGCGGGAATATCAAACCCTTCGTTTGTCTCAGCGAGGTAGATAAACGCTCCGCGGCTCCCCTGGGTGACAATAATTTCTCGTGGCCCTTGATCAGCGAGGTCGCGCGCCAGAGATAAGACGCTTTCGCCGTTGGCGAGCGGGACAGCGATATCTTCCTCGGAAAAAAATACCGTTTCAACGTGCTTGAGGAATTCGGCTTGTCGCGGCCAGGGCCAGCGTGGTTGAAGAGTACCGTCGTCGCTGAGTGTCCGGAAACATTTACCGATATTAACACTCACTTTAATCCCTAAGTCATGGGCGAGATAATTGACCGTGGCCAGCGAGATCTTTTCTTCAAGATCGGGCGCGAGCAACACCCCGTCACTCTCGGCGATCGTGGCGCGCATTGATTCGTCGAGATCCTGTGGCTCAATGGGTGTGCGGTCGAGCTTCGTGGTCGCGATCGTCGTATCGCCTTGGTGAATATTCGTATTAACTGTCCCCGTCGCCATGGGGATGGTTTGGATCGTAACCGGGTAGTCGTAGAGTGACGCAAGGAGTTCCTGGTCTTCCGCTGGAAGCCAGGTAATCAGTGACACATCAACCTCGCCGCGAGCTGCCGCGGCGGCCATGAAGAGTCCTTTGCCGCCAACGGATTCGCTGGCGGTTCCGTTTGGGAGAATATTTTTATCGCGACAAAGATATCCGAAAATGGTTAAACGCATATAATTACTTGCGACGGGAGATAAGTCGGCGGATCGTCGCGCGGAGTGACTGTCGACGCTCAGGGGTTTTTATCATTTCTAAAATCCCTGGTGCAATTGACAGGAGGATGATGACCGCTAGTACCGGTAATAAATATCGGTCGATGCCGGGAACTGTTCCACCAAGCCAAAAACCGAGGAATGGCATGCCGAGTCCCCAGATCGTGCCGCCGATAATATTGTAGGAAAGAAATTTTCGATATGACATCTCACCCATACCAGCGACGATTGGTGCGAAGGTTCGGACCACCGGCACGAAACGAGCAATGATAATCGTTTTGCCGCCGTGCTTCGCATAAAATTGTTCGGCGCGATGGAGGTTTTCTTTTTTGAAAAAACGTGAGTCTGGTCGGTCAAACAGGCGACGGCCCCAGCGGTGCCCGAAGGCATAGCCAACACTATCACCGGTTACGGCGGCGATCCAGCAAATTCCGGCCATCAGCGTGATGTCAAAGAATCCCTGGGAGGCGAGGAACCCGGCGGTGAAGAGGAGCGAGTCGCCCGGCAGGAAAAAACCAATCAGGAGTCCGCTTTCGGCAAAAACAATTGCCCCAACACCGAGATAGCCAACGGATTGAACGAGGGTTTCGAGAGTCATAGAAAATTGAGGATCAACAGCGTTCGTGATAAACTAGATTCAAAGTATACTTGATTTTTCTCTATCATTCAATAAACGTATGTCTAGTTCATCACATCGTTACCGACCATCGTGGGATGATTATTTTATGGCGATAGCGCGAATTGTGGCGACGAGGAGCACTTGCGACCGACTAGAATCGGGTGCGATTCTGGTTAAGAATAAACGGATTATTTCCTCTGGGTACGTTGGTTCGCCACCTGGTCTCCCACATTGCGATGATGTCGGGCATTTAATGGAAGAAGGTCATTGTGTTCGAACCATTCACGGTGAACATAATGCTATCTTGCAAGCCGCGACAGCACCTGGAGCCTCAACCGAAGGTTCAACCATGTATACAAAATATACTCCTTGCATTCATTGTTCAAAATATGTGGTGGCGGCGGGAGTAACGCGGGTTGTCGCCGGAAAAATTTACCGCAACACAAAAGCTGTTGAATATTTACGACAGGCCGGTATCACGGTTGATATTTACGAACGAAATCCAGAATGGGACGCACGATTGATTGAGGTATTTTCGAAGGACATCGATGTTCGTCAACCAAAAGAAGGCGACGTTGAGGTTGGATAAAATATCGCCGAGTTGATGGCTCGTAGACGCTGATGTGAAGAAGGGTGTGGCGGCTTGAATGGTGCTTCTGCATCCATCCAGAAGCGCTGTCTTTGTGTCGAGATACTTAATAACTGGCAACCCATGAAGGCTTTTTTGGTGTATACTAGAAGAGTTAGGTATAGTTTCGATGGATTTCCTATGGATTATCATACGATCTCAAACAAACGAAAGGAGGTGAAACAACAATGAAAATGTCTCCTCTCGACAAAGTGGGAATGTTACTCCTCATGATTGGTGGTTTAAACTGGGGTCTTGTCGGTTTTTTCGATTATAACCTCGTCGGATCAATTTTTGGCGATGACTCCATGATCGCTCGCGTTGTCTACGGACTCGTCGGCCTCGCCGCGGTTTGGTCACTCGTGAAGATGTTTGCCATGATGGGCGGTGAAAAAAAGAGTACCCCGTCAATGCCAACACAACCAGGAATGTAAATTTCCCAGGTGCAAAAAACGCTCCGTTCATCGGAGCGTTTTTGTTATTGAGGCCGGCCGATAATGAGCGGCTCGGCGGGGTTCAGGGCGTAGTGCTGAATTTCTTTGGCGGTCAGCCAGCTCTCAAGCGCGGGGGTGGAAATATCCCAACCCGCTTCACGCAGACGATCAAAGAGGTCGCGGCCATAGATCCGAATATGATCGGTTTGGCCAAACCGGCGCAGGAGCTCTTGGGGGTCGGTGATGGATGGATCTTCGTCGGTCGTGGCACGGGACAGATCAACGGGAGTTTGGAGGATCGCCCAACCACCGGATTTCAAAATGCGGCGCACTTCGCGCATGGCTTGAAGATCGTTCGGGATATGCTCAAAGACGTGATTACAAAAAGCGACATCGAACGATTCATCGGTTAACTCCAATTTTGTCACATCCATTTTTTTCATCGCCAAGGGCGACACTAAATCAATCGAGAGATAGTCGAGGTTGGCGAGCGCATGAAGCTTGCGTTGCATAAATTCTTCTGGGGCGACATCGAGAACCGAAAGGTTGGCCGACAGAAAATTCGTTTGGCGCTGGAGATAGAGCCACACCATCCGATGGCGTTCAAGCGAGCCGCAATTTGGGCAACGCGCATTTGGGCGTTTCGCTACTCCAGCTGGGAGGAAACGAGAAAAACTATGATCACAGCACGGGCAGGTGACCACCGTCCCACGCATCGTCAGCGCCCGGGCACGTTCAAACAGCCGTCGAAGACGGTAGCGGAGTCCGCCGGGAGTGAGTTGCTGAACCGAAGGCATAAATATTTTTTTGGAGCGGGTAAGGGGAATCGATCCATGGGCAGCGGCGACTTGTCACTGGCAACTCGCCGGACGTTCTCCCGCTATACGGCGTGATCACTCCTGCCCTTCGATTCCGAATACTGGATGAGCGCTGGACTGCTTACGTAAAAATTATTATTTGTATATGTGGAGCGGGTAAGGGGAATCGAACCCCTGGCAACAGCTTGGAAAGCTGTGGTATTACCATTATACGATACCCGCATGAAAAACTTTACTTTTTATGTGAAGAGTTTTGAACTATCGACGACCGGTGAGCGACGGCCCCTCGCTGCGCTCGTAGCACCGTCGCTCCCGTCTCGTCCCACGAAAAGCCAAGTAGTTGGCTTTTCTTGTGGACTCGACCAATGATATGATACCCGCAGGCGCGATCGAGTATAGCGTATCTAGTCGCGCACTTCAAGTCCCGGATAAGGGGGATTGTTTTCGTATAGTCGGCGTCGATCGCGAGTGTAAATAAATACGGAAACCATAACAATCAGTCCAAGGCCGAGAAACATCAGCGACCAAAAAGCAATCGTCAGGAAGAAGGAAATTCCTATTGACGCTAACGCCAAAATAATTACAATCGTCCCGGGAAGAACCCGGCCGTGGCGTTGTCGAAGCACGGTCGCTCGGCGAGCCAGCAGGAAGGTCACCAGTTGTCGTTGGCTCATACAGAATGAAGGTTAGCCGACTGATTGTTGTATAGCGTAGGACGCCAGCCGTAGGTTTTCAAGTCGACATAAAAATTTCCTTCACGGAGCATTACATCAACACCTTCAGATCGCAAGACATCGGCCTGCAAGGATTTTGGGACACTCATACTCTCAATCGAAATCATACCCGCTTGATTAATGACGCGTTGCCAAGGAATTTTTGAATTTGGCTTAAGCGTTCGCAAGGCCCAACCGACAATACGGGCCGACCGAGGCGAACCACAAAGCGTTGCGATTTGCCCATAGGTTGCGACTTTGCCTTTCGGGATACGTCGGACTTGGGTGTAAATACGGAAATAGAGGTTTTGACCGCGGGGCATATATATAGTGTAACAAAAAATCCTCCGTTGCGGACAACGGAGGAGGAGGGGCTAGTCGGCGGCGCCGACCGTAGCGGTTGAGGTGTTGTTCTGACTGCGCCTCAGAATGGTGGCCAAGATTGGCGGTGTCAGGAGGGTCGTCAGGATAACCATCACTACAATGATCGAGAAGAGCCGTTCGTCGATCACGCCGAGTTGACGGCCGATCGCAGCAAAGATCAAACCGACCTCACCGCGTGGCACCATGCCCCAAGCCACCTGCCACTTGTTGACCGGTCCGGCGACGACACCCGCGACGAGCTTCGTGACGAAGGCGAGAGCCGTGATTACCAGCGCGACTCCAAGGATGCTGGGATCGGCCAGTGTCTCGAGTCGAACGTTCATGCCAGTCATGACGAAGAACAAGGGGACAAAGATCGCGCCGATCGGTTCGATCAAATCCTCAACGTGACGGTGTGCGTAGTGACGAACCGCGGTTCGCAACTTTTCCTTTGTCGTCGGCGCGGCGTGTTCGCTGATCTGTCGGAGCTCACGAATAATTGCCGGGTCGTCGAAATGTCGGAAGTGAACAGGGTCAAGTACGAGACCCGCCGCGAACGCGCCGACGATCGGCGCAAGGCCAATCTGTTCAGCGATCCAGGCGACGATCAGAAAGAATCCGAAAGCCAGAGTCAGTTTCATCCCTGGACCTGAATTGACGCGAGACAGGAGCCAGCCCAAGCGTGGCGCGAGCAACTGACCAAGTACGATCGCGCCGGTCAGAAAAGCCAGGGCTTTGCCAGCGATCAATGCGATCGTAACGAGACTGACGCTGCCGGATGTCACGATGGCCGAGACGACGGCCAAAATAACGAGACCCATCACATCGTCGATGACGGCGGCGCCGAGCACAATCTGCGCTTCCGGCGTGCCGAGTCGGCCGAGATCTTTGAACACCCGGGCCGTGATGCCGACTGATGTGGCTGTCAGTGCCGCGCCTAGAAAGAGGTAGGTATTCGATGAGAGACCGGGTAAAACTATTGGGCCAACGACCCATGTTCCAAGGATGAACGGGGCGACGACGCCGACCGTCGCGACGGCGAGGGCGCGAAGGCCAACTCGCCGCATCCGTTTAACGTTTGATTCCAGACCAATCGTGAACAGGAGGATACCGACTCCGAGTTCAGCGAGGAATTTCAGAATTTCATCATGCCGCATCGGTTCGAAGGCTGTGATTCCGACTAGCGCGAGATTTCCGAGCAGGACGCCGGCGACCAGTTCGCCGAGCACGGCTGGCTGTTTCCAGCGCTCGATCAGGCTCGCGCAACGGGCGACAAGCAGGAGAACGGCGATGGCGAGGAACGTCGGGCCGACGGTCCGGTGGCCAGCTTCGGCACCAAACGCGGTAACCGGCCACAAAGCCAAAAGCCCAATCAACCACCAGGAACATGTACTGAACCATTGGATCATATTACCTCCGTGTAGGGGTTTATCGATGACGTGCGTGGAAGGTGCGGTCCAGTTCGCGAGTGTAACGCGACCAGAATGGATAGCCTACTGGGGTGCCGGAAAGTTGTCAATTTTCTTCAGCCATTGACAGTTTTATTTTACCTCGTTACACTTTCTTTCCTGAATCAGACTTTTCCGCAGTCCCTATGACTCCGAACTACACGGTTGCCGAGTACATGCAAACTGATGTCGTGTCGATACCCGACACGGCTACGCTACGCGAATCAATTCGGTTAATGGTCGAAAAAAACATTAACAGCCTGGTGGTTGTTGATGCCTCATCAACGGTCGTTGGCATGTTGTCGAGCATTGACGTTATTTCGTACGTTGTCCCAGATTATCTTGAAGAAGACAAACACCTCGCCGCTTTTGAGTCACGGGACGTTTTTGCCGAACGGGTCCAAGAAATTGGCAATCAACCGATCACCAAATCAATGAGCGCGCAGGTGAAGACAATCAAAGCATCGCACACTCTAATTGAGGCTGCTGCTTTGTTGTCTGAGCACCGTATTAATCAACTGCCGGTAGTTGATGATCACGGCAAGCTTATTGGATACATTGGCCGTTCAAGCGTCAAGAAAGCGATTGGTGACGTTTTCGCAGAACATCCAGAATAAACCCATGGACACGACCTTTCTCCTCGCGGTAGGAGTTTTTCTCGCTTCGTACGCAATTATCATCTCCGAACGGATTCACCGGACCGTCGTCGCATTAAGCGGGGCGATTTTAATGATCCTCCTTGGGATTATTAACCAAGAACACGCGATTGAAGGTGTGGATTTTAATACGCTCGGACTGTTGATTGGGATGATGATTATTGTTGGGATCGCGAAAGATTCTGGCATGTTCCAATACGTCGCGATTTGGGTGTCGAAACTCGGTCGAGGAAAACCGGTCCCGATTTTTATGTTGCTGACACTGACGATTGCGCTTTTCTCTGCGTTACTTGATAACGTGACAACCGTATTATTGATGATTCCGGTCACGTTTGTTATCGCCAATAACTTAAAAATTCCCCCGAAAGGTTTCCTCATCGGTGCCATTTTACTTTCAAATATTGGTGGTACCGCAACGTTGATTGGCGACCCGCCGAACATTCTCATCGGCAGCGCGGCCAACCTTTCCTTCAACGACTTTCTCATTAACCTGGCGCCAATCTCATTGGTGATTACCGCTGTGACAATTTTGATGCTCCGCTGGTGGTACCGAAAAACGTTAGTGGCGCAACCGGGTGCGGCGGAAGCAATTATGGCCTTCAAGCCGGCCGAAGCAATTTCCGATAAAAAATTGTTAGTAAAATCGCTCATTGTCATCGGCCTGGTACTCGCTGGCTTTGTGACACATAGCATGACACATCTGGAGGGCGCGACCATCGCCTTAGCCGGCGCGGCCTTAATGTTCCTCTTGACCATGAACGATCCGGAGCATCATCTGAAGGAAGTGGAATGGACGACAATTTTCTTCTTTGTCGGTTTGTTTATTCTGGTGACCGGCTTGGAAGAAGTTGGGGCGATCCGGATGATGGCTGAAAAATTACTCGAGGTAACGGGCGGCGATCCAACTGCGACTACCCTGACCGTCCTCTGGGGCTCAGCAATTTTTTCCGCGATCGTTGATAATATTCCGTTCGTCGCGACGATGATCCCCTTAATTAAAGACATTGGCGCCATCAGCGGTCTCGCCCTCGGGCCGCTATGGTGGGCGCTGGCGCTTGGTGCCGACATTGGTGGAAATGCGACGATCATCGGCGCTTCGGCGAATGTCGTCGTGAGCGGCATGGCTCATCGCGAAGGGTATAAACTGGGCTTCCTCGAGTACATGAAAGTCGCCGTGCCGATGACGGTTGTCGCCCTACTTCTCTGTACCGTCTACGTATATTTCCGTTACCTAACCTAACTGGCGATAAACCGAAATCGCGGAACCTCGCGACCGTCGACCTCGACGGTTTCTTTGAACATTCTGGCCGGCCGAACCCAGATGCCGCGGTCACCGTACAGGGCCTGATAGACGACCAGCGGTTCAAGCGTCTCGCTGTGTCGCGCAACACTTAAGACGCGATAGCGGTTGCCTTTATAGTGCTCGTACTCGCCGAGGGTAATTTCTGGTAATTCATCCATAGGAAAAGTGTAGCCCCCACACCAATTGTTTGCAATTGGTGTGGGGGTAGCATAAAAAAACCAGCGGTCAGGCTGGTTGTGGGGTGAAGGCAGTTCAAGCACATTCGAAATTCAGTAGAAAACTTGTGTTCTAGAATCTTTCCACAGCCCTAGTTGACTCAAATACAACAGGGAGTATAGTAAGGTCATGAAGAAGCTATCACTCATCATTGCAATTGCGGCGATATTCGGCGGCGCTGGTTTAGCGTTCGCGCAGTCGCCCGCGCTAATCAATGCTCAGAATCGAGCCGAGGATATCCGAACTAATGCCCAACAACGCGCCAAGGAAATTCGGAACGCGGCTAGCGAGCGCGCGGTTGAACTGCGGAACATAGCCCAGGAGCGCATGGAAGCGGGTCAACTCCGCGCCTGCCAAAACCGCGAAGCTGCTATGCGGCGAATTATCGCGCGGATGAGTGCCCGGGCGGAACGACATCTCGGGGTCTTCGATACGATTGCCGAGCGAGTTAAGAATTTCTACGTTGAGCGTGATCGGACGCTCGCAAACTACGACGCTCTGGTGGCGGAGGTCGACGCGAAACGGGTTGTGGCAGTCGCCGCGGTTGAGGCGATGCAGGTATTTGAGGGCTTCGACTGCGACGGCGAAGCGCCGAAAGCAATGGTCGACTTTTTCCGTCAGGGACACCGGGACGTGATCGAAGCGTTGCAAGGGTATCGGATGGCGATCAAGAACCTGATCGTCGGCGTCAAGTCGATTCAGGGTCAGGAGTCGTCCGCCAACAACAACACTAATACGAACGTGAACGATAACACTAACCAGGAGACCGGATCATGACCCAACGACTCGGCAATACGACTGTTATCAGTATTCTGATTGTGTTGATTGTCGTTGCGACGGGCATCGTTTGGTACTATGGTTTCGCTCAGCCAGCTGCCGCGCCGACTAACACGGTTGATCCGGTGACAAATACGAGTACGCTTGACCCGGCGGATGAAGCGCAACTGAATGTGGAAACGCCGAACTCCCCAACGGTGACCACAACCGAAGATCTCGACACCGCCTCGACCACGCTCGACCAGGTTGACCTGAACGCGGGCCAGATGGACAACGATCAGCTCGGGTCGTATGCTGACGAGTTTTAATTAGCGTTACCCCGCCCGGCTTATGGTGGCCGGACGGATCCAAATGCCGTGGTCGCTATATAACGTTTGATAGACAACCATCGGCTCAGGCGCTTTACTGGGCCGAGCGACACTCAAGACGCGGTTACGCTGGTCTTTGTCATGTTCGTATTCGCCGTGGGGAATAGCTGAGAACGGTTCCGTACCAAAAGCACGCCACAAAAAAACCAGCGGTCAGGCTGGTTGTGGGGTGAGGGCCGGGATGGCCGTGTGACGGTGGGCGACGCGCGAGGCGGCGATGGCTTCCGGTTTGATTGCGGCCGGAAAGCCAAAGTCTTCGACCATGCCGACGACTTCGGTGATGACCTCGCGGGTCGCGCCGTCGTTGCCGACGTCGAGATGGATACCGATACCGTCGTGGAGCATTTCCCGGACGATCCGGTTGGCGAGGAGGCGCCGGGCATGGCGGAGCGAGCGGTCTGCTTCGGCGCGCATCCGGTGCCGCAGAGACGGAAACGGTCCGGCCAGTTTCCGTTGCCAGAAATAGATCGCCCCATTTCCGACGCGGTGAACAACGAGGGCGGTGACGAGATAGACCGGTCCATCATGATTCGGCATCGAATCGGTACCGATCATAACCCGGTACTGGCGGCTCGGGTCCTCCTGCATGAAGCGGCGGATCTGCTCGATCATGACGGTTTCCGCTTGTCGTCCGTGCGTTGGGCTGTACCACAAACGATCCTGACGGAACATAGGTCCCTCCGATGGTAAAACGTGCGATTGATAGATTCAGTATACGCCTAGTGAGACGAGTTGTCAGTTGCCGTGCCGGCGTTTTTCCCATTTGCGCACTTCGGCTTCGGTTAACCCGAGATAATGGGCGATTTCGTGATGAACCGTGTCGAAGACCTGGGCTTTGATTTTTTCCGGATCGGAACCGCTGACTGTTTCAATCGCGTCTTGAAAAATCGTGATTTTATCGGGCAGAGCAAAAGAATAATTTGGCCCACGACTTCCAAGTGGAACACCTTGGTAAAGGCCCAGGAGTAACCCGCCACCACGAATCCCAAATTCACCACGACGTAAGGGCCGACCATTTTCCACGACAAAAGCGACATTGTCTAATTTCGCGCCAACTTTCGGCGGGATGGCGTTAATGGCTTGTCGAACGAGTTCTTCAAATTCATCACGAATCATAACCAAAGTATAGCAGATGAAATTGTAGGGACGATTGACTCTTCAATGCGTGAAGGGTACGCTGGAGACAGTCACACGTTCCTTGTAGCATGTTCCTGCGAAACGCCAAACGTGGAGGGCGCCATGAAAAGCATCGCGTTTTTCAGTCGCACCTGCACCGTACCGGGCGGTTCCAAGGTCAATCCCGAAGGAGGTCCCCTTCGACAGGCGCTGATTAGCCGCGTCGTCTATCATGTCTACGCGGAAGATCGCGCGATCGTCTACTCGGGTATCGATCTGGGTATGCCGACGAAAGTCGCCGCTCGCCGGATCATCGAACTGATTCTTGCTCGAGAAAAGTTAGAACCCGCTGGCTGGTCGTTCTTCGACCTCCTGACGTCGATGCATGGCGACGATGTTGAGCCCGGGGAATACGAGTTCCACGTCGTATCGTGGCGACTCGAAGAAAACCAAGTGATTATTGAAGGGAGTGTCGAAATTGACTGCCCCGAGGTGGTCTACGATCGCTTCGATCGGTACATCAACAGCCAGTATTACGCCGACCCCGACGCGGTCATGCCGACTCCGGATGCGGAGGATGACGAAGAAGACTAAACGAGAGTCCCACCGACTCTCTTTTTTTATCAAAAACCCCGCCGTCCTGAGCTTGTCGAAGGACGGCGGGGTTGAAAACCGAAGGGGTTATGGGCGGAGTGTGCCGCTAAACATTTGCCACGCGAGCAACGATTTTGCGACGAGGGACATAATCATGTAGGTCCGTTCGCCATAGAGATAGTTTTTCCACGAACCAACTTTTTTGTACTGAAGCACCATAGTAATCGCGAAGACGTTGAACGTCGCGAAGATCGTAAAGACAATGGCGTAGACAAAGCCTGGGACGGTGACGCCGGTTGAATTGATGGCGGCAAAAAAAGCGGCGAAGATCGCGAGCCACGGCATTGCTCCGGCGAAGACCCCAATATTATACGATAGCCAACTGGTTTTCTTCGTGGTTTGGTTATGGACCTCCATTACCAAACCCATGAGGTTCATAATCGCGTTGATGGCAAACATCATTGCCAGCATCCAAAAATCATAGATGCCGCAGAGCATCGCGATGACGACAATCATCACCGAGGACGACAGCATGTATTCAAACCAGCGTAACTTGTTCATTCCTTTGGCCAGATTTGCTTCATACCAGGTTCGGCCCGGACCAGCCAGGATAAAATGGGCGAACGCCGACAGGAACAAGAAAATCGCGACGGTTGGTCCGAGGCGGAGATTGAACCACACTTCTGGCGTTGGCGCGACGCCAAAGACGGGGTTATTCGGGTCGATTTTTAAGTATTGCGTCGTGACTGGTAACGACGAGTCATTGCTAATGACAACCATGATCACGCCTTGCACAAAATGCAAAACGGCCATTGACCAGTTCCAGGCTCGTAACGACGCGTAGTTCGCCTTCCCACTAAAAATACTTTTTGCCATATATGTTTGTTTGTAGTTATCTTTTTTGAGGGTAGCAGAAATATATGAATCGGGCAAGGCCGGTGTTTTTGCTATAAGATCAACCCGGCATGGTACAATTAGCTCATTCATTATCTAAGAACGTAAAAAAATGCTCAACGACTTCAAAGCTTTCATTATGCGTGGGAACGTCCTTGATCTCGCGGTCGGGGTGATCATCGGTGGCGCTTTCGGGAAAATTGTCACGTCCCTCGTGAATGATGTTCTCATGCCATTCATTAGCGTCTTGGCTGGCGGGATCGATTTCAGCACGCAGAAAGTAAAAATTGGCGGCAGCGTTGCTGAACCCGTGTATCTAGCCTGGGGAACATTTGTCCAGTCAATGATTGATTTCTTGATCATCGCGGTATCAATTTTTATGTTCATCCGGATTATCAACCGTTTCCATAAACCCGCGCCAGCTGGATTGCCGGCGCCGTTGTCAAAAGATCAGCAGCTGTTAACCGAAATCCGCGACGCGTTAAAAAAGTAGTTCTGTAAAAAAACAGTCCCGCCGAATGGCGGGACTGTTTGTATTTGAAAGTTATTTTTTGACGACGACGATGGTACACTTCGTTACCAGCGCAGCAACGGTGCCAACCACGGCCAAGGGAAAAGCGACGAGAGCGCCAACGGCACCGACCGTGAGTGGCAGCTGAACGATTTCCTTACCCTCTTCATTCTTAATGATAATCATTCTCGCATTGCCTTCGGCGATGATTTCTTTCACTTTTTTGATCAGGTCGTCGCCGGAAACTTTAAATTCTTCTTGGTGGTCCATCGAGGTTGAAGGTTAGCGGGTGAGATGGTGAGCGTACTGCGTCCGGCGGAATTGTCAATCCTGTGTCGATAAAAAAACCGTCGTTTTAACGTCGACGACGACGTTTGTTGCGACGACGGTAGACCTCTTTGATGTGCGCGTTGAGCTTTGCGTCGGCAAAACCCGGAACATTCGGGCGGTCGGGATCCTTACCTCGGAGGGCAATCAAATCCCGTCCGGTCATGACAATCTCGAACCGACCATTACTGATCTGGAGAAACTTGACGTATCCCGCCGGGGCCCACTGCGCCGCGATATAAATCATCGCTTCTTCCGGAGTCATATTCCGGAAAATGTAGTGCCAGGCCTGGTGCAACCGTTCCGGGACAACCATCAGGTTCCCGGGTTTGGTCTCACCGCCACGGCTTCGGGGAATGAGATGGTGATCTGTGTCGGGTCCGTGGGGGCGAGTTGGCTGAGGAGTCTTGCCAGGCTTGAGCGGTGGCGCTTCGGCGTAGCGTGAGACAATGAGCTTGTGAATATCCGAACGTCGGCCCATATGTCCTCCGATGGGTGGTAGAAGGAGCTGTAGTATCTACCGGTAGTCTAGTCCGATCGACGGCGTTTTGCAAGATAACCAACCAGCGAATAGCGCCAACAACTCATCACATGATCGTTGATGAGTCCGGTGGCTTGCAGATGGGCGTAGGCAATAGTTGGCCCCATAAATTGAAAACCACGTCGTTTCAAGTCAGCTGAGATCGTTTCAGCAAGCTTGGTAGTGGCTGGAAGATGGCGCTGATGTTTCCAGCGATTCACCACCGGTTGGTTGCTAACAAACCCCCAAAGATATTTTGAAAACGTCCCAAATTCGTTTCGGACGACTATAAATCTTTTCGCATTATTTATTGTGGCGACAATTTTCTGACGGTTACGAATGATGCCGGGATTGTTTAACAAACGTGCTACATCACGTGAGGTATACTTTGCGACCTTGGCATATTCAAAATTCGCAAAAGCTTTTTTGTAGGCTGATCGCTTACGAAGGACGGTTATCCAACTCAACCCGGCTTGAGCGGACTCCAGGACAAGAAATTCAAACATCTTCCGATCGGACCTGACCGGCACGCCCCACTCATGGTCATGATAGCGGACATAGAGTGGATCGGTACCGCACCAGGCGCAACGAACCAGGTTTTTTTGGTTTTTCTTGGCCATGGGTTACCCAGTAATATCCTTTCGCCGAACCTCTTTCCATTCGCCGACGGCCAGTGTGCCTAGCGCTAACTTGTTCATCCGGATGCGCGTGAGTTTTTTTACATCGCCATGGGCGCGCCCAATCATTCGTCGGATCTGTCGTTTCCACCCTTGGTGGAGCGTCACGCGATAGACGGCCGGTTCCACTTCGATGATCGAGTCAAATCGGGCATATCCTTCTTCGAGCTTGATGCCGCGCTGTAAAATCATAATGGCTTGCGCGTCGAGCTGTTTCGCGGTTTGGATTTCATACTCTTTCGAGTGCTCAAATCGAGGATGGGTCAGCTCGTTCGTGAGGGCTCCATCGTTCGTCAGGAGAATGAGTCCGTCCGAATCTTTATCCAAGCGGCCGGCTATAACGAGGTCGCGACTGTTCGGGACGAGATCATAAACGGTTTTTTCGGTTTTGTATTGGGCCCGGGTGCAGACAATACCGGCGGGTTTATGAAATGCTATATACCGAAAAGTGGTAACCGGAAGAATGCGCTGACTATCAACTTCAACCTTGTCCTTGACCGGGTCAATACTGGTGCCGAGTTTCGTAATCTTTTTTCCATTCACAAACACCCGCCCACTGATAATGAGTTCTTCGGCTTTACGGCGTGAGGTGACGCCCGCGCCAGCAATGAATTTTTGGAGACGTTCAGTCATGCGAGGATATGTTTCTCTGACCTGCCCAGCGACCTTCAACATAGACCAGGCGCCACCAGAGCCGTCCGATAAAAAAACCGAGCCCGCCAGTAACCACGAACACCGCCAGTCGCCAAGGATCCACGAACGAGAAATTGTCCAGCTGTTCAGTACGATCGACAACGATCAGGAAGAGAATTTGCGCAAAGACACCGAGCCACATCCACAAAAGTACGGTGGCGGTAAGATAGATTGGTCGTTTCCAGCTTGGCTGAGGCCCGAGCGGTGGGTGGCGAAACATTGCGTGATCATAGCACAGTTTATGATATACTGTGAGCATGAATACTTATGAAATAGCTACTTTCGGTTCAGGCTGCTTCTGGTGCAGTGAGGCGATTTTTCTCGACCTGCGAGGCGTCCAACGAGTCACCTCCGGTTATGCTGGCGGGGCGATGCCTAATCCTTCCTATGAGCAGGTGTGCAGCGAGACGACTGGCCACGCTGAAGTCGTTCAGATTGAATTTAACCCGGCCGTTATTTCCTACGAACAATTGCTCGAAGTTTTTTTCCTAACTCATAATCCAACGACGCTCAACCGACAAGGAAATGATGTTGGAACACAGTATCGATCGGTAATCTTTTATCACGATCATCAACAACAGTCTGTGGCCGAAACCGTTTTGAAAAAAATCAACGCGGAAAAAATTTACGACGCGCCAATCGTAACCACAATTGAGTCCTTTACGAATTTCTACCCGGCTGAAGATTACCACCAACAGTATTTCGCAAAAAACCCAGATCAACCATATTGCCAGGTCGTCATAGATCCGAAAGTAGCGAAGTTTCGTAAAAAATTTTCACAGCTTCGAAAGGCACCGTAGTGCTCTCATACGAGAAGGCTCGTGGGGTTGACAAAAACGTTGATTCATGGTAGTTTCGACTCTATGAAATATTATTTTCGATTCACTCTAGCGCTCAGCCTGCTCTTGAGCATTACCGCCTCGCCGGTTTTGGCACAGGAGGTTTTGGTACAACCAAAGAAAACCCCCGTACCAACAACGTGTGATCTTTGGACCTGCCAGTTACCAAAAGAGATTATGGTGACGGAGCGATTTTTGCGAGATCGGAAAAACGGTTTTCCGTACACGCCCGAACCAAGAAACCTGACACCGTTTGTCGAAGTTCTGCGTCTCAATCAATTGTCACAAACCATGGGCTACCTGAACTTGTACCGTTCAAGTCGCTATGCCTTGTATCGGGATGAGGCACTAAATCGTGTTGAGTATTTTTTGTCGCTCGGTCCCACAGCGCTCGGTAACGGGCCGCGCGATGGCATGATTGCGTATATGTATCTCGACGCATATGACTTGTTTCACGATGGTCGATATTTGAATGCGGGGTTGGCAATAGCCGATACGTGTGCTGGGTTACCGGACAAAGACTTAGTGATGAACGGTGGGCTCATGTGTGCACTCGGGCTTGGTGCGGCGTACCGAGCCACTGGTAGTACGATCTATCGTGACGCCTCACGCCGAGTGACCGAGAATACCGCTCCCAAGCAATTTCCCGACGGCGCCTTTCCACACTTACCAACCCTGGCGGGTGGAAAAAACATTGGGTACACGACATGGATGGTGACAGAGATGCTCTTGCTTAGTGAGTTTGATCCGCAAGATCCGAATACGGACTTTTTGATGCTGAAGTCAGCGAATCTCATTTCGCAACTTATCGACGCCCAGGGCCAGCTCATTACCCAAACGGCCACGGAGAATTATGCTTCTGACCCGGGTAATGAGAATGTCGGGTATGGAACTGACACGGCCGGTTTATTTTCGGTGGCCTTGACGATGATGGCGACAGGCCGGAAAGACCTTGCTTCGCGATCGTTAAAAAATGGTTTTTCTCACCGGATGGGCGGCGTCAATAATGGCGGATACCCTGATGTCTATAATCCCACTGTCTGGCCAATTCCGAATGCCTGGGCGAATGGAAGTCCCTCAGTCCTGCGGACATCATTAATTTTTTGGTTCATGACAATGTACCAAAAATTTTCACCGTCGTGCACTAACGGACCAACCACTTCGTGCATGACCTCAGCCACAAATTGTAGTGCGGCGATGGCCGCGGTCGGAGCCTGCACACCACCGGTGAGCGGGACGCAAACGTGTATTGGTGGTCGGTATACCGCCTGTCTTGACATTCCGCGAACGAGCATGCAATTTGGTCAGGCCTGCGGCGAGTCGACGAGTTGTGCTGATTTTGGGAATAGCGCCTGTTATCAGGTGTGTACCTTATATGGTTCAAAAATTTGTTACAACGGACAGTGCGGCGACGTGTGTCGTGACGTGAATGCCTACGGTCAGCCAGTGCCAACCTGCACGACGACCTGTTACGACAATCAGAGCTGTCTCGAACCCGCCCCGGTGACCGAGGAGCTTGATCTCCCGTCGGTGACCATGTGTCGGCAGCTGAGTTTTTCTAGAACGTAACCGTCGCGTGCGTTATATCTTTCGACTATCGTAGGCCCAGTGGAGAAGCGCCTGCCGCTGCCGCGGTCGGCAGTGAATATCGGCGCGCCGGCAATGCCGAACAATTTGTCCGACGTGTCGTCGGATGGCTTTCCAACGCTTGATTTGCTTTTCGTCATACCCGGGAATCCGCCGGCCCATATAATAGCGGCAATACCACTGGAACCAGCCGCGAGGATCGTCAGGATGAATCCAGCCGCGTTTTTTCCAATCAGCCAAAGATAAACTCGCATCAACCCCAAAGTAGTTGAGTTTGGGGTTTTTCTTGAGTGGTGAAAGTTTTGCCTTCGTAAACCAATCAGTCGGAAATTCTTTTCGGCAGTCGGTCATGTATTTACCACCAAATATGCCGAGGGCTAACATTTGTTTCGGTGTTAGAGCAGGTTTAAAGCCTACGGCAAAATTCTTCCCAACCGGTTCAGTCCGCAGATAGCGGTATTTTTTTTGCATTCGGTCGTTAACAGTGACGCGGTTTGACGGCATGTTTATAGTATAGCAAACACGCCCGGGAAAGGCGTGTTTGTTGCGCGGCGATTATGAGTTGGCTATTGTTTCACCTAGTGAGCCAAGGCGGTAGCGATCAAGATCACTATAGGCTTGAGACGAATGACCGCCCCGTCCATCCATGGTCGCAAAGGCTTGAGTTGCGTCCGTGCCGCAAACTCGCAAGATCTCTTGCGTGCCGCCGGGATGCTGGCCTATGTAGTCGGTTACATCATAGAACTTCCCACTGATCAGCAACCAACAATCGTTGCCGCTTGCGTGTTTGGCAAGTTCAGTGGCTGTGAGTGTGACCGGACCTGTACTCGGCGACTAAGACGAGCACGCCGCGCCGAAGATCAGTAGTCCGAGGAGAGCCGGGATAATAAACTTCATGCGGTGTGTATCTTCCCGTCAACGAGGCGAAAAATCCGATCGGCTTGCTCGGCGATACTTTGGTCATGGGTGACTGTAATAATTGTCGTTTTTTCCGACTTCGCGAGATGTCGCAGTAAAGCCACAATCATTTTTCCGGTTTGGGAGTCAAGGTTGCCGGTCGGCTCATCCGCAAGAATAAGTTTTGGTTTATTAGCCAGGGCGCGGGCGATGGCGACGCGTTGTTGCTCGCCGCCGGAGAGGTGGCTCGGGGTCCGATGGATTTTATCGTCGGTCAGCCCAACTTCTTTCAGTAGATGCCGCGCCCGCTCACTTCGTTTTTTTGAATGTAGGCCAGAAAACTCCATCGGCAACATGACATTATCAATGGCCGATAGGTTTGGGATCAAGTTGTAGTTCTGAAAAACGAAACCAATGGTCGAGCGTCGATAGGCGAGCAGGTGACGACCACGAAGCTTGGTGACCTCCTCATCGCCCACGGTGATTGTGCCGTCGGTTGGGCTATCGAGGGCGCCCAACAGCGCCAGGAGCGTGCTTTTACCACTGCCACTTTTTCCAATCACCGCAGCGGTTTGCCCTTCGACTAAAGAGAATGACACCTGATCGACGGCTTTGACCGGTCCGTTGGCACCGACAAAGTGTTTTGAAAGTTGTGTGACGGTCAGCATAAATGGATTATTCACTTCGTAAGACTTCGGCTGGTCGAACTTTTCCAATCAACCAGGCCGGGAACGCTGAGCCGATGATCGCGACGAACACGGCCGCCTCGAGACCATAGAGAAGAATGTGCCAATCGATGATGGCTTGCAGGTCTTGAACCGCACCCTGCACTGCGCGAAAGCCTCCAACCGCAAAGCGAACAGCGCCGCCACCTGGTCCGTCAATCCGAGTTGGTCCATTAGCCGCGCCCTGGCTGGATGTTAATAAGGCTTTCAAGATTGGATTACTCAGGACGAAACCGAGAACGGTACCGACCACGCTGCCGAGTAGCGATAGCATAACTGATTCGGTCATAAACTGCGCCACGATCGTACGGTCACCAGCACCGATGGATTTTAAGACCGCAATTTCCTTACGGCGTTCGCGGACGATCATCATCATAGTGAGCAGTGTGATGACCGTTGCTGCAATAAGTGCGCCGAAGAGACTGGTAGCAGCGATAGTCCGAATATTTTCTAACGACGTGATGGCCTCGGCGACAGTATTTTCTGATGATGTGACATCAGCGGCATCACCTAACTGCTTGGTTATGGACGAGGTCACGGTTGAAAGATTTTCGACTGAGTCAACGTGAGCGACAATTGAGGTGACCTGATCAACCTGATCAGAAATTTTTTGCAACGTTGCTAGCGGGAAAACAACCGAATTATTAGCGAACTGGTTCCCAGCATCGTAAATTCCGGTGACAGTTAGGGTCGTCGCATAGGCGGTAAATGTTGATCCGACAACCAGGGAATTTTTTTCAGCAAGAGTGGTTCCTACCATAGCCACGCTTTCTGTTGCCCCAGCCGTAAAAGCTTGCCCGCTCGAGAGGGTGAGTGATGAGCCAATCATGCTCCCCGGGTTGGCCGGATCGTTTGTCCCAACAGCAAAGATTGGAGGAGAAAAATTCTCTGGTAGGTCGGTGGTCGTTTGAGTTGAGGAACCGCTACTACCAGTCGGCGCTCGGAAGGCGCGGAAACCACGTCCGCCGAGGGTGCCGGCCTCAGTTGCACTTTGTAGCGAAGTGGTATCGGTGTTGAGCTGGGCATCAATAGTGGCCACGACGCTCGTCACGTGGTTGAGTTGCTGAATATTCGTAACGTTGGCGGTGGTTAATGGTTCACCGCCACCAAGAAACCCTCGGGCTCCAGCCGGTGCCACGGTCACCGTGTTCCCGATGGAGGATTTTACTTCGGCAATTCGGTTATCAACCGCGCTTCGCGCCGCGAGCATTACGACCACCATCCCTAAACTAATTCCAAGAATGGCCGTGACCGAGATTGTGCGAAGTGGGTTTCGAAAGGTGTTTCTTGTTCCTCGAGAAAAAGCGCTCATAACAGTATAAAAAATGAATAAACGAGTTCGTCGCAGTCAGGCCGATCCGCCGGAGGTGAGTGGCGTGGCCTGACCGCAACAAAAACGTGTTAGTGGCGTCCGTGTGGCCCACCGAAGCCGAGACCACCCATCAAGGTGCTACTCTGCGCTTCTTTGTAGGCCGCGTCAGCCTCGGTCTGGGTCATATACCCAACCTTGACCATGCTGTCGAGCTGGGTTTTCATCTCAGCTAGACGGCTTGCCTTTTCTTCGGCGTACGTGACCCCATGCTCAGCGGCGATCTGGTACATCGGCGTTCCGGACTCAAGAGCGGTTTGTACTTCGGTCGCGGTCATGCCGAATTTTGTGGCTAGTTCCGCTAGGTCTTTGCCATGATGCCGCCCAATACCAGTCACTGGCGTTGTCGTTGTTGCCGCGGTGCTCGTCGAGGTAGTTGCGGTTACAGCGGTGTCAACGGCCGTACTCGCCGTATCAGCCGTTTGCGCTCGGCTGATACCAATACCAGCTAAACCGATGGAGCTTGCGAGGACAGTAGCCACCACGAACGTATTTGTATGTTTCATGCGGATATCGCTTAAGAATGAAGTGATTGCTCTGCCTGCAGACAGGCTCTCACTCTGTACTACGATGACCGCGGATTTTTGTTTCAAAAAACCCCCGCGATCGCGGGGGCGGAAGTGACGTAGTTAGTACAGGTCGGGTGGCGGAGGAAGGTTTTCGTGGTAAACGCGGAAAGGTTGACGATCGGGAAGTTCATCGGCGTCGTGGATCGCGACGGCGGAAATTTTTCCATCATCCTGCTTACCCAAGACAACAATCTCATCGCCAACTTTTGGATCCCAGTCGGCCGGTAAGCGCGTCGCTTCGCTAATAGTCACTTTAACTTTTTTTTGCCCGACAGTAACCGTGAGGTCTTGCTCCCCAATCTTGGTGATGGTGGCGGCCGTCACAACGCCTTGGGCGATGCCAGCTTGTCCGCGATAGAGTCTACCAACGAAGGGAACTGGCATGCCGTCAATCTGGCGATTCGTAAGGCGATCGTGGACGCGAGTGGTGTCGGTGACGAAAGCGGCGGTCACAAAGGCGAAGAGAAACACGCCCAAGGTCATGGCTAATGGCCAACGATACAGTTTAGTGTGACGTCGGAGGAGATAGATGAAGGCGATGATGCCGAGTACAATAAACACTAGGTGCCACCAAGGGAAAATACGAGCGAAGACGCGATAGCCGTCCGGGCCAAGTGCTGGTAGAGCGGAAAATTTAGCACTGCGCCAGAGGAAGGTAACGAAACTGGCGATATAAACGAGGCCAACAGCGACCAACACAATTGCCGCACCAACCGCGAGGTGATCGAGCCAAAAGCGCCACTTCGGCCGGATGGCAACCGTGGATTGAAGCTTGTCAAGGAAAGATTGTGGGGGATGCTGATCGGTCATGATAGTTCAGGGGCGATGGTTGATCGTAAAAGTATGAGTCCACGTTTGATGCGAATACTAACCGTACCAGTCGGAAGATGGAGAACATCGGCGATGTCGCGGTAGGATAACTCTTCTTGGTACCGTAGGACAAGTGGTTCGCGATACTTCGACGGTAGACGGTCGAGATGTGTTTCGAGGAGTTGCCGAATCGAAGCGAGCTCCACTTCGGTATCAGGCCGCTCTTTGGCGATCGGGTGGGGAAACAGGACTTCTGGATCAAAAAACGGGAGTGGCCGACGGCCAAGGGTTTTGGCGTGGTCGACGATAGTGTTATGCGCAATGCGGTAGATCCAAGGAGAAAAACGACGGTTGGGATCAAAACCATTCAGATTTGTGTAGGCTTTCAGGAGCGCATCTTGGACAATATCTTCGGCCTCATTCGTATTCGGTAAAATCCGCCGAACATAGCGCAGGAGTTTTTGCCAATATCGTTCGGCTAAGACGGTATACGCCAATTGCAGTCCGTGCTGGGCGCGCCGAACCAGTTGCTCATCTGGCATGCTTTGGATCTCGGCTGGGGTCACAGTCGCTTCGGCAATGGGCTCAAACGGTGGCATCCAGGCGGCGTAACGAATAAGCAGGGAGGTACTCATCCCTTATACTACGATATAGACCTCGAGTTTGTTTCGTGGAGTCTACTACATTACGTAGTAATTAACAAGGAGAAAAAGAGAGATGTCAAGTTAACTTGACATACGAAATGTCGCCCCGTATACTACATTGAGTATGGCAAAAAAGCTTATGAATGGGGTCAGACATTGCCGCGAAATGAAAGGCGTAACCCAGGAAGAGGTCGCGAAGCAGGTTGGGGTAAGTCGGCAAACGATTGTTGCGATCGAAAAGGGAAACTATATTCCGTCGGTCGCCTTAGGAATGGATCTAGCTAGATTGCTCGGGTGTAGCGTCGAGTCCTTATTTTTCTGGGAGTAATATATGCGTAAACTTCTTCTTATCGCAACCGGCGCTATTATTGTGGAAGTGCTGTCGATGCAAGTCAAGGTCATGCATTTACCAACGAGACTTGGCCGAGATTTTGGTATTATCGCCGCGCTGTTAGTCCTAGCCGCGGTTTGGGAAAAAGCCAAGCCTGATGAGCGCGATCGAACTATTACCTGGTCATCAAGCCACGTAGCTTTTCTCAGTGTGGCGACAGTCCTTGTCGGGATTCTCTTCTACGAAACCCTCAGTGGCGCCGTCCAGCCAACGACGTTATATGCGATCGTAGCCCTACTGGGTGGAAAAATTATTGGCCGGTACCTGGCCCAAAGAAAACAATAAATGATCAACGCTGTTACCACTAACGAAAGGACATATTTATGAAACCAGTCCCGATGATTGCCGTGATGATTGCGGTGCTAGCCGCCATTGGCGGAATTGGCTATATGGCTACACGAGATACGAAAAAAGAGGTTCTGATAAATTCGACGAGTCCGACGAACCAGGATACGGTTGAAGCCGATGGGACAATTGTAAGTCCAGACGGGACTATGGTAAAACTCGATGGAACCATGGTCAAACCGGATGGCACGATGATAAAACCAGATGGGACAATGATTGGCCCGGATGGTCAGTTGATTAATGATAATACAAATAGCACGACGACCAATACGAACACTTCGCCAACCAACACCAATACCACGACGTCGTCAGCTGGTCCGGCGAAATATGTTTCTTACTCCTCAACCGCTTTG
>CAYGGC010000008.1:0-52354 GCA_964349465.1 uncultured Gammaproteobacteria bacterium
AACGCCCACAGTAGATAGGAGACCGAACTGTCTCACGACGTTCTGAACCCAGCTCACGTACCGCTTTAATTGGCGAACAGCCAAACCCTTGGGACCTTCTCCAGCCCCAGGATGCGATGAGCCGACATCGTACTGAATTCCATACTTATCGTATAGCGTAGACTATATCTTATTCCTGTACTCCATTGTAGCCTCTCGACAAGCTCGAGACATGATGTGAGTTTGTATTACAGGATTCGGCGTATTACCCTCTGACACAGTCACTTCAATTTCGCAGAGAGTCTCTTCTTTCGAATCAGTCGTTACGGGGTCATACAGAATTTCTGTAGACTTCCCACGGTATTGCCCGCCTGCTGCTATTTCCACTGAGCAGGGTAGGGGTTCACCGTTATAAGCCGATATTTCTTTGGATAGGAATCTCTTCCTATGCACCCCAATGTTAAGGTGCCAAACCTCCTCGTCGATGTGGACTCTTGGAGGAGATCAGCCTGTTATCCCCGGAGTAACTTTTGTCCGTTGAGCTTCGACGCGCCTATGTGCGATCGTCGGATCACTAACTTCTACTTTCGTATCTGCTCGACTTGTTGGTCTTGCAGTTAAGCCGGCATGTGGGTTTGCCCTATCGACTGGGTTTCCATTCCAGCCTAGCCGACCTTTGTAAACGCCTCCGTTACATTTTAGGAGGCAACCGCCCCAGTTAAACTACCCACCAGACACTGTCCCACGAACCGGATAACGGTCCACGGTGAGCCTTCACAATTCGCGAGGGTGGTATTTCATATTGCGACTCCATCCTAGCCAGAGCCAGGACTTCAAAGTCTCCCACCTATACTGAGCGCGTAAATCGTGAAAGCAATGCCAAGTTATAGTAAAGCTTCACGGGGTCTTTTCGTCTAACTGTGGGTAACGAGCATCTTTACTCGTCTTGTAATTTCGCCGAGTCCCTCGTTGAGAGAGTCGTCAACTCGTTATGCCATTCGTGCAGGTCGGAACTTACCCGACAAGGAATTTCGCTACCTTAGGACGGTTATAGTTACCGCCGGCGTTCATCAGCGCTTCGGATCAAGGCGTTAACCTCTCCCCTTAACGTTCTGACACTGGCCAGGCATCAGCCCCTATACATCAGCTTACGCTTTAGCAGGGACCTGTGTTTTTGGTAAACAGTCGGTTGACGTCATTTATTGCAGCCCTATCTTGCGATAGGGCAGGCCATGTACCGAAGGTACGGCCACTGTTTTGCCGAGTTCCTAAACGAGGGTTCTCTCGTACGCCTTGGCAGATTTGCTGCCCACCCACCTGTGTCGGTTTACGGTACGGGGATGCCGTGACGTAACCCAGTGACTTTTCTCGGCCGATTCTTTTCCTGCATTGGCCAGTCCTCGCGGACCAGTCTGCGCCTTGCGGCAGGCACATAACCAAAGAACCTGCAGAATCCGAACCTGCGTCATCACTGGGATAATCACGTCACCGTGCAGGAATATTAACCTGCTGTCCATCATCTACGCCTTTCGGCCTCGACTTAGGCCCGACTCACCCTGGGACGATTTGCGTTGCCCAGGAAACCTTGGGTTTACGGCGAGCGGGGTTTTCACCCGCTGTTATGCTACTTATACCTACATTCTCACTTCTGTACACTCCACGGTTGCTCGCGCTTCCCGCTTCGGCACGTACAGAACGCTCCGCTACCACTGCCACATCATCACTGACGTAACAATCCTCAACTGCGGTACGATGCTTAAGTCCCGGTACATTTTCGGCGCCCCGAGGCTCGACCAGTGAGCTGTTACGCTTTCTTTAAAGGATGGCTGCTTCTAAGCCAACCTCCTGGTTGTTTGAGCCCCAAGACTACCTTTACACACTGAGCATCGATTTAGGGACCTTGGTTGGAGATCTGGGTTCTTCCCCTCACGTCCGGTGGAGCTTAGCCCCCACGGACTGACTGCTAGACTTTGCCATCACGGCATTCGGAGTTTGGTTGGAACTACTAGGGTTGCCCCACGCAGTCCCATTCAGTGCTCTACCACCATGATGAAACATCTAACGCTAGTCCAAAAACTATTTCGCGGAGAACCAGCTATCGCCGAGTTCGATTGGAATTTCTCCTCTACCCTCAACTCATCCCAGAGCGTTGCACGACTCACGGGTTCGGACCTCCACGACATGTTACTGTCGCTTCATCCTGGTCAAGGGTAGCTCACACGGCTTCGGGTCTGTTTCGGACGACTAGTTCATCATGAGTCAGCCACCAAGCAAGCTTGGGGACAGACTCATTCAGAACAACGCCACTGAAGGCTCGCTTTCACTGCGACTTCGGTCTGCTCGACCTTAATCTTCGTCGGACGAAACAACTCGTAGGTTCATTCTTCAATAGGCACGCTGTTATCCTTGCGGACTACAACTGCTTGTAAGCGTATGGTTTCAGATACTATTTCATTCCCCTCACCGGGGTGCTTTTCACCTTTCCCTCACGGTACTCGTTCACTATCGATCAGATATAATATTTAGTCTTGGGAGTCTAGTCCTCCCAGCTTCACACAGGATTTCACGGGTCCCGTGTTACTTGAGTCGAATAACCAGAAAAGCTTTTGAGGGCTCATTTCGCCTACCGGGCTATCACCGTCTCTGGCCGCTTTTTCCAAGGCGGTTCGGCTATGAGCTGGTCAAACCATTATCTGACCCTACTAATTCAACAGGCCAGATAATAATTCAACATGCGCGTTTTCTCCTGAAGTCACAAGCTTCAGACGTTATCCTCTCGCAACCCCCTAGATGCATAAAGCCTTGTGAGCCGTCCTCCCTTGCGGAAGGAACTTCTAAGGTTTGGACTGTTCCCGTTTCGCTCGCCACTACTAAGGGAATATGTGTCAATAAATTCAGCGTGGCCCTTTCGAGCCGCTCTGAAATTACAGACACGCATTTTTTTCTCTTCCTCCAGCTACTAAGATGTTTCAGTTCGCTGGGTTGTCTCCTCACGCCCTATATATTCAGGCATGGGTGATGATGACTTACGTCACCACCGGGTTTCCCCATTCGGACATCCCCGGATCACAGGTTGGTTGCCACCTTCCCGAGGCTTATCGCAGGCTCCTACGTCCTTCATCGTTCATATCTGTCGAGGCATCCACCATACGCCCTTTGTGTTCTGACATATTGTCGAGACACGATCCACACGTAGCTTAATATGCGTGGATCAGGGTTCTAATCTTTCGAATCACTATTGTGACTCGCGAGATTTCTAGACGAGAGCATGACACCGGAACCACGATTGTGGTGCCGTTTCATTACTCAATTTTAAGATGCTTGTTTCCATTCATCATATTCCTGAGCGTTGATCAGACAATATGATATTCACTTCATTGCTTTTGCAAGCAATGTTTCTCGTGTTACCCATATTCAGTTGTCAAACTGCAGGATTAACGTCACTGGGAGATGTACGAATTCAAGGCCGTACAACCAGTCAGTGGAGTCAATAGGGTAAAGTGCGAACAGTACGCGGGGGCCGGAGAGCCAGGTCGGGGGGTCAATCCCACACGCTAGCCAGTGCCAGCAGGAGAAAGACCGAGAGTGATCATTCAACTCACCCTCCTAGGCTCGTCCGGACACCCCGCTAGGTTTCATCCCGAGTCGGGAAGCCACTGTTGTCCGGAGGCCGCGCCCGGAGCGGTTGTGACGCCCCGAGCTCGGGAACAAAGCGCGCCAGGACTGGCCACACCATATCCGCGACCGGGCGGAATGACGGGTGTCAGTGGGCCGCAGGCCCTGGCGCATAGTGGCGGAGGACCAACAGGTCCAACCAAGAGGGAGGTCCATACGAACCCCTGGCTGGTTGTGGTCCCCCACAAATCTTTTGAAGAGCGAAGGAGGAAGATAATCTCGTTATCTGCTTTCTTCGGTGTTCACTAGTCGTTTCTGTAAAGTGCTTGTGTGATCCCGCAGCCTCGAATCTCGGTGCGGAATCAATCCCATGTTGTCTCTGTATGAGGGGATTGAAAAACCGCCTGGTCGGCGGCTCGAAGCGCATCGTACGCTCTGGCGGGCTTAGCCGACGTTGATCTCCTGGGTTAGGGAATTACGCATCAGAGCCGATTCAATAGTTATATTTCAGTAGTGAATAGCCTACAGCGAACAGCAGGGTTTGTCAAGGATAATTGGGGAGGAAATGTGTATACTTGACAAATCTATAATATATGTTCCAATATTACTTCAAATTATTGACAAAGTGTCATTTTTATGCTAAAATAAAAGAAAATAAAGAGTAAAAAACATGTTTATTGGTAGAAGGCAGAAAAACCGTCGATTTCGACTGTTATGGGCCCTCAATGTCGGCCTTTTTGTTGTTTTTGGGCTTTTTTTCGCCTTTTCCTCCCTCCAGCCGGCCGAAGCCGTCCTCTATCAGCCCTTAAGTAACCAGCGTCCAAAAGATTTTGCGGTCGTGCGGAAGGATGGCGTTTGGCATGCGTACGCGATTTGGTGCGACGTAGCGCTTGGTTGTGATGCCTTACGACGAGGGTTGATGCATCTAACATCGACTGACTTAAAAAATTGGACCGAAGTTGGATTTGTCCTCGCGCCTGACGGCGGGTCCGATTTTGATGATTACGATATTTGGGCGCCGTCGATCGTTGAGCGTGACGGTACATACTATATGTACTACACCGGCGTTTACAAAAACGGATCGAATACGTGGGTCCAGAAAATTGGATTGGCGACGTCGACTGACTTGAACACATGGACGAAGTACAGTACGACGCCGGTGGTCGACTGTTCAACGTTTACCTGGGGTGTCTATTACGATACAGCAAACAGTTCTGATGGCGCGGCCTGTCGTGACGCGAATGTGACGTGGGACCAAAACGAACATCAATGGGTAATGACGTTGAGTACGCGGACGACATTATCGGCTCCGGCGAATCTCATGACGATTGCAATTGCAACATCGGAAGATTTAGTGACCTGGCGAGAGTATGGTCGGATTCCGACCACGGATGATTATACGTCAGAGTCGTCGCATCGGATTGAGCATAATGGCACAAACTACATCGCCTTTACTGACAACTGTAGCCCTCAGCCGTGTGTGAAGTATGTCAGCTCCACAAGTTTGTACTCGGGGTATGGTTCGCAGGCTGGTTTTCCAACGATAGAAAATAATGCCTACGCGTCAGAGTATTTCGCTGATCATGGTCGAGAATATTTTGCGCGGATCGACGGCACCACCAATCAAAAATTAGATTTCGATGAACTGGCGTGGACTGGATCACCAGTAACGATTCAAGAAGTGTCATACGGATCGATTGGCGATGATGTTTGGACGGATAGCGATGCCGACGGAGTTCATGATGGTAGTGAAGCCGGTGTGAACGGAGTAACCCTTCGTTTGTATCTTGATGATGGCGATGCCTTGTACGATCCAACGACAGATGATCTGTACTCGACGACGACCAGTGGCGATGATCCAAATACGCTTGGGACACAAACTGGGTATTATCGATTCACCGATGTCGTGCCGGGTTCATACTGGGTTATCGTTGACTCAACAAACCTTACCACCGGCGGCGCGTTAGCTGGACAGGTGAGTACGACGGCCTCAACCGCCACGTTCGTGACGGTTACGAACAACCAAGCAGTCACCACGGTTGATCACGGGTATACGAGCGGGCTAACAGATTTTGATTTTTCATCGGCAAGTCCGTATACGCTCAGCGGCGCAACCGTGAGCAGTGGACGGGTGACACCAACTCCGACGACTGCTTGGTGGGATAAAAATTTTCAGTATCGTAAACAGATAACCGTGACGGCCGGGACGGAAGCGTTGACGACGAGCCACACGCTTGATTTGGCGCAAGACCTTGGCGCCCTTATTACCGCTGGAAAAATCCAAAGTGACTATGACGACGTCCGATTAGTTTTCTGGAACGGTAGCGCGTTTGTGCCGGTGGAAATAGATATTGTGAGTGCGACCGTCCAACGGTTCAAAGTTCAATCGTCAATTTCGACGAGCGCCAGTGATACGAACTACTATCTCTATTATGGAAATCCGGATGCGACCATGCGCCCGACCCGATTAGCAAATGTCTACCCGTACTACACTTCATTTAATTCCAAAGATCAAAGCACCTATGGGAGCTGGACCGAGAGTACGTCGAGCTGGGATATCGTGTCTAATCGCTGGAAGTTTACCGGTAGTCAAGTCGCGGGCGATCGTTTTTCTCGCGACACGGCAACGACGATAAATTTAAGCGATGATTGGCAGTTAGAGGTTACTGCAAATATCAATGCTGGTGGAAGTATCGCTTCGCCAACCTTTCATTCAACCCAAGCGTTCGGTAACGAGGAATATCATACGAACTTCGATGCGACGAATGATCGTATTCAATTTTATCACTGGGCCTTCGGCCAGCTTGGCAGCAACGTTCCATACACGATCAACACCGCGCAAGATTATCGGTTAGGCTTTTCTTACAACTACGTATCGAGTACGAACCATACAACGACCGCCTACGTCAACGGAGCGACGGCCGCCTCAGTCGACGAAGTGATTGTTGGGTATGATATTTGGTATGAAGGAACGTGTCCGTGTACTACGAAGAACGCCTATCTCGCCCTCGGGACCTTCAATAGTCAAACGAGTTACAACGATTTGAAAGCTTGGCAAGCGGCTGATGGTTCAGCTGTCACAGCCGGAACTGAGGCGCCGCAATATGTCGCGGCGACGGCGACCGTCACGCCAACCACAAGTATCACGTTCGGACGGTTGCAAAATTTTTATGCTGATGTCGGCGACCAAAACGGCAGCGTGAAATTCGTTCTGTCGAATGATGATGGTGCGAGTTGGTTGTGGTGGAATGGCTCCGCTTGGGCAACGTCGAACCAGACAAGTAGTGAGGCGAATACGCCCGATGAGGTAGCCGCTCAAGCCGGGTCGTTTCCGAGTGGCGGATTAAGCTTGCGTTGGCGAGCACTGCTCGTCGCAACCGCGAATACTCAGCCAACACTGTTTGGTGTGAGTCTATCGTCAAATCAAGCGCCGACGACCCCGATCATCGCGACGCCAAGCGATCGTGCCAGCGTCACGCCAACCCCAAGTATTATTATGATGGCGACCGATGCGGGTGAGAGCGATAGTTTAGCCTACGAAATCCAGCTCGATACTGATCCGGGATTTACCAGCGGCGCACTTCGAACGATTCGCCAGACCGATAGTCAGTTTGGCTGGACCAGCCAAAACCGCCTTGGTAACACGCGCTACGCCTCGGGTGCGACCGCAACGTACACAGTCACAAACGCGCTCTCGGCCGGGACATGGTATTGGCGCTCTCGCACAATTGATCCGGAAGGTTCAAATGTGTACTCGCCGTACTCGGCGACGCGAGTTATTGCCGTGCAAACAGATTTAGTGATGTCATCGATTACCGTAACAAACACTTCAACCACAACGGCGACGATTGAATGGGGGACGTCCGAACTGGCAAGCGCCATCCTTGAGTATGGTCCAACCATCGCCTACGGCCTCTCGTCGACAGTCGCAGCAGCGACAACCCAATCGATTATTCTGACCGATTTAACTCGGGCGACACTCTATCACTATCGGATCCGGGCCACAAATAGCAGTGGCGACATTGTGCGGTCCGGTGATCGAACGTTTATTACCAACGGCACCACGATCAATGGCCTGACTGTAACGTCACTAACTCCGCGCTCCGTCGTTGTGACATGGACAACCACGGAACCGGTGCGGGCGCGCCTTCGTTTGACGTCAGCCTCAGAAACAAGTGCCTACGTTGGACGACCGTATGCCACCACACATCGCGTAGTGATGAAGAAGCTTAATCCTTTGACGCGGTATACGGCCGTGGTAACAGCGGCTGGATCACACACCGTCGCTGCGAGTAAAAAATTTACCACACTGGCGGCCGGAATTTCAGCTCCAAAAGTTCTCTCGGCCGTTGCTCGCGGGTCAGAGATAACGGTGGTTGCGAAGTTCACAAAACCAGCTACCGTTGAAATCTCTCTTGACGGAAAAAGGGCGAGCCAGTACGCCCTGAACGCTACTAATGGACTCGCAACCCTTCGCGTCACGCGACAATCACGGGCCGCAAGGACACTGCGCATTCGTTATACTGATTCCTACGGCCGCTTGAGCCCCTGGAGCTCGGCCTTTACCATCAAATGATCAAACCCATCCACAATTTTCATCACGCGTTGACCATGTTTTTGGCGGTGGTTGTTGTCCTGGGTATTGGGACACAGGATTATCAACGCGCCGCGGCCGCGACGAATATTGATATTTCTGGAATCATTTATGATATCGATTTAATTGAATACGCCTGCGGTTCGAACGGGTCGTTAACCGTTAGGGTTCGCGTGAATGGTGCTGGCGCGTACAGCGGAACCTGTACCGATGATACTGGCGCCTATGCGGTGACTGGCGTCAGCGTGAATCCATCCGACGTCGTTACAGTTTTTGTTGACGACGCGACGGTCCATGCAAGTTATGTCACGAAGGCGGCTGCTTCGCCGTCGAATATGACGCTCGATTTAGCTCAGGACGTTGTGTCCCTTGGCCATGCCGACGCCGGTCCCATCACGAACGCGGATCTCGACCAATACGATAGCGAACAGAATAGTAACATTGGTTTCACCGTTTCTGCGAACGCGCTCTCGAACCTTTTTTCTTCACAAATTTTTGTGACGGCGGGAACAACGTATTCCCCGGGGGGAACTGTTACCGTGACAAACAATTATATTGTAGCTAACACTGGCAGTGTCGTTACGTTAGCGACGAGCGGTAATACGATGTACGGCATTCAAGCAACTGGCGGGACAATGCGGATTAATGGCGACACAACCGTTTCCGGCGGCGGGTTAACGAATGCGGGTGGCACAATTACGACGACTGCCGGAACACCAACGCTAACTGTCAGCGGTACGTGCGGAACGATCAATGGTTCGATGACACTGTACAATCTTACACTCTCGGCCGCCGGAACCTGCATCTTATTTAGTGGGGGTGACACACTGACGATCAATAATAATTTCACGATCAACACGGGCGTGACGGTTGATCAGCGGTCGAACGTGGTTATTAGTGGCAACCTCATCACCAGCGGTACCGGGGCGCTCCTCTCGGGCGGCAGCACTCCAACCACCACGGTCAATGGCACGAGCCTTGGTGGTGGGGCCGGGAGTGTATCGTTTTATAATTTCGCCAAGACGTCAGCAGGAACAACGACGTGGTCAGGCACAACAATGGCAACAGTCACGAACGCTTTGACGGTCAGCGCCGGGACGCTGAGTTTCACCGGTGGAAGTCTCATTCTTGGTGGGTCGGTGACGACGTCCGGCGGAACACTGACTGGAACCGGATCAATCACCTACGCGGCGACGTCTGGCGTCACGATTCCGGCCAGTGGCAGTTACGGTAACTTAGCTGTTTCCGATGGACTCGTGGGTTATTGGAAGTTGGACGAAACGTCTGGCACAACGGCGGCTGATTCAAGTGGACTGGGACACACCGGTACGCACACAGCTACCCCGACTATATCGAGTGACGTGCCCACTCTACAATATGCAAATCCACAAAGCCTTGATTTTGATGGCAGTTCAAATTATGTCGATCTCGGAAGACCGGCCTTTCTCAATTCTCAATTTGCCGGAAAAATTTCGTTGTCGGCTTGGATAAAGCCCGATGTATCAAAAACTGCGGTGATCGTTGGTAAATCAGATAATCAAGACCACAACGCTCCGTATTATGATTACTCGCTATTTCAATTTGGCAACATCTTGAATTTCCGAATTGGAAGCGCGAACATCAGTAGCAGCGGCTCCGGCACAGGCGCGCTGGTCGTCAATGGAACAACGTGGCAGCACGTTGCCGGCACGTACGACGGGACGACGTTGCGGGCTTACATCAATGGCGTCGAGGTTGCTTCGCAGGTATCGGCGGGGCTGGCCATTGCTTCGAGCGCACGGAATACACGAATTGGCGCGCGTGATACCACGGTTATGGATGAATTTTTTAACGGAAAAATTGACGACGTCCGCATCTATCGGCGTGGGTTAACGGCCCAAGAAATTCAAAGTCTCAGAACTGGATTTCATATCGGCACCAGTGCGGCGACCTTTACGCTTGGTGGAAATCTTGATGTGAATGGTGATCTCACGATCGCCAGCGGCGCGCTTGATGCGGACAATGCACAAAACTATTCATTGAACGTGAGCGGCAGTTTCCAAAACTATGGCGTTCTGATCCCGAGAAGTGGAGCGGTCGTTCTCGACGGCGGATCGGGCGGGAAAGTCATCGAGTCCGGGCAACAACGTTTTCATAATCTCACGATCGCCGGCAGCGGTGGGTCATGGACACTGCGTGATCGTTTGTGGGTGACAGGGACACTCGGGATATCAAATGGCACGATCGATGTTTCGTCGTCAAACTACACGGTTCACGCTGGAACGCTTAATCAAAGTGGCGGCACGTTTACCGCTCAGACCGGCACGGTGGTTCTTGATGCGGCTAGTAGTCAAACCGTTTCGGTTACTTCGACGGTCAACAACCTTCGATTGGAAGATCCGACTATCAGCAACCTCGCCGGGTACTGGAAGCTTGATGAAGGCTCGGGGCTCACCGCCAAGGATAGTTCTGGTAACTCACGGGATGGTGTTCTAACGAACGCTCCGGCCCCAACCACATCGCTCAACGGTACCACGACGTATGACAATGTCGCAGGTCTTGATGTTGATGGGACCGACGACTACGTGACTATGGGCGATGTGATTGATGCTGATGACACGGCCAGCCTGACGATTTCTGGTTGGTTTAATCGCGACACAGCAACGACGGATGACGTGATCGTTGCCAAGCGTAACGGCAATACCGCATCTGATGTTGGATATATCGTTTGGCTTGATGCGGCCAGCGACAAATTGCGTTTCGAGGCGTCGGACGGCACGGATGAATTTGAATTAGCTTCAGTTTCTACCTTCACCTCGACTGGCTGGAATCACTTCGTGGTTATTTGGGACCAGGCCTCGGCGGTAAATAGCAAGATCTATATTAATGGATCTGATAACAGTGCGACGCAGACTGGTACAATCGGGAACGTCAACGATCTTTCGAATTCATTGGCCTTACGACTTGGTGCAGAGTCGGACGCTGATGCGCCGTTTGATGGGAAGATTGATGATATTCGAATATTCTCATCCGCCGTGACCGCGGCTCAAGCGACTGCGCTTGGGGCGGGGAAGTATGCCGACGGTACGGCCGGAACCGCAACCTTCACTCTCGGAGCCGCGCTCGTTGTCGGCGGAACCTTAACGCTAGATAGCGGTACGCTTTCAACGAGCAGCAGCGTGTTGACAGTCACGAACGCATTTACTCTCGCGGTTGGGAATGGCGCGTATCTAGGTGGAACGCAAACACAAACTCTGAACGGTGGGCTCACCGTGAGCGGATCGAGTTTTACCGGCGGCGCTGGAACACTTGATCTGAATGGTTCAGCGACGTTGAGTGGCGGCTCGGTTATGACCGGCTCGGGTACATGGACAGTTAGCGGAAACTTTACGCACTCAGGCGCGACGTTTACGGCTAGCGCCGGCCACACGTTGACTATGGATGGAACTGGCACGCTAACGAGCAACGGACAGACACTGCAAAACCTTTCTATCGTCTCCAGTGGGACGGTAACCCTGGCCGGCGCAACACATACCGTGGCCGGAAACGTCGTGCTTGGCGGAAGCGGAACCCCAACCGTGACTGGTTCAACCGTGAGCATGACCGGGACTGCGAACACGATTGATGGTGGTGGAAAAACTTTAGCGAACCTCACGATTGATCCCGCCACGACTGGAACGATTACTCTGCAAAACTCTGATCTCGTTGTGAGCGAGCTTCTCTCAATTGCAACTAGTGATACGCTGTTGATCAATAGCGGGCGTACAGTAACCTTGTCGGCGAATAGCGGAACTTCTTTAATACTAAACGGAACGATTTCTGGCACTGGACGGCTTGAATATAGAAATTCTGCAACGGTTTTTCCGTCGACCGGAATCGTATCGTCAGTAGTTCGTTTCGGTCAATTTGAGGCCGCGATCATGAATGTTCCAGCCCGCACATTTGGATCGGATCTGGAGCTCTATACGCAAAATGGCGATGGCTCGATTGATCTTGGGACCGGTGCCGGACAAACACTTACAGTTGCTGGATCATTATTCTTTGTTGATGGGGATGCTCAAGCACAATATATTTTTGGCAATACCTATAATCCAAACATCAACATTGCTGGTAGCGTAGATTTTACTGGTTTTGGTGGACCGACAAGATATGTGTATTCGGGATCGGGTGCCTGGACAGTGGGTGGAAATATCGATTTTACCGGTGGGACGTTATCGACAAGCGCCGGGAACACTTTTACCATGACTGGCACAAGCGCGACCTTAACACCGGCAGCACAAACCTTCGTGAACCTGACGATTGACCCAAGCACAGCCGGAACTATTTCGGTTAGTGGTTCGGATGGAACAGTCAGTGGTCTCCTCACCGTCGCCGCGAATGATACATTCAGTCTCGGCGCAAATCGAACAATGGTGTTGTCTGGAAACTCTGGTACGACGCTCTCAGTCAATGGCACGATCAGTGGCGCCGGTCGATTGACCTACCAAAATAGTGCCACAACGCTGACGACGAGTGGGACGTTGAGTTCCATTATGCGTTTTGACACGGTCAACGGGGCGATGATTATCCCAGCGCGTACTTACGGCGGGCAGGTTGAAGTGTACGGAGCGAGCGCAAACGCTCGAACAGTTACCCTCGGAACAGGTGCTAGTCAAACGATAACGATCAACGGGAACCTGTATGTTATGGCCGAAGCCGCCTCACCCAATCACATCACCATCACCGGTGTGACGAATAATCCGGCGGTCGTCATTGGTGGTGCGCTTGATTACACCGGAGTTGGCGCGGCTAATGAGATCATTCTTTCCGGCACCGGTACGTGGACCGTGAGCGGTAACGTCGATTTTACGAGTGGTACGTACACGTCGACCGCCGGCAATACGCTCACGATGGACGGCGCCAGCGCGACCATTACCTCGGCTAGTCAAACGCTCTACAACCTGAGCGTTCATCCGGCGACGACCGGGACCGTCACGACGGCGGGTACCAATATTTCGGTTACCAATACACTGAGCGTTGGTTCGACCGGAATCTTATCAATTGGGTCGGGGCTACAAATCTTGGTACTTGGTACGACGAACCCACAGGGCACAATTGATGGAGCTGGTACATTATATGTAACTGGTTCACTCGGTACGGGTGGGACGGTTTCAAGTAATGTAACCTTCGACGCTTCCTCGGCGCCCTTGACGGTCCCGACCCGAATATTTTCTGGGAGCACACGAACCGTTCGTTTCTACTCCGAAAATAACACCACTACGATCGGTAATGCGTCCGGAACCATAACGATTGCCGGTTCCGTTATTTTTGATGATGGCGGAAACGGTGGAATTACTTTTACCGCGGCGACGAACAATCCAAACATAACCATCGGTGGCGATCTCACAGCAGTTGGTTATGGGGATATTCCACTTCTCTTAGGTGCGGGAACGTGGACCGTGGGCGGTAATCTTGATTTTACCGGTATTACCTCACTGACTCCGGGCGCGAGCACGATCGTTATGACCGGAGCCAGTAAGACCTTCACCTCCGTTGGATTGTCCGTGAACTCGGTTGAGATTAGTGGCACCATTACGGCCGCTGATGCCATCACCGCGAATGGAAATTTTACTATTCAATCTGGTGGCGTATTTACGGCGCCGAGTGCGATGACGCTCAAAGGAAATTTTGATAATAATGGAAGCTTTACACATAGTAATGGTACGGTTACGTTCGCTGCGACGACGACCGGTAAAACCATTGAATGCGGCTCATCGTCGTTGTATAACGTGATACTCAATCATGCCGCCGGAGGATGGATAATGCAAACCAATGATTGTGTTATCGCGCATGATTTCTTACTCTCAGCCGCGTCGAATTTTACTCTCGTGAGTGGCCGTACCCTTACTATCAGCGGAACCTTTACGAATAACGTCGGAGGGAACGCGACGACTTGGACTGGTTCAACCCTCTATCTCACCTCAACTGGTACCGTTGCTCTGAACACGAAGTCCGTCGGCGACGATTCCTATGGAACGTTACGAGTCGGCTCAGCAGCGCAGGCGACGATGTGGAATAGTGATGCGACAACGGTGAGTGTTGATGTTGGTGGTGGCCTGTTGTCCCAAGATCATGCGGCGGTTGATGGACAGCTCTACGTCTATGGAACCATGAACAGCCGAACGAATGAGTACTGGTCGGCCGAAAAAGATTTTGATGGAACTGCGCTGGGCGCGGGTCGACAAACGAACGTGCGATTTGCCGATGGCGCAACCTTTGTTGTTGATGTCGGGGACACACTTCAGATTCTCGGCGTTTCTCCAACAAGTCAACGAGTTAGTCTTGATCGTCAGTCAACTGGGTCGTTTGGTCTAACCATCAATGGCACGATTCAAGCCAAATACTTCGACATTGATCATTTGCAAACAAGCGGTTTGACTATTGCTAGCACTGCCACGGTTGTCGAACTCTCCTACGGCAGCTTTGATAACAGTGCCGGAGGAACGAACGCGACCTACATCACCATCGATGGTGCAACGACGACAGCTTCGCTGACCGACCTGGTGTTTGACGCACGAGCTGATGGACTCGACGGTGTGATTGTTTCGAATATTCGGGCGACGGGGTCGGGGATTGTTTGGACGTTATTGTCCGCGGCCGGTGCGAAACGTGGGCCAGTCTATGAACATGAAGCGAGTGGCGCCTCCATCACCTGGGATTCGCCGACGATCAGTCTGAATGACGGGACTGGTAGCGATATCGATCTGGTGAACCAAACCGAAGAGTTGTCGGCAAACTGGACGCTGTCATCAACGACCGCCGTTGACCATCTCATGTTTGCCATCGGCACATCGGTTGGCGGTGACCAGGCACTAGGCTTTACGTCCGTCGGTTCGGCTCTAGCGGTTTCGATTGATTCGCTGTCGCTGCAAAGCGGGACGACGTATTACACTGCTCTGCGGGCCGTTGACCAACAAGGAGAAATCATCAGCGAAGCGAGTTCAGATGGTGTGTTGGTGGATGCGAGCGCGCCGGCGTTAACCGATTTGACTATCATCACGTCGACAACCATGGCGACCGTGACATGGACAACTGATGAGCCGGCGACATCACAGGTCGAACACGGTCTAACGACTTCACTCGGCACCTCGACCACGCTTGACTCGACCTTAACGACAAGTCATCAAGTTGAACTTAGCAACCTTGTTGCGGGCAGTTCATATTATCTGCGCGCCTATAGCGTTGATCAGGCGGGAAACACCGGCGCCAGTGTTGTTAGTGCGTTCTCGGTCTCAAACAAAAAAGTTGGCGGGCGCGCCGCCGGTCCGACTCTCCGTCAGCCGATTCTTGAAGGCGGGACGACCCCGGCGATCACGGTCGTTGGCTTTGCCCACGGCACTCAGGCGGTGAGGATTTTCTTAGATGGCAAACGCGTGATCACGATTCGCTTGCCAGGGGCACGGACGACGGTTGTTCAGTTCTATCGCCGGATAAGTCTCGTTGGTGTCGCGATTGGTCGACACACACTAACAGCTCAAACCGTTAACGTGGATGGTACAACAAGTCGTGTGACAAAGGCCCAAGTATTCACGGTGCGACGGGTCGACGGCAAAACGAGGGTGTTAACCACAACCGCGACACAGTATCGCGTGGTGGCCGGCGATTCCCTGTGGAGTATTGCCCAAACCTTCCTCGGTAACGGTCGACGTTTCCAGGAGATTGTCTCGGCTAACGCGAAACGTTTTCCAACGATCACCATCCAGCCATATCGGGTTGTGCTGAACTGGATCCTCGCCTTGCCGGCGTACTAAAAAACCAGTCCTGAGGGAGGCTGGTTAGAGATGCTTGATGGCGTGGATGATGCTGGCGCCGAGCAGGGCCGGGCGGCGGAACCCGATCAGCCAACAGAGACTGAGAACATAGATCCCGATTTGGAGCAGTCGAGCCCCGAGGGCGTATCCTTCTTCGCGCATACGAGCCTCCAAAAAGAACAAGGTGAACGTGCTGAGAGTATCAAATACTCTGAAGGTCGTCGAGGGCCCCGCCGTTTGATCGGCAGATTTTTTCGTAGACGAAAGCGCTTGGCCGGGGAGTGCGTTGTTGGGTGACGTAATCGACTTTGATCAGGCCGAAGCGTGGTCCGAAGCCATCAGCCCATTCAAAGTTATCAAGCAGTGACCAATGAAGGTATCCACGGATATCGACACCGTCGCGTATCGCCGATTGAATTTCACGGATATGCTCGATGATAAACGATGGACGCAGGCGGTCAGTTGCATCAGCAATACCGTTTTCGGTGATAATGATTGGCTTATGATAGCGGCTTAGCCAGCGAAGCACGCGCCCAAAGGCGGTTGGATTTATCTCCCAACCCAAGTCGCTCTGTGGTCGGCTTGGATTTGCTTCTGGGGCGAAGAGTTGAGCCGGCCAAGCGAGACGAAATCGAAGGGCGTGATAGAAGTAGTAATTCAAGCCGAGAAAGTCCTGACTGTTCTTCGTGCGGCTCAACCACCAAGTGTTATGCCAAAAAGTGGCGAAGAACTTCATTATTTGATCACCAAGATGCCAGCGCCGATGGGCCTGATAATCAACAAGGTTGTTGGCGCTGCCGACGTACGCGTCAGCGCGATAGCGATGGAGAATCGCGTAGGCGCCACGATGTGCGTGTAGCAGGTTACGAATAGCAACCCAGGCGCGTCGGTAACTTTTTCGTTGCGGCGGCCAACGGCCATCAAGATAGCCGAGCGAGGTGTACACGGTTGGCTCATTAATCGTTATCCAATACCGAACCTCAGATGAAAATTCTTTGGCCATGCGTTCGACGAAGCGGAGGAAGTGGTCAATATTTTTTCTTTTTTCCCAACCACCAAGCTTGGCGAACCAGATCGGATTGGTGAAATGATGAAGCGTGACAAAAGGCTCAAGGCCTTGTTGTCGTAGCGTCTGAAAAACCTCGCGATAATGAGCAATCGCGACTGAGTCAAACACGCCTATGGTAGGCTCAATCCGGCTCCACTCGATTGAGAGGCGATGGGCGTTATGGCCGAGTTTTTTTGCCAGGCTAAAATCATCTCGGAAGCGGTGAAAGTGGTCGGCGGCGAGGCCCGACTGGGATCCGTTTTTAACTCTCCCAAGCCCTTCCCACTCCGTCCAGTCGTTCGTGTTTCCGCCTTCAACTTGATGCGAGCTAGTCGCGGCCCCCCAGAAAAATCCTTGAGGAAAATTATGTGCCATACAGGCCCAGTGTAGCATAGCTTGACATTTTTCGGCCGATCGGGTATCTTGTTCCAACTCATCACCGTCAGTTGGGTTTTCTCTGCCGTCGGTTTGAGTGCTCAGTCGTTGTTCCTTTTTTTGCGTCTTATGACGCCCATCCAAACGGAGGTTGCTCCATGAAGCGCTTCACGACCACGTTGGTTTCTCTGTCGTTGTTGTTGATCACCACGACGTCCTTCGCCTTCTCTTCTCGGGTTCCGCAGATCCTGGTCGGCAGCCCCTCGTTGCAGGGGTACCTGAACAGTGTCGGCGAGTCGATCAACGTTTCGACCGATCAGCAGGATGCTCAGACGTGGAGCACGACGATCTCTGGGAACACGACCCTGACCATGATGTTGGAGGTGGCCGGGTTCGCTGGCAACAACGCCTACGGCCTGTACAACATCAACGACCCCGTCCCGACGCTCTTCCAGGTTTTCCCTGGTGGCGCGACGGCAGGTTGGTTTGCGGTGGCGCACTTTACCTCGACGGGCGGACTGGTTGTCAGTCTGTTCGATGACAATGCCGTTTACCAGGGCCAGTCGGTGTACGCAGGCGTGAACAAGAACGCCTTCGGATTTTATATCCAGGGGCCGGGCGGGACCTTTTACTCGCAGGACAATCGTAACGGCGGGACCGCCAACATCCTGACCTTCGCCGGTACCGGCATCAATACCGGCAACTGGTGGCAGTGCTTCGACGACCAGTCCTTCGGCGCCGGGGATCACGACTTCGACGACGGCGTCATCTTCGTCGAGTCGGCCAATCCAGCGCCGACCTCGGCCAGAGCGACGAGCTGGGGCAAGCTCAAGTCCCGGTATCAGTAGATCCAGCAACCTACGATCCTTCAGATCAGATTCACCCTCGCGGAGCACATCCCGCGAGGTTTTTTCTTACTTTTTTTCTTTGGTTCGTAGGATTTTTTCCATCGGTCGCCCTTTGGCAAGTTCGTCAACCAGCTTATCCATATACCGGATTTCTTTCATCAACGGCTCCTGAATCTCTTCAATACGAACGCCGCAAATAACACCGGTAATTAGTTTCCGGGATGGATTCAATCGAGGCGCGTCTCGAAAAAAATCAGCGAAGGTACGTTGTTTCTTTGGTACCATCTGAAACTGTTTTTTCGTGTAGCCCGTTAGCCAGGTTATGATTGTATCGAGCTCGGCCTTCGTCCGTCCTTTTTTCTTCACCTTGATCAAAAAGAGGGGATAGACCGTAGCGACAGGCATTGCGTATACTCGGGCGGTATTCATAGTTCAATGATGTACTTAGAGAATAGATGTGGTTCCAGGGTAGCGAGAAGAAAACTACTGGACCGGCCCAAAAAAATATCCAAGAAAGAATCCACCGACGAGCAAAATGATCGCGGCTGTAACAATAATTTTTTCACTGCGTTGCATAGAAAAAGGGGAGAGTGAATAGTCTGCGCGACATGTCAGTGGAGAAACCCGATGGGATAGTCGATTTTTTGGCTAGCTCCTGTAGGAGGACGTCGCGGTCGGGGGCTGGCATCTTTTCGATTTGCCCTCGAACTGTTACGACGGGAACAAACTGTGTGGATAGCGTATCATTGCCTAGGTTCAGATGGAGTACCATACCGCGTAACGTCTCCGGTGAAAAATATTGATCAAACAAGAAGTTCCCGAGCGAGTAGACGATCAGTTTGTTTTGATAAACTTCAATCGGCTGAATAACGTGCGGGTGGGCGCCAATAATGATATCCGCGCCGGCCTCAATCAAGGCATGCGCGTCCTGAACCTGCTTCGACGACGCTGTGTCCTGATACTCAGTACCCCAGTGGGCCATAACAATTACCGTCGCCCCAGATTTTTTTGCAGTATTAACCTCTTCAAGAACGCGATCGAGTCCACCAACCAGCCCATGATACCCGACAAAAGTCACGGTACGATCGTTGATGTGGATTGTGCGCCCAAAGCCTGTTTGATTCCTCGGGTCGCCGAAATACTGTAGCCCTTGGGTGTTTAAAGTTGCTCGAGTGCTGGTGAGGCCGGCGGAACCAAAGTTTAGAGTATGATTATTCGCCAGAGACACATCGGTAAATCCGGCTTGTCGCAACCCAATTGCGTGGCTTGGGTCGAAGGTAAAAATAAGGTGTTCATCGGTGGCTTCGCTTAGCTGATCGGTAAACGGCCCCTCGAGGTTGCCAATAACCACGTCGCCCGTGAGTTCCGGCAGTATTTTTTCGAACGGCCAGAGAGGTGTGTGAGTTTCAATGGTTGTTCGGACGTATCGGTCGAGCATAATATCACCAACAAACGTTAAAGCAATGGATTTTTGATCAATCGCATCTTCGTTGGTATTAATCGCTGGTTGGGCGGGCTGAGACCGGATAGTAATTTTTGCTGGCGAGACCGGCGCGGGATGTGGCTGGAGTACCAGAAGACCGACCCCGCCTATTGCGAGGATTCCCGTGACGCCAAGAGCAATAACCCACCATTTCATATGCATAGTGTACCATGAGCCGGGATGATTCTAGGCGGTGTTTACTGATGGAAAAACTTTACGGACCAGCAAGATTCCTGATATGCTGGTCGATAGAAACCATCCTATGCCTGAACTGACCGTCACCGAAACCGACCTCCGCGGCCTCTATACGGTTGACCTGCTCGCGAACGACGATTCTCGAGGCTCTTTTCGCGAAGCCTACCAAGCGGCCAAGCTCGAGGCGCTCGGGTTACCGCCCCTTCACCCCATCCAATGGAATATCTCCGAGAACCTGCGCCCCGGGATTATTCGTGGTATTCATGCTGAGCCGTGGGAAAAATATATCCACGTTCCAGCTGGTTCGGTTTTTTCAGCGGTGACTGACCTGCGACCTGATTCGCCAACCTTCGGGCAGTTTCGGACGTTCCAGCTTGATCGAACCAAAGCACTCTTTATTTCTCGGGGCTTCGGGAACGCGTTTCAGGCCTTAGAGCCAAACACCATCTATTGTTATCTCGTGAATGTTCACTGGTCAGCTGGTTTGCGATATCCGTCGGTTCACTACGCTGATGCGGACTTGCAGATTCCTTGGCCGATTGTACCCAAAGCCGACGATGTCTCAGAAAAAGATCGACAAAATCCAACCCTTCGCGAATCTTTTCCTGAAAAGTTTTCATCCTCATAACCACTGTATGACCAAAGTACTTATCACCGGTGGAGCTGGGTTTATCGGATCGAATTATATTCATCATGCACTCTCCGCTCATCCGGACTGGGAAATTTGGAATTTTGATAAGCTGACCTACGCTGGGAATCTCACGAGTCTCAAAGACATTGAGGGTGACGCACGGTACCATTTTGTGCAAGGTGATATTGCTGATGCGGCCGCGGTGAATGCGGTGATGAACAATGGGATCGAGTTGATTATCAACTTCGCGGCGGAGTCCCACGTAGACCGTTCCATTAAAGGTAGTCAGGAGTTCCTCGTGACCGGCGTTCTCGGAGTGCAAACACTTCTTGATGCCGCGCGCGAACATGGCGTACAAATGTTTTACCAAATTTCGACCGACGAAGTCTACGGTGATGTTGAAGCGGGGGAATATTCAATCGAAACAGATCGGCTCCAGCCCTCGAGTCCGTATTCTGCAGCGAAGGCGGCTGGCGATCTTTTGGTATTAGCATACGCGCGGACCTACAAACTGCCGATCAAGCTCTCGCGCTGTACAAATAACTACGGGCCATACCAATATCCGGAGAAAATGTTACCACTGTTTGCTACCAATCTTCTCCAGGGTAAAAAAGTGCCGGTCTATGGCGACGGGATGCAAATTCGCGATTGGCTCCACGTGGACGATCACTGTCGCGGGATTGATGTGGTTCTCGAAAAAGGTGTTGTTGGTGAAGTCTATAACATCGGTGCGAACCATGTTCCAGAACATCCAAATCTCGAAGTGACAAAAATCATTCTTGACGAACTGGGCGTGGGTGAGGAGATGATTGAGCACGTGACAGACCGCCCAGGCCATGACCGCCGGTACGCCGTCGATACAAAAAAAATCGAAGCCCTCGGATGGACGTCTACCGTGCCGTTCGAGCAGGGGATTCGTGAAACCGTTCGGTGGTACAACGATCACCCGGAATGGTGGCAACCAATTCTCTCGGGAGACTTTCAAAAGTACTACACTGAGCAGTATAAAAAGTAGCGACGTGGGGCGTCGCTAGGCAAAAAGTTCATCGAACCAGTCCAAAAGTTTTTCCAATCGGTCCTCACCGAGGACGAGGTCCAAAAAGAACAGCATACTGAGCAGCACCCAAGCACCGATGGTGCGCATAGCGACCTCCTAGTCGACCATGAAGGCTTCGTCCCAGCGCGCAGCGGCACCAGACCCGCCAAACATGCGGACAAACGGTCGGCCGACTCCATGGAGGGCCCAAGCAATGCTCACGATCATCAGATAAAGGATACAGCCGAAGAGCATCCAGAGATCATCAAAGCCGTTACGCTGTTCGTATCCCATAGACCCCCCGTGGGTACAAGAAGCTGCGCCTGATATGCTATTCTGTACTAGAAAGAACGCATAATCTTCTTACAGGGTAATTGAAAAAAAGTAAAGTATGAAGGTCCTTATCACCGGTGCAAAAGGAATGCTCGGGCAGGCGATGCTCGATGTTTTTGCTGATAGTGATCCAATTGGTGTCGATCTAGCGGAACTCGATATAACGAAGCCGCAGGAAATTTCTCGCGCCCTGGAGCTCTATCGACCATCAGCGGTGATCAACTGCGCGGCGTACACGGCAGTTGATGATTGCGAGGTGAAAGAAAAAGAGGAGCTCGCCAGTCGTATCAACGGCACGGCGGTTGGGTATCTCGCGAAAGCGACGGAGGTGCACAAAATTCCGCTGGTCCACATCAGCACCGATTATATTTTCAGCGGGACAAATCCAGATGGCTACGCCGAAGACTATCCACCTGGCCCGCCGGTTAATGCCTACGGCCGAACAAAACTTCATGGCGAAGAGCAGTTGATCCGCAACGCCAGTCGTCATTACCTCGTTCGAACATCCTGGCTGTATGGCGCAGGCGGTCCTTCGGCAAGCTCAGGAGGGCCAAACAATTTTGTTGAAACAATGATTCGCCTTGGTGAAACAAAACCGGAATTGCAAGTGGTGAATGATCAGCATGGGAAACCAACCTATACACGCGACCTCGCTGGCTTTATTAAACGCTTGCTGGTGGATCGCGCTCCGTATGGTGTGTACCATGGCGTAAATGAACAGGCGACGACGTGGTTTGATTTTACGCAAGAAATTTTCCGCCAAACAGGTTGTTCGACCCCAATCAAACCCTGCTCGAGCGAAGCGTTTCCACGGCCAGCCAAGCGGCCGGAATGGTCAATTCTGCTGAACACAAAACAGCCGCTGTTACGGCCGTGGACCGAGGCATTGCGTGACTATTTACACGAAGTCGGGTATAGTGCCGGTGGATAAAATTTTGATGACGAAATTATGAAAGGAATTATTCTCGCGGGCGGATCTGGTACACGGTTACGCCCCATGACGCTCGTGACAAGCAAGCAGTTGTTGCCGATTTACGACCGGCCGATGATTTTTTATCCGCTCCAAACACTTCTGAACGCTGGTATTAAAGAAGTGTTGATTATTGTTGCGCCTGATCGAGCCGGAGATTTTTTGCGGGTCCTCGGATCGGGGAAAGAGTTCGGCGCGAAATTTACCTACGAAATTCAGGACAAACCGAACGGTTTAGCTGAAGCCTTTATTATTGGCGAAGATTTTATTGATAACGGGAGCGTGACCCTCGTGCTCGGCGACAACCTCTTTGTCGGAAAAGAAGAGGAGCTTAACAATGCGATTACATCCTTTACGACCGGCGGACGTGTTTTTGCCAAGGAAGTGCCGGACCCAGAACGTTTTGGGGTGGTGGAATTTGATGTCAATCGCTCCGTCCTCTCGATTGAAGAAAAACCAAAACAACCTCGCAGCAATCATGCGCTTGTCGGGTTGTATGTTTTTGATAACCAAGTCGTTTCGATTGCTAAAAATCTCAAACCCTCACCTCGGGGTGAGTTAGAAATCACCGACGTCCATAAAGCCTATCTAGAACGCGGCCAGCTAGACGTGCGGATGTATACCGGAGAGTGGCTCGATACTGGAACGCCGGACTCGCTGTTAGCTGCTGGTAATATGATCGCTGAACGGAAACGGGCTAATCGATAATCTGGTAGGTGCCGCGGTTGTATGTCCATGAGCCACCAGGGCCACCTGAAAAAACGGTACTGGCTAACCCAGTCTCATAGGTCACCTCTGAGCCATTTTGTAGAACAATGCGCTGGCCGGTGACTTCTTTTAGGTCGGCGCTATTTTTTAGTACGACTGAGCCACGGGCTGCAAAAACCACGCCCGCTGTTAGGTTATTGGAGACATCGATCGCGCCGTTGTCGTCGCTTAGCATTTGACTCATCGAAAGCAGCATAATGTAAGTGCTTGGCTGAGTATTCCCGATCGCGTTCCCACCGTTGCCTACAATTATCCGACCACTATTGATTGGATCCGCCGCATTATCAGCTACAATACTCCCACTTTGACTACCGTAAGCATTGGAGAGAGTCATCGTGTCGTTGAGGTAGAGGTTCCCAACAACCCAGATGGTCCCAGTCAATGTAACTGGTCCGTCAATAGTGACATCACCGCTATATTTACGTGGTCCGATCGAACCAGACGAAATCGTGCAACCGGAGGAACAATTTGTCGTTCCGCCCGCCGCTGCTTGAGCCTCCATTTGAGAGATTTGTGCGGTAGAGATCGGAAAATCTGCCGGACTGAGCGTGGTGTTTCCGGCGTGGCAATACGGCCCCGTCCCATAAGTTGTGTTGAGGTTGTCGCAGGGGACTGGGGCAGTACTGGTGGTGAGACAGGTCTCGGTGTTTTGACCGGTTTCGACAGTGCCAGTGATGTTTTGATAGCACGCATGCTGCTTAATTTTTGTGTTCGCAATGGTCTCGGCATACGCATTTCCACCGATACCGTATTGCCCGTCGATGCAGAGCGCGCCCGTGCATTCAACATCAAGCGTCGATGAAACGCCGCCCATATTCACTCGAAAGGCGATATCGCACCCGGCGCCACTGCAGGCGTTTAGCATAGTCGTTGAATCGCCATCGAGTTTGGCCTGACCGCTGGCGTAGGCGGTGTTATCTGTATCAACGGCTGTGCGCCAGAACTTTGTCGTATTCGACCCGCTGGTTTTAATGACCAGCCAATAGGTTTGGCCAGCGGATAGTACCGGATTGGTCGCAGGTGCGTACACTTTTGTCGTCCAACCGTTTTCCCAGCCGGCGACCGATGCATCTGGGCCAGAGCTTATCGTGACACCGCCACCGGTCAAATCCGTACCCGGATTGTTTGATGAATCAGAATATATATAGACCTGTAGGGTTGAGCTCGGGTCGTTCACTTCAGCAATTTTCAAATCAAGGCTGAAAATTTTATCCGTCACCGTTGGTGAAAAACTTTGAGCCAGCCAGTCAGTTGTTGCGCCATTGGTGCCAAATGAAACCGTGGTTAACGGGCTGACATCTGGGTCCGAGATCGCGTCCGGTGTTGGTGATCCTTTCGTGAGAATCGCGTCACCGGTAATAGCGCTTTTTGCTCCAACCACTGGTCCACTCGAAAAGACGTTACCGAAAATCTTATTATTATTTTTCATTTCTAAGCCCCCGACCCCTGCCTGCAAGCCATACGAGAAAGCGACGTTCGTGGTTGTCATTGAAAGTTTGATTTGCAAGTGCCTCTCGCTTGTTCCACCGGAACCAATGATGGTACCGATCGAATCAATAGTTTTCGAGCTGCCAGATCCGGTGACGGTGATCGTATATTCTCCGCGTCCAAAACTACTACTAGATTCACCGGTGTAGTTTGGGTTGCCGGGACAGTCGGTTGTATTCGTCGGGTTGTTCAAGCACCACACCGCCTTTTCAATTCCTGCTTCGGCGACGCGGATAGCCTCTTGGTCATTGACGCGACGGCTAGTGGATTTTGTGCCGCTATTCGTTCGCTCATAGACAATAACGCTGGCGGCCGAAATAGCCGCGAGGAAAATCAGCGCCATCACGAGAATAATACCTCGGCGTCGTTTAGGGATGATTACGGAAGACGGCATAGAGAACATTGGTGCGAGTGAAGGTTTTGGTTTGGATATCTTTGGAAATTTGGATAGTTAATGTGGCGGCTTGGGCGCTAGCGATACCATCGCTAGTATAGCGGATATAGAGATCTTTGGCTCGATCAATGACAGTGCTGTCTTGGCCGGGGCGGAAAGTTCCGCTCGCTGGACTCACGATCAGATGGATGGTGGGGTTGTCGGCGTTTGAGCTATCGAGAAAAATGACCGCGGTGTCACTCGTGCCGGAAATAGTTGAACCGGCGCTGTCCAGACTTGGTAATGAAAAAACAAGGACGGTCGCGCTTGAAGTGTAGGTGGTGCCGTCAATGACCGCGGTAGGGAGGACTTCTTTCCCTTGACGGAGGATTTCATCGAGCGGTCCAAGGACGCGACTCGTGCTTTCGCCGACGTCAATACGAATCTGTTCATCGTTCCCGAGTCTCGTTGAGCTGATAAATAAATTCCCAACCACAACGACAATCAATCCCAAAATAGAAATCGTCACCAGCAGTTCAATCAGGGTGAGTCCGCGATGGAATTTCATCCCGTTAGAAGGGCGCTGGAAAAAATTGAGTATTTGAAGAAACTTCGTATTCATGTAGCAGTTACTTCTAACGGGATCATAGGCCGACTCCGCTTCGTCCAAGTAGTCCACTGGTCGTGTAACTCACCAACCCACCGTTTGTCAACCAGCGGATCGTAATGCTTGCTTGCTTTAATGTCGTGGTATTGCTCCCGACTGGCCACGTGGAAATAGTGAGTAATCCGTTATCGTCAAACGTTGTAGTAGTCGAGTCAGGCAAATCGTTCAATCCGAGACGGACCCAAGCGGCCGGCACAACGGTGTCAGCATCGAAATCCCAGTTTTCTGTGGCATTCGCGATTATTTGAACATCATCCACGAGAGCGTGCGCGCCGTTCCAGCCCAACAGAGCGGCCGCACCGTCTGTGTAGGTTGTGTCAATAAAGGGGCCGCTTCCTAGTTGTGTGCCGTTGAGATAGATGGAAGTATTGGACCCGTTGGTGACAATGCGAATACTGTACCATGTATCGACGGCGATAGTTGTCGTTCGAGAATCAATTCGAGTTGCTGTCCCGGAAATAAGTTTTTCTAGATAAACGTTTTGGGTACCACCTGTCGTTGGGTCCAGATCAGTTGCTGTCCGCGCAAACCGAAGTCGATAGCCGTTGGCTGAATCGTTTGATCGAAAAAGATAGCCGATCGAGGCATTGGCCGGACTGTCGGCGGACAAGAGCCATCTTGCCTCAATCGTCGCGTCGGTGTACGTTCCAGCCGGCAAAAGCATCCGTCCGGAAACGGCGTTGCTGATGCTATTTTTGGCGAGCTCGAGCACGTTTGGCGCAGAATGACCAACCCCAGCATCTGGCACGACCTGCCACGAACCAGCGTTATAGAGCGTGTTTATAAAGGTCCCATTTGTTTGATTTGAAAGAGCCGTGACGTCTAGACGCCGCAAGGTGTTGAGTTGTTCATCGGCGAGGGCGGCGGCTTGGGTTCGAAAGAGAGCGCGCCGGTTTGTTTCACGGGCGGAAACGAAGGTGCCGACGAGAATGATCATAAACCCAACCACAAAAAGCCCAAGGACTGCGTCAATAAGCAATGAGCCAGGGCGAGTACGATACGTTGATAATCTATTTTTTTTCATTTCCTACAGTGTACCAAAACGGAGTCCAACAGTCGACCCAACCATTGACGTTCGGAGATTATTTTCGTAGCATCACAGTTATGCTGAGGTAGCGGAACCCCGCACTTTCAATAAAGCTGAAACGCGGGGCAGGTTGGCATATATACCCCGCACAGATGGGGCCGTCGTGGCGAAATGGCAGACGCACTAGCCTTAGGAGCTAGCGGGAGCAATCCCATGTCGGTTCGACTCCGACCGACGGCACCACTTGTGCGGGTGCGCCAGCCGGAGAACCTGCTTCCCGCGAGGGATTGGAGGGTCGCACAGCAACGGGTCCCCCCAACGGAAGGACCCCGGCCCCGCTGGGGCAAACCCTCTCCTCGGCACCAAACATGTCCAGAAGCCGAAACGAATAATTGGTGCTATACTTGGGGCATGGCTGAACAAAAACTACAAAACCCAACCGTTTTTATTCCTCATCATCCCTGGCGACGGCGACTCGTTATTGGGATTTTAACGATTTGTCTGGTCGGCGCAGCGGCGAGCTTTTTTATCGCGCGCTGGGCTGATCGAGGTCAGCGTGATGGTTTATACGAAGTTGCGAATTTGATTCGCTATTCGGTGGACCCACAACTCGTCACCCAACTAACGGGTCAGCCGGCCGATGCGGCGGCGCCGGCGTACGCGCAATTACAAAAAACCTTTGTCGACCTTGGTAACGCGACGCAAAAAATTCGCTATATTTATTTGATGGGCCGGCGCGATCAGCAGAATGTTTTCTTTTATCTCGATTCTCAGCCTGACCGATACGCGTCGGCCGGCCAACCACCGCTGGCAGTCCCGGGCGAAGTATATGAGGACGTGACCGACGGAGTCTTAGATGTGTTTTTCAATGGCGTTTCAACCGTCGTCGGCCCGGAGACCGACAAGTGGGGGACGTTCGTTTCGGCGCTCGTGCCGGTTCGTGACGATCAAGAACATGTGGTCGCCTTACTCGGTGTTGACGTCGAAGCCTCAAGTTTTCAGGCAAATGTTCGCGCGCGCGTCCTGATTGCGATTATAACTACATTACTCCTTGCGGCGGTTTACGCAGTATTTATCATCATGCGAATTCGGTCCCATCATCACGTAGATCCTACTCAGCGTGCCGAATAAAACAGCGAGAGATTTTTTTGGCTGGTTCGGGGTGGTCGCAATCCTTCTTGCTTACGGCTTGAATGTTTTTGCGGTTATTAGTAGTAGGGGGTATATTTTTTTACTCCTCAACCTTATCGGATCGGCCGGTATCGTGGCCGTGGCTTGGCCGCGTCGAGATTTTCAGCCCCTGGCATTAAATATCATCTGGTTGATTGTCGCGGTGATCGGGGTCTTACGGCTCTTGACTTAATCGGACGGAGGATTATACTTTCTGTATAGACAAATTTTGGTGGTTCCTGTAAGGAGCCACCAAAATGTTTATATTCAATCAAAACACTTTACCAAGTATCGGTAGTAGAATCTTCCATAGCGACGATCAAAAACGTCCCATCCGTATCGTGAGTCATTTGGTAGGTTGTGTTGCGATAGCGAAATTCCGACCGACCGTGGTTTTTCGCGTCATAGCACAGGCGGTTCAAAATCGTGCGCGAGGTCATGCGCAAAAAATCCAAGACGTCTTGCTCGCCGTGTACGTGGTGCACCACGATGTATTCATCACGTATAGTTTTTTTGATTCTGGCCATATATACCAAGGGGTACGAAAGACGCTCCAGAACAAAATTCTAGCACAAAGACCACTTCATCGGCGAGTCTTGTCAAGGGTTGGTTTAGCTCTGGCCTTGGTCGCCCTCCCATGGTCGTCAAATTTGGTCATCGCTGACCAAGGGTCGCCCGCGGTAGTGATCAACGAGCTGGCTTGGATGGGATCATCGAGTTCGACGGCCGACGAATGGCTAGAATTACGAAACCTGACCGCAAACTCCATTGATCTCAGTGGTTGGCGGATTACGAAACTCAGTAGCGGGTCAGAAACTACTATGACGGAAATACCGCCGGGCAATGTCGTTGCGGCTGATGGATATTTTTTGATTGCGAATTATGCGGCAACTCATCCATCGAGCTCATTACACGTCACGCCGGATATTGTCGATACCGACATGGCGCTGAGTAACTCGGCGCTGCAAATCAAACTGTATGATCAAGCCGGAGTTTTGCAGGATACAGCTGATGATGGTGTAGGTAATCCATTAAGCGGTCAATATAGTAGCGCTGAAAAAATTTTTCAGAGCATGGAACGGAATCCGGTCCCTGGTGATGGAGTAGTTGCTGAATCGTGGCATAGCGCTAGCGCCGGACTAGGTTTTAAAGAAGGAAAAACTGAATTCGGAACACCGCGAACGGCGAATTCTAATGGGTTGCCGGTCGCGGCGGCTGGCGACGATCAATCCGGTACAGTCAACCAAGAAATAAATTTTGATGGGAGCGATTCGACTGACCCCGAAGGTGGTCAGATATCGTATCTGTGGAATTTTGGTGATACGACGACGAGCGTGGAAGCGACGCCGCGTCATTCCTATTCGGCCGTCGGGACCTATGCCGTAACTCTGACTGTTTCCGATGGAATGAATACAGCGACGGATACTGCAAAGGTGGAAATTTCCGCGGCTCAGAGCGCAATCCCAACAACGCCGATCGTGACACCGTCTTTGCCAGCCGCATCGACACCACCAACGACTAGTTGCCGCGGCATCTCTCTCACCGAAATTTTTCCTAATCCCGAAGGCGTCGATACAAATGAGTTCCTGGAATTCTATAATCCGACAAACGCGTCGATTATTGTTGATGGGTGCACGGTGTGGCTGAATGACAAACGAAAACACATTGTGAAGAGTCTAACGATCCAACCAAAACACTACATGATCATAGAGAAAACAGTGAGTAAACTTTCACTAACGAATGCTGGTGGTTCAGTCCGACTGGTAGACACGGACGGAGTGGAGCTTGCCACCGTCAGTTATCCAAAAGCACCGAACGCGGAGAGCTGGGCGCTTATTGGTCAGGAATGGCTCTGGACCAACCAAGTCACAGCTGGGAAGAAAAACCTTGTGCCCCGAGACGATGAGCCGGATGAAAAAAGAACTGCCACGAAGACCGAGGTAACGAGGTTGTCGGTGGGGTTGAATGATATTCAAACCCTCGAGAGCGGGACCGCTATTACTATCCAAGGCGTGGTGACCGTCGAGGCGGATCGACTCGGTACAAGAACATTGTTTCTGCAAAGCGATTCGGGCGCAGTGAGCGTCGTCGTCCCGAAAGAGGTTGGACGTGTCACGCGGGGTGATCTCGTCCAGATAACCGGTCAGGTTCGATTATCTCAAGGCCGTAAACGTATCGCGGCTGACCGTGATGGGGTAAAAGTTTTGAGCGCATCGAAGTCGATCACACCGACGGCGATTGCACTCGATCAGCTTTCATCGGAATTTGCCGATGCACTTGTGAGTGTTCAAGGTGTAATTAGTAGCTCTTCGGGCGCGAAGTTCTTGATTGATGACGGGACGGCTGAGGGGGAGATATACCTCAAGTCATCGACGGGGATCATCAAGCCAAGAAGTGCCACTGGCGACCGATTAGTCGTCGTTGGTATCGTCAGTGTCTCGACGTCCGGGATTAGGGTGTTACCGCGGACGATTGAGGACTTGCGAGTTGAACGAGTCCTGGGCGCAGCAACCGTGGCCACCCCAATCGCAAAAAACTTACCGACCGCCCCACCGCATCAAAATCAGTGGTACTGGGGATTCGTTGTCGTCGGCGTAGTAGCCGCGGGAATAAAACCAGGGCTCGCGTATATCCGAAAAAGAAAAAATCCTGCCAGCGATGGAAGGATTGAGGTCTAGGAAATGAGCGGCGAGATGGACTTGCCGACGTGGGTTCGATGAATCGCATCGGCGAGGAGTCCGGCCATCGTGATTGGTTCGATCCGAGCTTCGGCCGCGTTGTCCGGCAGCCGGAGGCTATCGGAGACCATCATCAGCTCGATCGGCGATTCTTCAATACGCCGGACCGCTTCCCCGGACAGAATTGGATGAATACAGGCGGCGAGAATGTGCTTCGCCCCGGCGTCCTTCAGCTTCTGGGCGGCTGTGGTCAGCGTTCCGGCGGTGTCGACGGTGTCGTCGATCATGACGCAGAACTTGTTCTTGACCCGTCCGACGAGCCGCATCGACTGGAGCTCACCGGGCGCCTTGCGTCGCTTCTGGAAGAAGACCATGTCGCAGCCGAGCCGATCAGCATAGGATTCAACCATCTTGGTCGCACCAGCATCTGGGGCGACAAGAACGAGTCGTTCAGCATACTGCCGAGGAAGGAGGTGAAACCGGCTACGGAGCCGTTGTTGGATCGCGGTCAGCATCACCGGCCGATCGTAGAGGTGATCGACGACACATTTGTCAGGATCGTAGAATCCTTGGATCTGGGCGGCGTGAAGATCGGTCGTGATCAGTCGCTGGACGCCGGCGAGTTGAAGCATGTCGGCCACGAGTCTCGCCGAGATGGGTACTCGTGGCTTGTCCTTCCGGTCCTGACGGGCGTAGCCGTGATATGGCATGACGACGGTGATCTCCTTAGCCGACGAGCCGACCGCAGTGTAGGCCATCAAGAGCAGCTCCATGAAGTAGGCATGATCCCGGGGGTCCATGGGCTGGATGATGACGACGTGCGCGGCACGGACGTTGGTCAGCTGGGTGCGAACCTCACCGTCGGTAAACCGACCGATGGTGATCGGTTCGAGGCGGCGGCGGAGTCGCGAAGCGATGGCTTCGGCCAACGGACGGTTGGCGGTGCCAGTCAACAGTTTCAGGGGACGTGGTCTCACGGAGCCTCCAAGGAGGAGTTTGTGAAAAGGACGTGAAAGCGCGAACAGAACGTCGCAACCTTGCCATGAATAGGCTGACCCGTCAAGAAAGAAATGATACGACGACTCGTCCCCAACGTGATAGAATATAGACATGCCGACAATTCGCTTTCAATCAGCATTTTCTGTTCTCTTGTTTCTCGGTTGCCTGGTGCTCGGCCGCTGGTATGTTATTGCTCGACAAGCTCAGAGCGCTGAAACGGTAAACAACGTCACAACATCGTATATCCGAGACTGTCCGATCGTGACAGAAACAATACGGGTTGAACAAGCAGATCTGATTCTCGAAGCTACAGTGGAGATGGTTGTACCGGGCGTGACGTACGCCGAGGTGTACTTGCGGCCAGGAACTATCTACAAAGGCGAGGCGCTCCGACCCCTGCGGATTCTCGCCAAGCCAACCGACGAACCATCAGCCTTAGCGACCCAAGGCTTTTCGCAAGTTCGACTTGATGGACGGGTTGAAAATGAGCTTTCCTTTGCTTCAACCGACCGACCTTATCTACTCTTTTTGCAACGGACATCAGATGGGTATACGACCAGCCGTTGCGAGGGGAGTCGCTCCGTCGGAAGCGGATTGACTGACTCAGAGCGGACCCTCCTCGGCGTGGTACAATAAGCCATATGGCTGCCCCAAAACAACGTCTCTTGATTATCGATGGCAATGCATTGGTCCATCGTAGTTTTCATGCGATTCCGCCGTTAAATAACGCGAAGGGAGAACCGGTCAACGCCGTCTATGGTTTCGCGACGACGTTGTTAAAAGCTTGGAAAGAATTGAAGCCGACGCATATCGTCGCGACGTTTGACATGAAAGGCCCAACGTTTCGAAAAGAAATGTTCGAGGCCTATAAAGCGACGCGCGTGAAGGCACCGGATGAACTGTACGAACAAATTCCGCGGGTCCAGGCGATGGTTGAAGCATTCGATATACCAGTCTATAAGAAACAAGGGTTCGAGGCCGATGACCTGATTGGGACGATTGCAAAGAAACTTCCGAAGGTGGAAAAAATTATTCTGACCGGCGACATGGATACAACGCAGCTCGTCGATGCGAAAACAAAAATTTATACCTTGCGGAAAGGCGTGACTGATACGGTGTTACTCGATGCGGTGGGAGTAGAAGAAAAATTCGGTGTCACGCCAGACCAAATCATCGACTATAAAGCGCTCCGCGGCGATCCGTCGGACAATATTCCTGGCGTAAAAGGTGTTGGCGAAAAAACGGCTGCCGAATTATTACAAAAATTTGGCACACTCGAAAAACTCTATACAGCGCTCGCTGATAACTCGAAATCTGCCCAGCAACTCAAAGAGTCGCTCAAAGAAAAACTGATCACCCATAAATCCGACGCATTTTTATCGCAAAAACTGGCGACGATTAAACGCGATGTGCCAGTTGATTTTGATTTTGATCGGACGGCGGTTCATACGTACGACCGCAATCACGTCGTCGATATTTTTCATGAACTGAATTTTAAGTCTTTGCTGAGCAAGTTACCGGAAGTGAAAATTCCGACCGCGGTGAAACAAGCGGCAATGGAGTTACGGATTGCCGCACCGGCCCCGAAACGCGACGGTCAAAACTATATCCTTGTGAATGATGACCCGACCTGGAGAAAATTCCTAGCCGAGCTCCAGGAGCAAAACGTGTTCGCGATTGATACGGAAACGAGCGGACTTGACCCCTGGACCGCAAAACTCCTGGGCCTCAGCTTTTCGTGGAAAGCGGGGGAGGGCTGGTACGTCGTCGCGACGCCGGACCGACTCGATGCCTTACGTCCGATCCTTGAAGATCCGCGGGTGAAGAAAGTCGGTCATAATATGAAATTCGATGCCGAGATCCTGAAGCTCCAAGGCGTGGCGCTTGAGCCATTATCGTTCGATACGATGCTCGCTTCGTATCTCATCAACCCTGGCACGCGGCAGTATTCTCTCGATGCGGTCGCGTTCAACGAATTTGGATATGAGATGATGCCGATTACTGACCTGATTGGTCCGAAAGGAAAAAATCAGTTGACGATGGAATCGGTGCCGCTGGAAAAACTTTCCTGGTACGCGGCCGAAGACGCCGATTTTACCTGGAGGATTTACGAAAAACTTGAACCGAAGGTCACGGGCTCGAGTATTGCCAAGCTGTTCTACGATATTGAAATGCCAACCGCAAGCGCCCTCGTCGATATTGAACTGAACGGTATTTTGGTTGACACCAACTTTTTAGCGGAGATGTCGAAGCAACTCAAAAAAGACCTAAAAAAGATCGAACAAAAAATTTACGACCATGCCGGGGGCGAATTTAATATCAACTCGCCAATCCAGTTGAAAGAGGTGTTGTTTGAAAAACTAAAAATTTCCACGCAAGGCCTCGGCCGAACAAAAACAGGCGTCTCGACGGCGGCCGATCAGCTGGAAAAAATGAAAGATGCTCATCCGATTATTCCGCTCATCAGCCAACAACGCGAATTATCGAAATTATTATCGACGTATATAGATGCGTTGCCGGAGATGGTCAATCAGAAAACTGGCCGGATTCATACCTCCTATAATCAAGTTGTCGCTGCGACCGGTCGACTCTCTTCGAACGATCCGAACCTCCAGAATATCCCGATTCGGACCGACCTTGGGGCGCAAATTCGAAAGGCCTTCGTAGCTGGTCGAGGGATGCGACTCCTGTCGGCTGACTATTCGCAAATTGAGTTACGCGTTATCGCCTCGATGGCAAACGACCAGGCGATGATCGAATCCTTCCAAAAAGGGGAGGACATTCACTCGCGGACCGCGGCGAATGTGAAGGGCGTGCCACTCGACCAGGTGACCCCGCAGATGCGCCGGGCGGCGAAGGCGGTGAACTTCGGGATTATTTACGGTCTCGGCTACGTTGGTCTCGCGCAAGGCGAGGGGATTTCACGCCAGGAGGCAAAGGAATTTATCGAAAAGTATTTCGCGGTTCATACGAATATCCGAAAATGGTTGGATGAGACGAAAGCGCTCGCACACAAACAAGGTTTCGTTGAAACGATGTTTGGCCGTCGTCGCTATTTCCCGGAGATTAATTCGTCGAATGGGATGTTGATCGCCGCCGCCGAACGACAAGCGATCAACGCGCCGATCCAAGGCACGGCGGCGGATATTATCAAGTTGGCGATGATCAAGGTGCAGGCTGGCTTGCACAACGTCAGCCCAAAATCAAAACTCCTCCTGCAGGTTCATGACGAATTGGTTGTTGAATCACCGCTTGATGACGTCGCGAAGGTTTCGGCCTTCATGAAAAAGACCATGGAAGGCGTGATCGCCCTGAAAGTGCCGATTGTGGTGGAGGTTGGCGAGGGGAAAAATTGGGGCGAGACGAAGGAGTAGAATATTTCGACTAACGTTTCGGCGTATAGGATTGCGCGAAGCATATCAAATATACGCCGTTGGGCGGAGTGGAGCGAGGTACGCCTTGACAAAAGTCAAAGGCTATGCTTAACTGTCCAGTTCACTCGCACCTTTTTCTGCTGATTGATGTGTACCATCACCGTAGGAGGAACGCGCAATGATACTCGAAACGCTTAGTGTAGCACTGAAGGCCTGCGGTTTGCCCGAGGATCCGAAGTTGGTTGTGGGGCGACCATTTATGTTTACTGATGGAACCCATACAATCGTGGGGACTGTGACTTCACTTGTCTATGCCGGGGTTCCAACGAGTCTCGCTCTCCTTGTGTCCTCACGGCAGTTTCGGGGGGACGCTATCAGTGCGCTAGGGTATTTCGAAGGAAAATGGTTCGTCGCCCCGATCAGTGAAAAGATGAATTTTGGCTCGTTTGAGTTGCTGTAGAGGTAGACAGAAACGGCCGCCCCACGCTAACGCGTTGTGGGCGGCCTCTTCATTTTTAAAAACCTCGCTCCATTTCGTACAACGTTTGCGGATTGCCGAAGTTGCGTGATGGTATAATATCATACCGACCATCACGCAATTTGCGCGAAGCCGATAAAATAACTCACGCTATTACCGCATTAGTAAGTAATTCGGCTATCTTAGTTTTTAATTCGACATAATTAATACTAGCTTCGTGTTTTACATGTAGAGATTTAATGCCTGCGGCTTTAAGCATTTCATTTACATTGTTATCTCGCGTCACTCTGTCTTCGCGTTCATGTGTCCGACCATCATATTCAATACCTAGTATTGGTTTGTAGTAGGGTAGCTCGAAAATAACAAAATCAACAGTTTTTCTGTTGATCTTGTTTTGATATGTCCAAAATTTATTTCGTGCCGCATCGACTTTGAGTATCGCGCTTAATTGTATTTGCGGAAACACAATATGAGTTGCCGGGACAATCTTTTTTATTTCATCAAAGAATTGCCGTTCTGGAATATTGAGAAGATAATCCTTCTTTTTGAAAGGATATTGTTGTTCTTCGGAAAACAATGATTCTAGCTTTTCTTTGAACGCGAAGACCACTGCACCGATAATGATGATAATGCCTAATGTGTAATAAAGACTCATACACTGATTACTATTTTATCGGCTTCGCCGGCAATCCGCTGTTAGAGGAAGTATTTCTAGTTTTTTAATACAGCCACCCAGGCTGCAATTGCGCTAAAAAGAGAGGCGAGGGCAGAGATTATTGCAACAATCCAAAGTCGATTTTCACGTCGTGCTCGCTTTGCTTCTCTTACACGAGCCTGAATCGCAGATTCTTTGAAATGGCCGGAGCCACTTACACTACGGTCTCTTGCCTCGTACCAATTTTCTTCACTAAGACCAAGGCTCCTCGCCTCCTCTTTTAATGCCTCTCCAGTTTTCTCTTTGTAAGTCATTTCTAGAAATATTTCGACTAACGTTTGCGCGTCATACGCGGCGCAGCGAAGCGGAGTTGCGTATACGCGCTGTTATTTGATGTACATGTTTTCCTTCGATTTGCACCAGCAAATCGCTCTTAAAAAAGAATCCGATTTTGTTTTTTTGCTATTCAATCCTGATGTTTACAGATCCAAAACTTTCTTAAGAAATCCTGTTCTAGCGTAAAACGCTCTGCTAATTGTCCCGTGCCCAGCGCCCTTTGTTCTCGGTTGAATATAAACTCCCATCTCACTCTTTAATGCCCCAAAGCCTTGCGTATTTAGTGTACTGCTAATGAGTTCGTAGTCAGCTTTAACCTGATCAAACGTTTCGTGTCCGTCAAGATCGAAACTATCAACTCTTTCTAAAACGGTTGGACCGCCTGGCGAAGTATATAGAATCGCACAGATAACAATGCTTTTCATTTTGTAGTAGGCATGACTTTTTAGAAAGTCTGGCTCCAGATGATTTCCATCAATCATGGTGATCTGCATTGTTTCCTTTGGAACAATGTTTCCCTTCTTCCTTTTTACTAACGATATTTGTTTTAACTCAAAATATCGACCATTTGGAGCCTGATTATTATTTTTTGCTAAACCAAGAAAGCGTTCTAGTGTATCACCGGCCCAACCTTTATTAAGCTTGCCATCTTTAAAAATATTTACCTTGTACTTTTCTGCGTATGTCCGAAGATCTTGCCCAAGCAGTGTCTTTAGTTTTACGATGGCCTCATCTTTTAACAGGTATGTTGCATCATTCATACACTTTCACACTAATGTTCCTATGTCTAAATATCTATTTTTAGAGACTTCTAGGTACTCCTTTTCCATATCAATTCCTACGAACCTCCTTCCATGCTTCGCCGCGGCTATTCCTGTTGTTGAGCTTCCCGTGAATGGATCAAGAATGAGATCTCCTTCATTAGTTGAAGCTAAAATAATTCTTTCTAAAACTGACATTGGTTTTTGTGTTGGATGCTTGCCAAATTTTTTTTCTTCTTTCTTTGGCGTAAGGAGCGCCCAAACGCTTCTCATTTGTTTACCAGAATTTTTAAGAAAATCACCGTTCCAATTACCGTTTTTCATATCTAGGTAATTGAAGACGTGTTTTGCCTTTTCATCTTTTCTTGCCCAAATTAAAGTTTCGTGACTAGCAGTAAAATAACGGCCGCTGAGGTTTGGTGCGGCATTTGGTTTGTACCATGCGATGTCATTCAAGATTTTGTATCCTTCCAGTTGTAGAGCAAAGCCACAAGCATAAATCGAGTGGTATGTGCCACTAATCCAAATAGTGCCGTTCGGTTTTAGTATCCGCTTACATGCTGTAATCCACTTTTTATGAAATTCAAAATCTTTTTCAATCCCCTGACTTTCGTCCCATTTACCTTTGTGGACACTCACGCGCTTTCCAGCATGAACGGTAAAACCTCCGTTTGAAAGCATATACGGCGGGTCAGCGAAGATCATGTCATAGACTTCCGGCTTAAAACCTTCCATAATCTGTAAACAATCGCCTTGATATAAACGAAAACCTGGTTCGTTGAAATACAGGAATTTTTCGTTCTTTTTTGTCATGTGTATATCTTACCCGAAGAAAAACCGAATGTCAAATAATTCCCTATTCTTAGCTAAAAACTGTGCTTAGTATACCCTGATTGTTCATAAATTCAAAACCGGCCTGTTGGCCGGTATCATTCGAAAGAGTCTTATAAAAGACTTGTCAGTTAAATTTGCTTGGTAATATCGAAGTCGTCAATGTTATCATTTATGTGAGTGGCTATATTAATATATTTTTCAGGGTTCGCAACGAAGGAATGCCAATGTACCGGATGAATATAAGAGTGGTTGTCACCCAAATGTATCCACTCAAGAGTATTATGGCCGTGACCTATATCTTGGGTTGTAATGGGTGACCTTCGGTTAAACATATTTTTACCAACAATCTCGAAAGTGTTGTTATTCTTCCAGCGGTAACAACCTAAGTTACAAAGTGGGCTCACAAAATGTTCATAGTTTCCAAGCTCATCTGGTAAGACAAGCGCTAACATTGCGTTTGGTCGACTAACTTGTCCATCCTTGGTTTTTTCTCGCAATGAATAGGCAATTTCCCAGGGAATCCACTGATCTTTTTCGGGCAGCATTTCTTTCATGCCCTTTGAGACTAAAACTAGAGTGACACTGCTATCAAAAATATTTTCTCTTAAATGAGAGGCAATCGTTTCATCGGTAAAGTGGCTTAAATCTTCATCATCTCTTTCACCTTTATATATATGTTGGCCTTCAAAATATTGCTGTAGTGAGTCCACATAATCCCTTGCGGTAGCAGAAGCCCCTGCTAAAAATGGATGGGCAACCTGGTTATCTTCGTGCTTATAGCTAACAAAAATTTTTCTGGCCATTTACTTTAAGAATAAGATTATAATTGTGATAACCAACAATGGGGTGTAGAAGGCAATTAGTGTCTTTGAAAAGATTGAGTGAATCCACGTATTTTTGGGTATCTTGTAAAACTCCGTTGTGTTCATTGAAAAATTTATTTTTTCATTCGGAAGCAATCTAACTTGATCATAAAGCGCACGAAAAAGCCTTTCCTGAGACAAGAAATATCCATCAGAAACCCAAAAGGTGAAAATCAGATAATATGCTATTAACATATACAGATTTTCATTTCTGGCAACTGCTAAAGAAAATACAGCTGCGACAAGTGTTACGGTCCAGCCTCGAAGAAAAAACAAATTTCTCGCCATTCTTGAAATGACGTCTTGGATCAATTTTAGGTGTTCGATTTTGCTATCCATCGTTCCAGTATACCCGAAGTAAAACCGAATGTCAAGAAAAACAAAATCGGATTCTTTTTTAAGAGTCGGAGCGATAGCTCCGAAAGGAAAACATGTATTTCAAATAACGTTTGCGTCTCATCCGAAGTATTCGATATGTCGGATAGACGCCGTTGTACGATTTGTAAATCAGCCGTCGGTATTAACTTATGTTTCCTAGCCGATATCCACCGTCGATGGTGAGTATTTCACCACACATGGCATCATTTTTCACTAGAAAAGTAATTGCATCGGCAATTTCTTCTGGTTGAATCATCCGCTTGATTAAGTGCACTTCACCAAGTTTCTTCTGTTGACGCTGATTTGGGCTTCCCCACATAGGTGTCGCGACTCGGCCCGGAGCCACAGCGTTGATAAGAATCCTCGGAGCTAATTGTTTAGCAAGATTCTTTGTGTAATTTTCAAGAGCGGCTTTGAAAGCAGCGTAAGCAATCGCGGTTGGCCTGCCATACCCTAGCCGACCATGAATAGAGGAAACATTGACTATTTTCCCTCGTCCCATGATTTTTAGGGCATGTTTGGTAACGATGATGTGTCCGAGAAAGTTATTGTGAAAAATATTTTCAAATGCCTTGAGGTTTGTTGGATTGTCATGGTCGTCGAATGTTCCGGCATTGTTTACTAAAACGTGTAGTGCGCGGTGTGTTTTTGTAATTTTATTGAACATTTCCTGAACCGCTATAGTACTTGTGATGTCAGCTTTGACAATAATATTGCCGTCAGAAAATTTATTACACTTGTTCAACGTTAAATTTGCTGCGACGCGGTTTGTTTTGTAGTTGATAACCACTGAGCAACCTTCCTTTGCCAAAGCGATTGCTGTAGCTGCGCCTATTCCACTTGAGGCTCCGGTGACGAGCGCGACTTTATTAGTAAGTTTCATATATTAAGTATAGGCTGATTTACATTTCGTACAACGTTTCGGGCTAGCCGAAGTTTGGTCGGGTTACAATTTGCGCGGAGCGCCAACCCGACCAAATTTGGGTGAGCGAGCGCAAGATATTATTGCTCTACTTTATCAAAAGTACTCCATCCAAATCCAGTTACCCTTTGACCAAGATCATACTGTTTGGATGCAAGTATAATGGTTTTTTCCAAGTTAATAAAGAGAGTATTTATTCGAAGGTGTTTGTCAATTCTCTTATAGATTGGACCTTTTCTCGTGCTCCATTCGTAGATCACCCTTACCGCATCAGTGTTTTTGTTTCTACTCTGATGGTTTCTGGTATCCACGGAGGAAAAGATTACTATCTGTACGAATCTATTTCTTGTTGGGAATGAATAAATATGTTCGAGAGAGATGGGTTCGCCATGTTTTTGATTAAAGGACTCAGTTATTTCTTTCCAAGATAGTAATCCGTTGTTTATTCTTATTCGGATTAACTCTCTTTCAAACTTGTTCTGAGAGTACTTAATAAATGTTCTCATACCTTTGGAATTTCTTGCGCTCGCTCACCGGCTAGCCCGTGTTATATGATGTACATGTTTTCCTTGTTTTGCCGTAGCAAATCGAGCTTTAAAAAGAATCCGATTTTGTTTTCGTTTCGCTAGAGTCCTAGAGCTTTTATTTTCTTATCAATGTAGGCTGAACCTTTTGACTCTCGCGGAAACGATCCGTCCTCATTGAAGAACGTTATCTCTTTTTCAGAATGGTTGGCTTTCTTTGGGAACAAAGAAATTATTTTTTCAATGTTTGTGAAGGGCTCGGTTTCTATCTTACTTCCTTCAATCGGTGCCCACTCTTTGCCAGCCTCGCCTCCTTCTGGTAAGTGTTTCTGCGGACTTTGTTGTATTAGGTTGTCCACTTCGGTAGTTGCGATCTGCCAATAGGTGCAAAGCGCAATTTCATGTTCATCGATTGATCCTTCATGATGTTTTTCGAGATGATCCAACAATTCTTTAGAACAATCCCAAAGGCTATAATATTTCATCAAACCCTCTGAGGGATCAAGCTTGTTTGTTCCTTCCAACATGAGATAGAACATCATTTTCATAAGATGTCCTGGGTTTTTAGCGTGTCGAGCGAAGACTTCAAGCCAGTTGCTCTCTAGCTTGCCGTATAAATGAGGATAGTCCTTAAATTCTTCCTTTTTCTTTGCCTCCCATTCGGCATCAAACTTTGCGTTTGCAACTTTCTCTTTTTCCTCTTCTTTTTGACGATAAATACGCCAAAGTATAAAAGCTATTATAGCCAGCAAGATGTAGATTAGATTCATAAAAGTGTCTATAAAGTTGTTATAAAAACAAAATCGGATTCTTTTTAAGCTGGAGCGATAGCTCCTAAGGAAAACATGTATTTCATATAACGTCAGCGCGTATCTGTTGTTGCGCGAGTGTATCATATGCCGAAGGCGACACTCGCGCAATATACAGCGGAGACTCACCGTTTTGAGGGGAGTCTCCGCCAGATACGCGCTGTTAGTTGTAGTATTTCTTTTCTTTTGTCCCGCTTAGCGGGACACGTTTACAAAAATTTTCCAATTTCTTTTTCTCAATCGGTCGCCGGGCAGAGGGGAATAAAAGGGGTGAATGCCCGGCGACCAAAACTGACATTCATACTCTCTCGTCAGTACCTATAGATTAAGCGACAAATTTTAATCTAACCCTAAATTGTGCCGCATCTTTCCAAGTTATTTTTTTATCATGGCAAAGACGCCCCGCAATAATTCCGGGATGCACATTAATATCTTGTGCAAACTTAATTATTTTTGTCCGAGAAATATTCCCGGACCGGATAAAAGCGTTATATTCTTTTTGGGGAACTAAAATATCTCCAGCAAAAGTGTCTGCTTCTTTTTCTTTCTCATGTGATCCAGTAAGCCGAGCTCCGTCACTATTCTGAAACTCTAAAAACTTTTCTTTTTTGCCATGCAATAAAATATGTCCTATTTCATGAAATAATGTAAACCAAAACATATCTGCATATGCACCCAAGAGACTTAGCTGAATAATTGGGTTATCTCCAATCCAGCGGACAGCGCCATTAACACTAGTGCCTGGAAAGTGAGGCATATACACTAACGCAACTCCAGATTCAGCAAATAGTTTTTTAGCTTCAATGGAATAATCCCGCGGATCACTTGCAGTAAGCTCCCTTAGTGTATTAACTGCTTGATTAAGATTAGTGGAAGAAAATGAGGAGATGGACATTTTTCTTGTTTCTAGCTCTCCACAACGAAGCCAAGAGGCGATTGATTCGCTCTTTAAGCTAACACCGTCACGCTTTCGATAGGCAACATCTTCTGTTTGTCGTATAAAGGCGAGCGAGTTCACTCCAAAAAACTTCCAAAGATTTTCAACCCTTTTCTCTTTATTGCTTGTTTGTTCAACAAAACCACGCTTAACTAATTCAGAGTAAGGAAATTTAGACATTAATGGTATTTCCTTTACTAACGATTCTACTTTCTCTAGACGAGCGATGGTTTCTTGATAATTTTTTTCTAAGTTAATCCAAAATGATGCAGTTCCACCAAGAGCATTTTCTAAAAGAAGGGCTGTCTCAACAGTAACCGAAGCCTCGCCATTAATTATTTGGCTAATATGTTTTTCCGTCAGCCCTGTTCGCTCACTAAGATTTTTCTGCGACATACCTTCTCGCTCTAGAGAGCGGTCAATAATGTGACCGGGGTGTATTGCCTTGTCTGGTTTATAAACCATGTTCCTAGTGATAATCTTTGAAAATTTCGATAATTACAATAGTCGTTATAGTTTTATAGTTATCGATGCGAAAATTTGGATCGCCGTCATGGTTGGGCTTGCAAATCAACCGATAGGTTTTAGTGACATCAATTGCAAAACATCCCTTATACTCCCCCTTAAGAGGATGTGGCCTGTAGCTTCTTGGGATATCAAACATTGAATTTGCTGAGCGTAAAACTTCAATTGCGGCCAAAATATCGTCAGCATTACTTAGCCCTTTTTTGTTGTATTTCTTAACCAATGCCTTGTAATCATTGGCTAAAGATTCATGTTTGGGATTATCAAAGTCTATTTTCATTATACTGGATCAAGGCGAATTAAGCAATATTTCCTTTACCTAGTTGGTAAAGAAAATTTACTACTATTTACTAAATTAAGCAAGCAAAATAAGCCCCACGTTGTCCTATGTGAGGTGGGGATAACTCTCCTATCGATTCCCTTTTGCTCTATTATGCCTTACACATAACATCTCACAATTTCTTGCGCTCGTCTCACCTCCCTTGGCCCAAGCCTTGACATGATCAGCCTCCATCTCCTTCAGTTCCCATATTTTTCCCTTGTTAGCGTCATGTCCAATTGCGCAATCAGGACAGTTTGATTTTTTCTTGTTTTTTGCTTCCTTCGTCTGCAAGGCATAAGCCGATCTTTTGGTCGCTTCTTCAAATACGCGAACGTTTAATAACTTTGTGTCAACAGAACCACCTAAAATATACTCAAAAACTCCTTTGCGACTCTTAATATATGAGTCACCGTAAAGTTTCTGCACCTCTTTTGATATTTCATTAGGATCATACTTGTTCTTGTGGTAAAGCTCGTATAATCGGCCCCACTCTAATCCACACATTTCGTTTTCTACGTCTTTAAAAGTATTTGAGGCCCAGTCTATGACATTATTGAAATACGTCTTGAGCTCTTTAATATCTGAAATGCGTCGATGACTGCTCATGTAATCCTTTATGGTGACCTGCTTTGCACTGCTTATCCATCCCAACGCTGTATGAAGAAAATCCTGCCTCCGTGCAGTCCCGCTGATATAAGCACTCCATTTTTGGGTATTGACATTTTGGCTGTTACTAAATTCCTCTTTAGCACGTGTCACAAATGGTCCAAAATACACAGCATTATTTTTCTCCTGCTCATTGAGAGCGATGCCGACAATATTAATGGTTTCAAACCAATTCATTATATCGGTTTCCGTGCCCTCACATTCATAAATCAAGAGTTTCGTGTTTTCAATTCTTGCTCTTTTTTCAGGAGCCATTCCGTCAAAATATTGTTCGTTACCGTCTTCATCCTTTATGGGAAACTTTTTACTCAGAAATCTTCCTATACTTGTGATACGTTGTTGGCCATCTAATATCTCAAATTTGTCTTTGCCAACTTTGTTGAAATAAATCAAACCTATTGGGTACTTTTTTAGGATTGATTCAATAACTCCGGCTTCTTTTTCTTCATCCTTATAGAGGTAATTTCTTTGATACTCTGGCTGAATAGTGAGTTTGCCGGACAAACCAAATAACCCCTTACCCTCAAGTTCGTTATATTCAAAACCTTCGCATATTTCTTTGACTGTAATCCCGGTTCTTAAAGTTGCGTGCATATTATCTTTTCTTATGCCTTATAAAAATCCTTTGATACGCAGATTGAATAATGCGTCCTTCCTTATTAATAAAGTAATTTTTCCTTCCGTCGTTGCCAACCAAATTTGCATTTTCATTTGTTTTCCCACCCGACGATCCTGTTTTTTTACCGTCCGGCCTTACTTCCAAGTAATCATCGTATTTTTTTGTATCAGGAACCTCATCATGACAACCCCTTTGTGTGGCCCCTAAAATTTCAAACTGTTCGGGAAAGTATTTATCAAGAAAAGTAATTGGCACACCCATAACGCCTTTATAGTCACTAGGTATAGCATCGGTAAAGGGAATTTCAATAGCGTTATAATTGTCGTACTTTCTGAATTTTTTTTGACCTTTTAACTTCTTGTGGTATTTAAATATTTCCGTCATTTTCATCAGTTGTAATGGCTGGTGGCGTCGCCCATGGTCAAGATTAGTAAACCAACGAACACCTTTTATGCGTAAATATCTTTTACCATCTTCACCAACTCTCCAGCCAGCAGCGTTTAACGGGTAATCATCTGGCACTTGAAATTCACGATCTCCGCTAGTGATGCTCGGCCCAAGCCAAACTTTGTTGTTCTTGATTAATGGAAAAACTTCCTTGTAAGTTACCGCGTTGATATTGCCAATAATAACGAATTTCTTTTTGTGCTCGATAAGCTGCTTAAAATAATACTTGCGAAACAAACTGAACGGAGGATTGGTTACTACAATATCAGACTGTTGAAGTAGATTTATACATTCTTCACTTCGAAAATCACCGTCGCCGTCAAGCGGAGCCCATTCGTTATGCTTATTTGTCTTTAGTTGTTTTGCAATGTCCTTCAAATTAAACTCACCGTCGCCGTCAAAGTCGCCAACCCTGTTGATTATGAACTTATTAGCACTTACCTTGGGTCGTCCTTTTGGCGTTGATGGGGCTTTGACATTACCAAAAAGTTCAAGCTGTGTATTTGCCACGGGAGAGGGTTTGTAGCTGGTAGTAATAAGTTGTCTTAACCCTAGCCTATTGAAATTTAGAACAAAGTATCGAAAAAAGTTGCTTTCGAATGGATCATCGCAATTACAGTACACCACTTGCCCGCGAAAAACGTTAGAATTGAATTCTAAATAAGTTTCAATTTCTTTTTGGATGTCCTGATACTGGGTATAGAATTCATCCTTTTTCGCTGCTTTTGCTGAATGAAGATTCTTGTTCGCCATTTTATTTCCCTCTTGCAATATCTATCTGATTTTGAATGTACTGATCTCCAGCAGCTTCAATTTCTTCTTGGGTTGGTTCATCATCTTCTTCCACGCGTTGTCGGCGCTCATCTAACGTTTCACCGTCGTAGAGCCAATATCCTGGTCCTTGGGGCCAGTGTTTACTGCCTAACACTAAAGCAGCGGCTTCGGACGAGGACATCTCTTTATCTTTGAAGATTACATGTTTCTGATCCGGGGCAACTTTACAAGTAATACCTTCATCTCTAATAAATTTTAGTTCTGCCCCAACAGGAATTTCTACCATTTTAAAGTTAAAGGCAGACCTTTTCTTCCGAGCCCTTTCAATTGCAACGGCGTCTTCTTTAGATTCAACTCCAGCGTCTCGTGAGGGGGTTACATCTTCAAGGGCTAATAGTTTTACTATTGCGATAACTCGCTCGGGCGAAATGTTAAAAAATTCTCTTCTTGGATTAATTCGATGATCACCAAAGGCGTCGTGTAAGGCTGCTTCCACTTTATTCATATCAGCTACTTTTGCAGCATAATAACATTCAAACGGTAACGGAACTGCAGATGATCGTGACAGTTCAAGAATTCTCTGTTCAACTGACGTGCTAGTCTTACCGATCTTTATGTAACCAGGCATCGCCTCGTTCGTCAGAATGTAGATGATTTCACTCATAATCAATGTCATTGTATTCCCTTTCCCCTCAAAAACAAAGCGTTTCGTAGCGAAGCGGAGAAACACCATATTTCCCCTCTATTCAAAGAAAAAGAAATTGGAAAATTTTTGTAAACACTCGGGCGACAGCCCGAGAAAAGAAAAGAAATATTTCGACTAACGTTTGCGGATATGAGAAGTTGCTGCTTCCTTCCGGCGGTACAATAGTACCACCGCCGGAAGGAAGCAGCAATTTGGACGAAGGAAATCGGGTTTGTTAGAGTATTGACAAATACCCCATAATGCTGTATTATGCACGGTCGCTCTTTACATACGTTTACCTCCGGTTTTCTGTCCATGTTGTTCAACCTGGGTAGAAACCTACGGAGGGAAATACGATGCCGAAATGGGCCACGCATTCGACTGCAAAACCCGAGCGGTTCACGAACATCATGACACTCGTTGCCAGCGAAATGGCCGGCCAAGAAGTATCAGCGTCTGAGCTGTGCATCTCCTACCATTTCATCGACGAAGCCTTGGCTCAGGAGATCGCTGCGAATGCACTGAAGCCGGAACAGGCGAAGCTGTTCCACCAGATGCGCGCCATCAGCTACACTGCGTTCGAAACGCCGCGTGCCTGGTGGCAGTTCTGGATCAAACCGCATGAGATCACCTGGTTCGACTTCGCCGAGCGCTGTGGTCACGACGACTCATCATTCTGGGTGATTTGGGAGGGCGCCGAGCATCGGATCATCGAGTACCTCAAGCCGCGAGTCCGGTTGGTGATTATCTAGGAGGGTACAATGGCTGATACACGCTGCCCATCTGTATTCATCCACGACGACGTGGAACCTGGTGAGCACTTCTTTCTTGGTAACCACCTCAATGTTACTGAGTCGGTTAGCGCTGCCTACAGCGCCGAGGATCTCAGAGCGACGTTGCAGTATCTTCGTGACCTCGCAAAACGGTTTGACGGACTGCATTACGAGCAGACGTTCCTCAACGCACGTTTGCCGGATGAGACCGATTTGATCGGCGAATCGATCATCTTCTCAGATAACGGCATGATCGACGTCAGCTTTCAGCACGAAGTCTGGAAGTGAGCTGAGTTCAGAACAATGCCACGCCTGCACCTTCGCGACCCCGCGTCGCCGTACGAACCCCCGTTTCTCACCGAAACGCGATAAGGGGTTCTTTGCTTACTCGGGATATTGACACCACCCGCCCCTTTGCTAGGGTGTTTGTAGCCGTTCATTATATTATATATAGCGTACTAGCCGCAGCGCCGGTACCAGGTCCTCGGACCTTGTTCCAGCGCTGCGGCTACTTTCTTTGCCCAGCCCGTACTCCGACGAACCCGGATGACGTTCAAGAGGAGGATGACGCCATGGGTACGCCCGTGTCCCCATCCAAAGACACCACGATCACGCCAGGGCAGATCGATAAGATCCAGGAACTTCTTGCGGCCTCGTTGCGAAAGAGCAAAGGCCTCAAAAGCCACTGGGTACAACACGTGCTTGAGACGCGCGGCCAATTTCTCATCAACATGTTCCTACATGAGCTGGAAGGCTGGTGTTTCGCAGCAGAAATAGAGGAACACTTCCCGGGCCCGGTGCCCAAGTCGCTACCGAACTTTCCTGCCTCATGGCGGGAGAGCTCCAAGTATTTCTGTCGGCACTGCGGCGCATCAGCTTGGGTTCACTGGCAGGATCCCAACTTCGTCGGCTGTGCCAAGTGCGGGTACTGCACCGGAGCGGTAGCAGTGCACTTTCGTCTTGCAGACGAAGATGGAGCGTCCGCATGACCGCTCGTATCTACACACTCGACGGTCATCGCTACCTGTCCTCCGGACAAGTCGCTACCTTGCTCAAGATTGATCAGCGCACTGCACTGCGGTGGGTCGCGCGACTTCAGAACGGCACGGCACCCGAGGTACTGAAAGCGCTCGTCTGGACGCAGGACCCGTCAAACAACTTCGTGTACTTCCGCGAAGACACCGTGCTCGCACTCAAGAAGGTTCTCGACACCCACCGTCCGCAACGGATTCGGAGATAGGAGGAATCGTGAGAGACATCTCGCCAAAGGACGCAACAATCCTCACGGTCATTGCCCAGAACTCAGGGATGTCAGTCCAGCGCTTGGACACGTTCCTCAAGCTGGCAGACGACCCCGACGAGATTCGGTCGGAGGCCGAAGAGCTCGTTGATGCCATTCGGCCGCCGGGCCACATCATGTCCGAAGGGGCCGAAGGTCTTCGTGAGTGGGTCAGAGGAAATCGCTGTGGCCTCAGAAACAGGAGGAGTCCGTGAATCGATCTTCTATTGAGGAGACCAAAGCTCTGCTCGGGCGGAAGATCTCCGGTGAGGAGCTCTCGCCAAGCGAAGAGGCTGACCTTGCATCACGATTGACGCAACACCAGGGTGCGAATCGGATTTATAGACGACTTGAGGGCACACTGATGTTGCTCGCCATCGTGGTCCTCGCCCTGAAGGTGATATTTCACTGGTGAACACGTCCCACTCTCGATCGTTCCTCAGGAGGTCACCATGCGTATCCTCCGCGCGTTCTTCCGAGCGTTGTGGTGCCACGTTGCGGACCACAAGTGGGTCTGGGTTGCAGACAAAGACGGCGTCAGAACGATGCGTTGTGAACGCTGCACTACGACCAATTCAGGAGAGATCATCTAGGCACACTTTCTAAGGAGGCGGGGATGATAAGTATACCCAGGCGTCTACGGCTTCTCCTATTGGCCATCGGCTGGAAAGTACCGATTCAAGAACAGCACGTGGATGCGCTCGCCGACAAGATCGGTCGAGAACTCGATGAAGATGGCAAGCATCCGAGTGAGCGTTCCGCCAAAGGTGGAGGAACGCAGCCCGGACGTTCGCACTGAGTGAAGTTTAAAACAACTGCTGTCTCTGCACCTTCGCGACCCCGCGTCGCCGTACGAACCCCCGTTTCTCACCGAAACGCGTCAAGGGGTTCTTTATTTTTTGAGAGCTGAGTTACTTCCACTCACGCTGCTTGTTGATGTCTTCCTTGTCTCGGAACGCTTTCTCCAAGTCAATCCCGAGGTGGTTGCAGATCTCAAGCAAGAAGATGAACACGTCAGCCGCCTCATGCTGCAGCTCTGAGTGCCCCTGCTCATCCCGAGTCTTAATAGCCGCCACTTTGCGTGCGGCTTTTGCGAGTTCACCTGATTCCTCAAGCAACAGCATGAATAGGGCAGAAAGTGGTTGCCCCTCAAAACCGCGCTGACTGTACATCATCGCGACGTACTCTTGGAAGTCCTTCAGTGTTGGTGTGTGAGGGAGTTCTAGTGATTGCATAGGCTGTCATAGTAAAAAATCTGATATCTGTTTAGTATACCAAAGCCAGGCCGAACCATACATCTTGACACCATCTGCCCCTTTGCTAGGGTGGGTGTACTTGTTCCTTACACTAAATATGTAGTATTAGCTGCAGCGCTGGAGCAAGAAGCGGGTCGTTTTTCTCGCTTGCGCTGCGTTTACTGTTTGGCGTCTCTCGATCATCCATCATCTACTCAACCTCGCGATGGGTGTCACAATCTAGGAGGTCAACCTTGAGTTCAACGAGGATCTTTTTGGCGCTGACTTTCGCTGCACTCCTGGCCGGTGCATGTGAGGTAGACTACGGCACCCGCAAAGCAATGGCTGGCCAAACCGTAATCATCGGACTCGGCGATGGGAGAAATCGGACCTTTCTCGTTCCGCCGAATCACAAGTACATAGTCCGCAAGTTCACCTCGGATGTCTGGATCGAAGATTACACTCCTCCGACCTCAGAGGTTGGGCAGAGAAGGATATACACGGTCGAAGGGAACTTCGTCCGTTCAATCGAAATCCACTAGCGCACTCACACAACCTCGCGACCTTGCGTCGCCGTACAAACCCCCGTTTCTCACCGAAACGCGTTAAGGGGTTCTTTATTTTGAACTCAAATGAAACCAAACCCGATTTCCTTCGTCTCATATCCGCTGTTGTGCGGAGTATTCTTTTTCTTTTTTCTAAGAGAGGAGGCGGATATAAATCTTTGTAATTTCTTTTGGTGTATGTGAAACACCCCAGCACAAATCGTACTGGGGCTGTCTACTTTTGCCTGCTGGCGTAAGAGCTTGGATGGGTGTCTGTCCTCGACTAGTAGTTGGACCACTCTCCGGTGGTTAGCCACCTGGCTTCACGCCGGTTGAGGGCCTCCAGCCGCAAGCCCGAGAAAAACCCCCACGAACCGTAGGCCATTAGCGCCATGCCAAATCCGAGGTGTGCAGGACCGGGCGCCGTAAGCCCTGGAAAGCCGTCGATCAAGTAGAAGGTTAACAGCATAACACCGGTACCTGCGCCAAGGAACGAGATGATCCATACAAAGCGATACCACCGCATCCAACACATACAGATGCGAGCCCTAGCATCTTGCTCCATAGTGATTTGCATCTGTCCTCCAAGGCGAATGTTTGACGACAAGGAGCGAATGGATATTCCGCCGATACCTTAGCTTTCTGTCAGTCCAAAGTCAAGCCCACTCCATTGTGGATCGATATTAAATAGAAAAAAAAGATTTTTATCTGCCTCGAGCGTTAGCCGGAAAAAGAAAAAGAATATTTCGTACAACGTTTGCGCGGATATGATTGTACGAAGTATATCGTATACGCGCTGTTAGTCGATGTGTTTATTGCCCAGTAGTGATTCCATAACCGCGACCACATATACCTGAATAGGCATTCGCGTCTGTCACAAAGCGCCCAAGTAAATAGGAGACTACGCTAATTATAAGTACAATAATTGTAATCGTTCTCCAACGACGTAAGTAGTTCAACTGTCGTTGTTGATCTCCGTTGCGTTTTATCCTTTGCATGAACACTGTAACCAGGATAAAAACAATGATAGATAGTGCCGGAAGGACACCAGCGAAAAGTGTATCGAGAACACTTGAACAGGTATAAGGATTCATAGGTTATTAGGGCAATCTTCTGCAATAAATATTTCGACTAACGTTTGCGTCTCATACGACGTACTCGCTATTTCGTATAGACGCTGTTAGGAGATGTAACTAGAAATTTCCCAAGAACAGCTAAAATTTATTTATTGCATCCAATGCATCTTTGGTGGACAATTTCTCACCTTTTAGGCGTGACTTTACCGCTCGATAAAGTAGTCGGTATGAAAGAAAGCTGGCTAGCCAATAACTCGGAATAAGCAAAATTACTACCCCCCACAGAATATAATTAGTGTATTTTTCAGGAAATATCATCCCACTAATGACAATGAGAACTCCCAAGAGAATTCCAGTGAATACTACTTTCAGTATCCTCAATAATAGTTTCATTTGCCTATCATACAATAATCAATAGAAATTTCTAGCTATTTCTCCTAACGTTTGCGGATATCCGGAGTTGTGTAGTCCGCGTGGCGGTACAATTTTAC
>CAYGGC010000009.1:0-16201 GCA_964349465.1 uncultured Gammaproteobacteria bacterium
AACGGCCGGACCGGCCCGAGGTAGAATTCCATCGGCAAGAATCGTTCGCCAAGCAAATCAAGGGCAAGTTTTTTTGCTTGGGGTTCGGGAAGGTGAATTTCGTTTTCAATCACTTGAAGCACCTCATCAGGCTTAATCGTCTGACGGATGACCTTACGGATAATCGCCATCATCGCATCACCCTGGCTATCCGTTAATCCGTTTTTCTTTTCAATAGCAATATTTAATGACGTGTTATCGTCGTCATGACTCAGAACAGCTTTTAATAGCGGCGGAATATTTGCCAAGGGTGAAGTTGCGTCTGTCATATGTTAAAAAGGCAAGCGATCGCTGCGGCGGATAGTCTTTATTTTCTCTCCTAATGCGGCTAGATCGGCCGGCGTTAGGGGTTGTCCACCATACACGGTCCCAGCAGGCAAGGTCTGAAGTGTGATTGTCTGATTGTATATTTCTCGAGATAGTCCTGGGTTCTTTTCGTCGATATCGGCTAAGTGACCAACTTTAAGGTTTTCGACTACTGCTCGTTTAATAACTTGCTCGTTAGGACTTGTGCGCAGGTTATTCCAATCCATGCGCGTAAGCTTATTTCCGCTGGTAACCACGAACCGTTCCATCGCTGATTGAGCACCAGTAATAGCGGCTGTTGTAGCTGCGCCCCCAAGTTTAAAGGCAGACTCAAGTGAACTGATTTGCCGACGTCGTCCACCCGGCATTGGCCCCATCGAGAACGGATCATCAACATTTCCGCCGCCAGAAACAGCAACCAGGCTTCGACGAATTTTGTTTTGTCGCCGTCCTTCCGTGGTCGAATCATCGGTATTTGCTGTAGCCCCACGGTTATAACGAGAAACAACGTTACTAAGTGTTGTTGTTGCGGAATCTCGAACCGCCGAAACATTTTTTGTCGCATCTACAAGATCATTGACGTTAATGCGTTCTTGGTTAATCATAGCCTCAACGGCAGCCTCATTATTCCATGTTGCACGAGAAATTCGCTCTTCCTTAAGGTTTTTTAATACCTGACCAGGATTTTCGCGAATGTAGTAGTCTTGGGCCGCCACATTGCCTTGATACGCTTCGCCAATATAGGCTTGATCGGCTAACCAACGACGTTTCTCGGGGACAGTGGTCGGAGCTAGTTGCAGATCATTATTGATGATATCTCGAGTATCACCTTGGAGTGAATTCGAGATTCGATTATACTCTTCCTGAGACCGTGCTCGCGATAAAATTTCATTTCCTAACCAGCTTTGCGCATCCGCCTTGTTCATCCCAGAAGAATTACGCAAATTTCTTGAAACATTTGCAATGTCGCGGATGGTTAAGTTCGCACCATTGAAGGTTCCTTGCTGCAAATCTGAGACGAGTTGCTCAGCGTCTGGTAGACCATTAGCAAAATTATTATAGATTGTTTCTAATGCCATACGCGGATTACTCCGCTTTAGCGCATCATCAAATTCTTTTAGCTGTTGCGGGATTCCGTTTAAATTGTTGCGCAATTGATTCAAAATCCCAACATCACCCGCGACGTCGGCATTGAGCGCACGACGACGTTCAAGCTCTTTCGCCAAAACAATTTGTTCGGCTTGATCTGTACTAACAGCTAAGCGACCACGAACAGCGGTTTCATCCATGGCTCCCACATTAGCACTAAGTATCTGCTCCCGCAGTTTTCGTGCATCTGCCGGCGGAATCCGATTCTGAGCCATAATCTGATTAAAGGCGCCATCTTGATTTGGATCTCGTAGATTGATTCGGCCACGTCCTTGTAATTCTGTTAACGCTGCTAAGCGTTCACGACGATCCGTCGAGCTCTGCATCCGGGTCTGAAGCTCTTGCTCGGTCATATCAGTGAAGCCACGACCTTGCGCAAAGCGCTGGGTCCGTTGACGTTCATAGGCATTCGCGGCCGCTTGCGATTTCTCGGCCCCAGCCCGACCTGGACCAATCCGCGCCCGACCACCAGTAAACGGTACCGCGACGGATTGATCGCCAATACGGGCGCGCACCCGATCCCCAGCCGCTTCGAGCGTCTGGGTTCGTTCTTGAATTGCCGCGTTGCGCGCAGCGCCACGGTTTTTAATCCAGCCTTGAACCGGAGCGATTGTCCGATCACGAATCGCGTTAATACCACTCACTGTTGCAGCGCCGGCAAAGCCAGCTGAGGCGACTTTCCCGGCCCATTTTCCGGCCGCACCCGAGGAGCTCGTGGCGTAATTTAAGCCGAAGACGAGGAAGGCACCGGAAATAACGAAGGTCATTAAGTTATCGAACGTAAAGGCCGCGATTTGGAAAAAGTTCGACTCTCCCTGACGCGCTTGCAAATCAGCGGCAATCGTCCCAAGACTTGGATCAACCGAGGTCGCCCCACTACCAACACTCACAATCGCTAAGGCCAGCCAAAGAAAGAAAGCGAGAATCGGCCCTTGGGTGACGTATTTTCCGAATTCGCTCCACCAGCGCGTCGAGAAGCTTTTCGTGTTCGGAAGAATCTGGCTAGCAAATGCAAATGGCGAGAGGATCACTAGAATCCAGAGCGCCACGATACGAGCGAACAGTACCACACAAATAGCGGCGGTGATTATTAAGGCAATCACCGTCAGGACGAGGCCGGCGAGCAAGTTACTAAATACCGATGTCTGGGTCAGGGTATCAGCATCCGGGCGGAAACGAAGAATCTGATCCAAGCCAAAACCTGAGACAAAATTGCCGTATAACGCATCTTTATACGCGTTCGCGAACGTTAACATCAACACCTGGGCGCCCTGAATAAAGAAGGCCGCGATGAACCGCGAGAAGTTCGTCAGGAAGGCCATGATGATCAGGTTCGAGAGGAGCCGGTTGTACTTATAGTTTTCTAATCGGAGGACTGTCCCCGCGGCAATCACAAGCAAGGCGATGATAAAGAGCATGTTCGATACATCTTTGACGATCGTCCAGCCAATATCAACGACCCGCACTGTTGAAAATTTATTGAAGGACGAAATCGCGACTAAGAGGCTCACGACAATTGAGGCGAGCTGGCCGACGGTTTGGACGATCGCGAGAAGGATATTATTGAGCACAATAAAAACCCAGGAGGCCATTTTATCACCGCCAGCAGCAAGTTCATCGGCAGTCAAGGCGTTCGCGTGTAAGGCTGAAACAAAGAAAAAGGCAACCAGTAATCCGGAGGCCATCCAGCCAGTTCGGCGCGGCGTAAAGAAATTCAAGAACTTCATTGTCGTCGCGTCAACCCGACGGCGCATCGTCTGCGCAGTTTTTAACGCTTGTTCAAGTCGTGAAGCCGAGGGCCAGAGATTCATTAAGGTTCAACGCGAACAGTGAGTCCAGTATCGTACCAGGTTGATGGATCGGCCGGACACTTGTCCGTAGCACTGGCGTTGTTGCACCAGCCCCAGTTATCTTTCACTTGGAGACGAATTTCGTAGTTACAGGTTTTTCGGCCATTCGTAATCGTGCAACAGTTTTTCTGATTGGCACTTGAGCAGGTCGGACCGGTGTTGCTATACACGTTGGAGAAAATATGTGGATTCGCCGGATCATTCCGCGGTGCATATCGATATGGTAACGGCGTGACGCGATTCCCCCAATCAATGTTGAATGATTCGAGGGGCACCTGCTGAGTATCCGCTTGGGTATTGAATTTCAGTCCGACACTCCCACTACCACCGGTAATCGTTACCACCGAACTTGTTCCAGTTAAGAATTTCGCGGAACCTTCGAGGATTTGCGGTGGGACCGCACAGTAGTCATTATGACTTGGTTCATAGTCAGGTCGTTCCAATTTTCCACTTGGGCCAACCGGACAAATTGTTGACGGCGAGCGCCAACCGACAAAATTACTATCGACCGTTGACGGATCTGAATTTGGGTCGAGTACATAGCGATCGAGTGTTTTTGACCACGTCCAGACACCGTAGGACTGGGCAAAGAGTCGCCGAATTCGTTCTTGGGCGAAATATGGATTATTCGCCGCGCCAGTCACCTGCTCTGGTGGGTGGGTTGGGCTAAACAACTGCCCGCCAAGCTTCGAGGCGGCTACGGTTGGCGTCCCGAGACACTGGCCGATTGGTGTTGATCCGTCGCTACCAAGAATATTTTGACACTGAATCACTGAAGCATTATTTACCGCACCATTTTGTGCGCAGATTAAATCATTTCTGACATTACACAGCATCTGACCGCACGTACCAACGCACGCATACGGACTGCCCGCCCGCGCCTGGGTTGTTCCAGAGAGGTTAGTGCTATTTGGCGCCTCGACGCTGAGAATCGGCCAATCAGTCGGACTCGACCCAATATTTGGTTGCAAGAGCGCGCCAAACGGTGTGAGGTCAGAACCGAGGCCATAGCCAAGATCAGGAACTTTATAAGCCGAGGACTTTACCCGAGCCGAAAAAGCTTTGTTTTCACCGTTATCTTTCACGACCTGAACAATTTTTGTGCATTGATCTTTCGTATAGAATAGTCCGACCGCGAAGAAACCAGACATCGCCTCATCGTTAAACCCACCAGAAGCGCATCGAGCGGAATAATGATAGATCCGCCGCAGGTGACCATCATTTGGATCCCAATCTAATTGAATAGACGTGCCAGCGCAAGCACTATTTTTGTTATTGGCCGACCAGTTATTTCCTTCGTTCAGAATAATGTCGCCGGTAACTAAATGGTTCCAACTACTGCCATTATTTGCGTCCCCATCGGTCCGGTTATAACGAAGGATATGCATCCGGAAGTGATCAACTTCATATTTATGAATTTGCTGGTCGGTTGTACTCGCATCAACCCATCCATCTTTATCTGGATCATTGCGGGCGCTACCACCACCGCCCTGACAGAAACAAAATCCAGGTTGTTGGTTGTTGCGACATGCGGCAACATTTTCAATATCGTTACAATTATTGAAAGCGATGGCAATATCATCATTAACCACCGTCGTCATTGGAAGGTACGGTCCTCGCGCGACGCCACACAGCCCGCCCGGCGTACCTGGGAATAAGGATGACGGTGTTTGAGCTGACTCATTGGAGCTTTCACAAAAGGGCGCGGTAAACGTATCCCCGAGGGTGAACCCTGACCCGCTCGGAAGCGACCGAGTTCCGGTTGTTTCGGCACATATATAGAGAGGTGCTCGGTCATTATATCCGGCCGCTTTATCGGCTCCGAACACACTCGTCTCGCCCCGGATAATATCGACCGGCCACCACGACAAGCATGTTGCTGTTGCAGAATCATTTTCTAAACAATAGCCCTTCCAACCCTTATACATAACACCGTTTGTATCAACATAATCACAAGATGGAGAATCATCTTTGGGATACAACCGGCAGGACGGTGTAATATACGCTGGGTTCGTATTAATTTGCAAAACTGGCTTAATAATAACATCGTCAATCTCAAATCGATCGCAGTCAATTGCGTTTGCACAGACAAACCCAAGCCGGGTTGCACCCGACATACCCTGTAATGGTCCCAGGGTTACGCGCTGCCAAGCCGAAGTCACTTTTATGTCGACAAACGTATTGACGGTTGCACCGTTAGCAGTCGTCGTAAAATTATTATATCCATTATGACCAAATTGGACCCGAATCGTCGGGGTTGCATCATTCGCGCGAATACGTGCTTCCGCGTAATACAATTCATTAGCCACGGTCGTAAATGTATCCGTCGCAACGCCTGAGAATTCAACCGCAACATCGGTATCAACACACGTTCCAACCGGGGCTGGGGTTGTACAATCAGCATTCACGGTACATGTTTTTGCCGGAGAATTACTACAACGTAAAGCACTAATTGTCTTAATCGGGTCGGTGTTAAGTACGTGGTTTATGCTTACATTTTGGTCTTCTAAAACCACCGCAATATTCTTTTGAGGAGTAACGTTTACCGGGACTGCTTGCCAAGGTGCCTCATGGGGCGGATTGTATTCCATATCACCATTCGTTAAAACACTATCCCCGCCGACCTGTTGCATCAGCTGCCACGGGAGACTCCCCTGCAAGACGGTTGAACCGCCAATCTGATTCCAGTCCAAGCCACCGATCACGCTCCCGGAAAGATTAGCAATTTTTTCAACATCATCCGGTGTTCGGAATGTCAGGTCTTGCAATGATTGGGTCGGCTGACCACTCGCTGATAAATTGCAACTACCGCCCGCGAGACAATCAACATCCGTCCCGCAAAAACGTAACGGATCATTATTACATTGCCCCTGGGGGAGATAGCTATTGCATTGCCCCTGCTGGTTTAGTGAATTACAGGCCGCTAATGTCAGGCATAAATTTTCCGCCGGCGCCCCGGGTTTCGGCTCGGTTTGGATTGTGGTTGCGCATGACAACCACAAATTACACCCTCGATCCTTGCGAACTTTCAGAATCGAGTTCGCGTTGCATTTCCCCCAAGTCGCATAACAACCGGCCGGCGCTGGATTTTTGAAAACACCATTATCGTCATAGCAGGCGGAAGCACCGCCGGTCGTTTTATTGCATTGGAAAGCCGATGAACCAGCTTGCGGGTCAGGTTCACAGGCGCCGCTGGTCCGGCAGGTGCTCGTTGAGGGGCAGATATACCCACAACTTCGGGTACAATCTTGCACCGCCTCGCCACCACCGCTGGGGCAGTAATACCCGCTATCGCCACACTGGCCAATACCAATCGTTGTGCCATTCGGTAAGGTGCAACCACCGGTCGAGAAGGTGTGATCGTCGGCGTTCGTGCTCGTCGTAAATTGGAGCGTGTTCGTTGTGAGGGTTGGTTGAGGTGAGCCCGCTTCGAAGGCTTGGAGACGATAGTAATAAATTGTGCCAGGCGCGAACTCAACATCCGGTCGACCATCGTTATTTGCGTCAACTTGGCTCGGGATCACTAAGGCTCGTCGTGCCGCGCTTGCGACTCCGTTATCGGCAACAATATTCGCCGCCGGGAAATCATCAAAATTCGCGTGTTGCGCCACGTCCCAGACCAGCCGAACGGTCGCCGCGCGATTTGGGGTGAACAGAATTTGACAGCGTGTATCGACACAATCAGCCACAATATTATTCAGGACTAACGGACCGGCTGAGCTGGTTCCCGAACGGGTCGTAAATGACCGATCAGCGCTCTTCGTTGTACCAGCGCCATTCTTAACTTCAATTTGATAGTGGTAGGTGGTGGCCGGCGCGAGATTGTCTAACGTGAGCGCGTGGCTCGTCGTGGCTGGCGTTGTGTAATTAATCGCGGGACTGGCCGTACCGTAGGCGGTTGTTGGGCCATAAAAAATCTTGGCGTTCGCCGCAATATCCGTCGAGAAGGTAATTTCAGCCGCGGTATTGGTAACCGTGTTGGGGGTCACGCTCGTGATTTTTGGAGCGGGTGTCTGAGCAAAACTAACCGCGGTCGTTCCGGCAATGCCCAAGAACAACGCCACGCCCACAGCCGGAGTCAGTATTCGCTTCAATTGACGGAGACGGTCGATCATAGGCTAGTTATTGGTGCAGTCACCTGATATATTACAGCTCCAGACACGATAATGATAGAGCTCTTGGCGAGCGAGATTGGTCAACGTCACACGATGCTCGGTATAAATTGGCGCCGTCGGGCTTAAGGTTGGGTCAGCGTCATCACGATCAACCATGACTTGATAGCCGGGCGGTGTCGGTGGCCTCGCCAAAGGTTTGCCGAAAAAATACTCGTTCTCGGGCGCGTATTCGACGCGAGTCGTTGAGGCATCATCGGTAAACCACAGAATCGTAATCGAGCACAGATCCGGCGAGGTATAAGCAGGCGCGCCGCACGTTAGGTTAACGGCCTGCGGGTACCCGGTTGCGACATCAGGTCGCGTGAGATCGTTTTGAACATTGATGGACATAACTGCTTCTGGTGAGGGGTTGCCGGCTGTATCGGTAGCTAACGCCTTGAATGTATGAAGACCGTTGATGCGGCCAACCAGCGAATCCCAATTGAGAGAAAAATTGTAACTGGGCGCTCCAGCGGTGAATGTTTGTGAGTATGCCTGCGAGCCGTCTGGTCGGAGAATGGTCACTACCACGGTACTCACCGATTTATTATCGGTCGCGACACCAGTGATTGAGACAGTACCAATCACCGTTGCTCCATCGGTTGGTTGAGTAAACAAAACGGTCGGGGGTGTAAAGTCGGGAGCATCGAGCGTTTGGAAACGTAAATCTGTTCCGTCATCATAAACAATCGTTGAAGCTGTATTTGGCGCTGCCGCTTCATCCGCCGAAATAACTTTCAGGTAATAGGTCGTGGTCGGCTGCAGGCCAATATAACTGGTGCTGTGATTCAAGACATAGCCAGGTTTAAAATCGAACCCGACGAGCGTTGTCCGCGCCGCATCGGCATAGACCTCAAGGCGGGTGTTCGCCGCTTCGTCCGTTCGCCAAGCCACCGCGGCTCGATCATAGTTTGGATTCACATCGGCTTGCGTGATGCTGATCACTGGCGCGGTTGTATCACCGGTCACAACGAGTTGGACTTGGACGGTTTTTTGGAACGAACCATTGTCAGCCGCGAAGATAACGCTGAGTGTATACGTTCCGCCCGGAACGCGACTATCGGCCGTAACCGACATAACGAAGTCACTCCCAGACGGGCCTGCCGCAGGCACTAACGAGTTGGGGCTAATGCTGATTGAGAGTCCATTAATCGTCGAACCGACCGAGGCTGTAATATTTGAGGACAGATTGTAGCCGTTGACGGCAATAGCTTTGCCGTTGTAGTTCGCGGCAGTCACGCTACCAGCTTGAACGGTGGCCGAGGCCGGAACAACGGAGAGGTTAACGTCCGGGGGCTGTGTCACAACAAACGTGATATCGACAAATCGAGTAATCGCTTTCGCAACATCAGTGCCGGAAACGCGCAGGACGTAGGTGCAGCCCGGCGTCGCTACGGTTGTGTTTACGGTTAAGCTCGTGGTTAGACTTTGACTATTTCCGAGCGTCAAACTCGCTGGCGCAAAAGACGTTGTCGCTCCAGCTGGGAAGGTATTGCACGGCGCCACGCTGAGCGGCGAAATTTGAACTGATAGATTTCCGACCGTGCCAGCATAGGTTGGATTAGCGGCGATATTGATCGTGTAGTTCGTATTTCCACCGGCGGTCACACTGCGGCTCCCCGGGGTCGACGTGAGAGTGAAGTCGGGCGGGGCAGTCAGTATAAGCGTCGCCGTCGCGGGCGCGGTAATGGGTAAGGTTGCACTACTGAGGCTGAGCGTAAACGTACCCGTCGGCAAGAGTTGTGTCGTAATCGTCACGGGAACATCTACCGGCGTCGCGCCAACCACCACCGGGTTTTGCTGAAACACGACTGCGCTACCGGCCGGCTGTCCGGTCAAGGCCAGCGAGACCGAGCCGGTAAAGCCGCCAATCGGCGTCACGCGAGCGGTATAGACCACCGCCGTCCCAGCCGCGGCTGTTTGGGTCGCGGGCGACAGTGACAACGTGTACGCCGGGGCCTCGTAGAAGAAGGTGAACGTCTGGCTGGATGGATTACCCGCTTTATCGGTCGCCGTAATCGTCAAATCATTATCGCCAGCGATAACACCGGTCAACGGGAAAGAAAAGGCTCCACCGGTACCGGCGGGTGTGGTCACCGTTTGCGGCGCGCCAGCATTGAGCGTATAGGTCATCGAGCTAAAACCACTCGCGTCGGTAACAGTTCCAGTCGCTGTAATCGGCGTACCGGAGTTTGTTGCAAACGGATCAGGTGTCGTAACAGTTAGAGTGGGCGGTGTGTTGTCATAGATCATCGAGACCGCCGCCGAGGCACGATTAGTCCCGTCCGACACCTCACAGGTGTAGTTATACGTTTGCTCAGCTGGACCGAGGGCCACCTGATGATACCAAGTTGCGGACACCCCCGCTGGATTACTGATCGGCAGTGTGGGGGTCACCAGACTGACCGGGGTAAATCCGGTGCGATTTGTATCATCACGACACTCCATGGTTCCCAGGCGCTGGTTATCGGTGATCGAACCGCGGATTTGGAAAATGCGGTTGGCAAAATTGACGTAGGCCGGCGATGGATTTGGTTGCGTGATTGACAGTTGCGGGTCGATAAAGTCGGGGTTGCTGGTAGTAAAATTTGCCTCGCCTTCGTAGCGAATAAAATTGGTCCCGTCTACCGTATGTGCGATTGCAAAATAGGGAGTGTTTTGACTTAAACCATTGAGAAAAATTTTATGAGGAGAAACGCTGTTCACTGTTGTAAAACGAGTGGCACAGGTTTGCTCAAAAAAACATTTCCCAAAACGGAACACTCGATCATCGCCCACAGCTAGAACCGAAACCGAGCCACCGCCACTAATACCATACAAGGTATTAAAAAATGGAGCAGTCTCACTATCAAAATACGTCAGTGTACCGTTACTACTTCGACCGATCGTCGATCCTTGTGTAAACCAAAATTCATTCTGGGTGTATTGATGGATACCAGTCACTGCCCCCGTGTGGCCCGTATCAATGTCTTGCCAAGTCGCTCCGGCGTCAGTCGATTTCCAGAGTCGACCATTTCCACCAGGAGTCAGGGCTGAGCCACCCGCCCAAATTGTCTGACCATCAAGTGTCGAAAGAGTATAAATCGTTGTTTGGGCCGTACCGTTGGTGATCGTCCCCTTAGTCCACGTCGTACCACCATCACTGCTACGGGCAATCGTTCCTAAGGTCCCACCTGTCCACACTTTTTGGTTATCAAGCGAAGTGATTGCCCACAGTGGTTGCCCCGCCTGCGGTGATTGCAAACTTTTCAGCACCCATTGCGTACCGTCAAAGAAAAGAGGTTGCTGACTTTGGCCAGCTGCCCAGGCGGTTCCCCGAACAGAATGAACGACTGAGAGAATGTCTTGGGAATAACCAGCTGGTGGCGCCTGGACCGTCCAAGTAGATCCCGCATTGGTGCTGCGAAGAATTGCTCCAGCATCACCAACTGCAAAGAGTGATCCATTTTGAGCATCGATAGATCGTAACTGGCGACGAGGCGAATCTGGGTTTGTTTGCCGAGCCCAAACTGAACCAGTCGCTGACCAAATTTCACCAAACCGCGTCACCAGCCAGGCTTGATTACTGGTGTTTGTCGCGACGTCATTAATCACGTCGCTCGCGGTCAAGCCAATAGTGTCGCGCCCCCACTGTGGTTTGGTTATTCCAGAAAACACTTCGCTGGTTCCACTTGTAGCCGTCGTCCAATTCACCGTGGCTGTCGTATCCGTAATATCCGAAACCGTCGGGACAATTTGTGCATTGGGGAGGGTGGAGATCAGTGGGGATTCAGCATCGACCGACGCACCGGTTGACTGGTATGTCTGTCGAATGGTCATCGTGTACGATCGACCACTCCGAAGGTTTTTTATACCAATACAGGTTGGGCACGTGACTTCGATTTGACTAGGGTCCCACGCCCGATCGGCTAAAGATAATGACGTGCAATAGGCCGCCGTTCCCAAGCACGCATAGATATTTCCTATCCCCGGGTTCTTAGCATTAGTCGTTGGCGTAACACTGACACTATTACCCGTTGCTCCAGCCGGTGTAAGCGTAAGTGTTGGTGGCGCACAGGTTAACGTAGTTTTGTCACAAACCTGCCCCGGACATTGTGATGTTTGCGTACAGGCCTGGGCCTGAGCGTTTTCGCCACGCCCGAAGAGCCCAAGGCAGAGGAGAAGTGAAAATAATGTGAGAAGATGTCGTGACATACTATTCCCCGCGGAAATTTAATCCCTCTTTCGAGGTATCATTAAACGGACGGCATCCGGTTTTTGGATCAATTACACCGTTACATTCCCCAGCGTTATCTTCAACCGAACCACGCAGATAGAAGTATGAACGGCAACCCGGGAAACCGGTCGTTGACGATCCATTTGAACCAATACACGATCCGCCGCCACTACACTGATCGCTGGTTTGGCAGTTTTGACCGGCGTTATCACCACCGCTACAGGTGGTCGGAGCGCATGAAGCGTCGACATAGATTGGGCTCGCGCCTTGTTGAATGTATGGGCATTCAGCTCGACAGCTCACAGGGTCAGCCGGGTCACGATATTCTGTACAGCCATTTTGACCTTCCGGGCAGAGCCCAGCAAGATAGACACAGGTATTCTGTTGCCCACCAGCGCTCGTTGTACATTGGTCACTGGTTGTGCACTGTCCTACAACCGCACCAGATCCCGAAGAAATTTTTCCAGCATTCGCCGGATCGCCGACACAGCTCCCACCTGCGCAATCAGCGTTGGCGAGACAGGCTCGACCATCGCGTTCGCCGCCCTGACAAACCGGGCTGCAAGAAGCACCGATTGGTCGGCCGGTCGCCGGCGGTGTTACTGTCGGACAAACGATATCCGTACCAGTGATATACCAGGTTCCGCCGTTACCGCTCTGTGATTTTCGGAAATCGCAGGTGCCAGTACCCGGATCTTTGAAGAACGCGGCGCCGCCGCCTTTAATCGTATAAGCCCGGCAGAATACTTCTTCGGCTAAGCAAAGATCTTGGCTGTACCGGTCGGGATCATTCTTGAGATAGACCGTCTTGAATCCGGTGATGGAGCGATCGGTGCTATAGATCGGCAAGCCGAGCGCTTCACAGCCTTTTCCGTTTGCACCGCAAGCCGCGTTCTTGTTATTGACGACTGTCACGACCGCGTCTGGCGGCGTCGTAATATTTTTCACGGTTTGCGCAAATGGTGTCGTGCTGTTTTGCGTATCAATCATGGCTTCACAACCAACCACCTGTTCCGAGCAAACTCGGCTAAATGATTTCAAATACTGGGTGGCATTTGTGGCGTCACGATACGCCGCACACCCAATGTCACTCGGCGCGCAGATCGGAACGGAGGTATTGACGAGATACAACGTATCGTTCACTTCCGTCAGAACGATATTATCAACATAGACCGGACCACCAACCGCAATGAATCCAATCGACACGTTAGTAATATTGTCATGTGTTAACGGTCCGAGGGTAAACGTGTTCCATTCTGGGCCACTCGGGGTAATGCCACTATTCCAATTCACCGTCACACCGCCGAGTGGGTCAAACCGCTGACCGGCGTTATTGCGATCATACGTGAAGGTATTGCCAGAGACGTTCCCAAGATACACTTCGACGCGCGGACGCGGTGTAACGTCTTCAGCAGCGGCGGCTAAAAAGCTGATCGTATAAGCCTTGCCAGCGGTCAACTTCCCATCCAAAACGGATCGTGGCATAAAGGCGGTACCAGGAGCGGATTGAGTTGGGCTAATCAGCATTGAGTGACCACCAACGTTCACCGACGCGTTCGATGGCGCGGAGTTTGCGTTCACCCAGTTCGTGGTTGATCCAGCTTCGAAGGTATCGGTAAAAATTTGCCGCGTTGTTTTTCCAGCATTCCCGGTATAGGCCCGGCATGACGCGGCAGCGGCGCGGCAGCTGACGTTTTCTTTCGGCGAGAGATAATAGACCAGATCAGTGTTATTACCAGCGTCAATCGTGTTGCGGAATGGCTGACAATCGGCGGTGACACTAATCGTCGCGGAACGGAGACGGTAGAAAACGTTGAGGTTTGCGTCATAATACTCGCCACAATTTGGATTTGTCGCGAGATCGTTTGCGCTACAAAGGCCAGCTGACAAGCTTGCGCTATCATCTACACAGGTTGGAGGAACTGCAGACGTGCCAACTGAAAGTTTTGTACAAGGAGCTGTACCTCCTCCGCCCTGTGAAATATTTGATTGCACAAGATTGTAGGCCCGAAGAACAAACCCGCGCTTCGCATCACCGGTCCACGTATAATATGTCTGCTGAACCGGATTTGAGCCATTTAATTGGTCAGGTTTCACGCACTGCTTCACCGATTTAAAGTAGGACTTCCCTTCACCGCCACGCGCGACCTCGTTCAGGTTGGTGTATTCCTCACAGCCGACATCGGCCGCTGAACAGGCCTGGGCCCGAGTCGGAACAATGTTTGTCGGACCGCCGGCGCGCTGTGGCAAACTCGTAATTGGTTCAAGGCTATAGGTTCCGCAACCAACCTTATCAGCACTGCATCGGTTACTGTCACGCACAATACCGGTCACGGCCGCGCCACGTCCGGTTGGTGTATATTTCTGACAACCGACATCGAGTGGTGTACATTGCTGGCGCGTGCCGTTTAAGTAGACGAGGTTGACGGCGCCATAGTCTTTGTATTGCGTCAGCTTCCCTTCTTCGAGTTGAGCACTATCGACAGTCAAGTTAGCTGCGCCACATCCATTCGTCGTAATCGTCATGGTGACCGCCGTGCTATTTGAGGTTACGGAGCTTGACGAACCAACACTGTTCGTCGCCGAGAAGGTACTCCACGACGTGGTCACGGCTATGTTGGTCGTAATCGTACTAACATCGGTACTCACAGTCAGCTGAGCAGTACAGGCGGTATCGGCTTTCGCGCGAATCGACCCAACGAAGGTTCGTTCGTACAGCGGACTGCCAATCGTGAAGCTTTGGGAGAGACCACTCGTCGTCACGCTGCTTGTTAACTTCACGGCCGCCCCATTGTTACTTGTAATGGCGACGTCGGTCGGCTTAACCGGATACGCGTTGATCTGGCCAATTGTCGACCAGCCGGCAAACACCGCCGTCGTCACACCATCAAGCGTTCCGCCGGTATACGATTCGAAACCACTGTTCGATAAAAGATTGGTGCCGTTACCGGTTCGAATAAACTGTCGGCACCCAGCTTGCGTCGCGCTACAGGACGCGGCCGATTCGGTGAAGTTCATCGTCTTGCCGGTTGAGCCGTCGCGATCTTGCTCGGTACAGGTCCAGCGTCCATTCACGACGTCAAACTCGCGGCAATACCACTGACAGCCGGCGTTATCAGCACTGCAATTTTGGAAATCCAAGGTATTTGCTAGGTACGTCGCTTCATCACCAGCATCATCAACATAGGTGGTACACGTTCCGTTCTCTTCAGAACATTGCGTGCCGTCAAATTTAAAGGTGTCTTTTTCTTGGACACAGTAGCCGAAGGCGATACAGGTTCCGTCTTCATTTTCGGCAATACATGATTGGACGTCCGCGCAGGTATCGGCGTTACGGCTAATCACCCAGCGACCGATGTCCGGCTTGTTGTTGTTTATCGATTTAATACAATTCGGTGCGCCATTATCCGATGAAGAGTCTAAATTAGCTGGATCTTGGATATCGCCAGTATCTTTATGGATGTTATTTTGATCGCAAATAAATTCTTTCGTCTGAATTTCTTCACCAGCGCCTTGCCGGCGGCAATAGGTCTGCGGGGCTTTTAAGACCCAATTCGGGTCAACCAAGCCGCAATACGGACTCGCACCGCAGGTACCGTTATTAGAACCACTCGGATCACTACAGTCCGTATCAGCTACGCATGTCTTCGTTAAATCATTTGAACACACCGACAAACTCGGTCGGGCTTCTGGTAATCCACATGTCGCGGCCGCACCGCAGACAGTCGAAGCATTCGCCGGGGTACAGACCTTCGTCGAATCATTCGAACAGACTAAGGCGTTGCCGCACATCGGGTACTGACCAGTCAAAAAGCCTAGACTGAGGTCGCGACGGTCAAATTGCTCACTATAGCGCGCGGCGAGTTCCCAACCGATCGGAATCACTCGGAACTTCCGCAGGTATTGCAAAGCGCGATAGGTGTAGCCATTCGCCGGTTGAATACCATTCTTGTCAAAGCCAAATGTTTTTTTGACATCCAAGAGTTTTCGATCGATGGCCTGTTGCACGGTTACACCTTCCTCAATCGCTGAACGGAATTGCGCGTCGATTAATCCGCCACTCGTTAACTGATCGGTTACACTAATTTCATTTCGCCCAGGATCACCGGTAATGAAATCAACTTGACCAAGTTGAGCGAACTGTTGCTGCGCTCCGGCGATTCCAGTCGCTCCACCAGAACCAAAGAGCAGTTGACCAACGGTCGATTTTGCGTTTGATGGGCCTTTACAGGCTGACGGATTAAAGCCACACTCGTTTTTAAACTTTTGCGCCAGGTATTTTCCGACCGGCGAGTTGAGGAACGAAGTGATACTCTTTAAAATGTCGGCGGCGCCGGTGCCGGTATACGTGGTCTCACCACTTTGACCATTGAGCGGCAGTCCGGTGAATGTCGACGTCACCACTTCGGCTGGCGTGAGCGTAACCCCGCTGACTTTTGATTCACGCGAAACGACTTGTGGGCGAAGTCGCGTATCCTCGCCGGTTA
>CAYGGC010000009.1:16301-24585 GCA_964349465.1 uncultured Gammaproteobacteria bacterium
ACTTTTGATTCACGCGAAACGACTTGTGGGCGAAGTCGCGTATCCTCGCCGGTTACTCGGTCTTGGACTGCGACCACCAAACGAGACGAAGCACTGACCAGCTGACCAAAGTCGCTCGTATCCTTCGACAACGCGTTCGCTAACGCGGCCGGTGCGTTCGACGGATCAGCATCCTTCACGGCCGAGAACACATCGCGAGCGGTCGCCGCTTGAATCGCTTTCGTTGTCACACCGGCCACGCCGTTTTGACAATCTTTCAAACATTGATTGACGGCTTTTTGCGCTTCGGCCCGGGCGCTATTCATTGCTTGCCGCTGGGCCGCCAGACAATCTTTCGGCGCTAACAAAATACTATTGTTTTGCGTCGAGGTAATCGTCCATTGCAGTACTGCTCCGGTGTTTGCTGACGGGAGAATATACTGACAGTTCATCGCCGCGGTCGTTGGAGTCGAGGCCTGCGCCGCCTGCGCCACGGTTCCACCCGGCGCGTTCATTTGCGACAAGACTAAGGTGATCGCTTGTTCGTAACTATTCTGCTGCACGCGTGGTCCAACGAAGCCTGGTTCATAGACATTGCTCACTGCAAATGCCTCACGGCAATCTTGGCGACATTGGTCGACCGGACTCCCTAGCGCAGTTCGCAACGAACGAGTAATAATGAAACGCGCCCGAGCGCTGCGACCATCGGGTTGATCACCGAATAAGTTGGTGCCCGGACCCGTTCGGCCAGTTACGCCGCGACTAAAATTATCAATAAAATCCGTGGCGGCCGAGTTGCCCGCTTTGAGGAAAAAAGTACGCGGGTCTTGTAGGAAGAGTGGCTCTTGTCCCGGACCAGCGGTCGCGAGTTGTGTCGCGGCTTCTTGAACAATTCGCGAAGTAAAAAGTTTGACGGAATTCTTAAACGCGATATCAGCAGAAATTTTTATGCTTTTGTTTAAGGTAGAAATCCCCTTACTAATCGCCTCGCTGATTTGCCGTGGGATATCAGACACGGTGATGGTCGCATCGCCAAACCCGAAAATCGCTTCGGCTGGTCGCGGCGCTTGGAAAACAACAATCGCCATAACTCCGATCAGGAGGAAGAGGCGCAGACGGAATTGTCGACCAGAACGGCGCATGTTAGGAATTGGTATTCAAGCCTTGTAAGAAAATTTGTCGGAGAGTCGCGTCGTCAACGTTCTGCAAGGTCGCGGCGTCAACGCCACTTTCGGTCAAAAGTTGTCGGATTTCCGCGGCCGTCAGGTTATTGAGATCAGATAATGAGGTCGGAGCGTTCACATTTTCATTTTGCAGTGCCGCATTATCCGCCAGAATGCTTTGATAGAGCTGAAGTAAATCACTATCGCTCAACTCATCGAGCGTCGCTTGCGCCACGCCGGATTGCTTGAGAGCCTGACGGAGGAATTCTGGCGTAAGTGCGCCGGTACTATCGGTTGGTGTTGTCAGGACAGGGCTGCTCGTGCAGGATTTTCCAGCCGGACAATTTGGATCACTGCCTTTTGCGACCTCAGTTCCATCATCTTGACCATCACTATCCGAATCTTTCAGATATGGGCTCGTTTGATAATTGAAGAGCTCGGTATAATCGTCCACCTTATCACCATCAGTATCCTTCTCCTTCAGTTTCTCGAGTTCGGCAATCGCGGTTGTTGAATTCACGTTCCCGTTCCCATTCGCGCTATTTCGAAACGCGATCGGTGTCCCGACTTCAATGATCGACCGGTAGACGAACCAACCGCTTCCAAGAATGGCAAAAACACCAACCACGACGATCAGGCGGTAGGCATGAGGGGTATCGAGCGCTTTGACCGGCTGCTCTCCGGATGCAAACGCGACAGCGGAATCAGCTGCCTTCGTCCTCCAGCGCGACAGCGACTTCAGAAAACCCATGAAAAGGTGATTTTTTGCTTGAAAATGGTATTTCTTTTGCCGCTCAGACGTACTTTTTTGCTTCTGGCGGATTTCCCCTTGTTTTTACGGGAAAAAGAACATGAAACGTGGCATTACTATAGCACGCCGAGACCGTTTCGTCAATTCAAATTTTTTGAGAGGGTCTGCCAGTCTTTGATCGTGAGGTCTTGGGCTCGAAGAGTCGGAGAAATATTGGATTTCTTGAGTATTTCTTCTACTTTTCCCATTTCCAACTTCGTCCCGGCCGCCAACGTGTTTTTTAATTGCTTGCGACGGGCCGAAAACCCAATTTTTACCATTCGGAGGAACTCGTTCATTTCCGATTCGGTATGAGTTTTTAGGTTTGAACAGTGAACGACCGAAGAAACGACCGCCGGAACCGGAAAAAACATCTCTGGACTAACGTCGAAAACGGATTCAATAGTAGCCGAATATTGGCTAACAATAGACAAAATACTGTGTTCGCCTGGTTTTGCCGTCAATCGGCGGGCAACTTCCCGCTGTATCATCACCGTGAGACTACTTGGACGAGGGGAAAGGGTTAAAAAGTTGCGGAAAATCAGAGAAGTCGCGCTATAGGGGAGGTTTGCGACGACTTTATAGTCACCGTCGACAAAAAATTCGTTCAAATTCACCCGAAAGATGTCATTTTCGACGACAGTCAGGCCCGGGTGACCCTTAAAACGCCGCCGGAGATAAGCTGCTAATCGTCGATCGAGCTCAACCGCGACCACTTCGGCTCCGGCGTTCAGTAAAGCTTCGGTCAGGATGCCGAACCCCGGGCCAATTTCCAAAACCCGATCACCAGCCACCACCTCAGCCACCTCCACCATCCGCTCAGGAATGGTTTCGTCGAGCAAAAAGTGCTGTCCAGCGGCGGTTTGGGGCTTCAGGCCGGTCTGTTTCAAGAGCCGAATGATTTGGGAACGGGTCATAGAGTTAGAAAAGCAGATACAAGAGCGACACCAAGGCGCCGAGGGCAAAGACGAGATTAAATGGGTCGGCGCTGGTCGCAAGCATCATCACCACGATGGCCATCAGGCTCTTCGCGAGAGCAAATCCTTGCTCGTAGTACACACCATGCCAAGAATAATCGTCCTCATGCGCCCGATCATAGGTTAAGGCGCTCAGACTAACAAAGACGCTGTTATGAATCGATCGGCCTGCGACATCAATTGCGAAAACTCCAGCCGGATGACGTGTCCAGAGTCGAACGAGCCAAGCTCCGACTTGCACCATCGCGCTGGCTGAAAGAATTTTTTTCTTGTTATGACGGTCTGTAAATTTTCCTGCGGCGAGCGTTACGACCGAGGTGATCAGCGCGCTCGCCCCGACCAGCGCCCCAACTTCAAATAGATTACCATAGATCAATAATGTAAATATTGGCCAGACCGTCATACCGAGTAACTCTTCACCAAGGCCGAGATACCCCAAGGTATTTTTCCAATACCGTCGGCGGAACGGCAGAACCAGGCTACGCCAATACGAATAGGCCTCGTGTTTCACCGCGCCTGGGTGCTTAAACATCGGTGAGCTTGAAAGGAGAATAATCACCGCGGCCCCTATAAATAAAGGCTGAAAACCATACTGCTGAACAATCACACCGCCGATAACTGGACCAAGAACATACATCAGCATCGTCACCGCCCACAATCCAGAGAATTCGCTGGCGCGCTCGGCTTTTTGCGAGTACCGCATAAAGTCAAAGTGGTAGGCCGGCCAATAAAAGGTTTTTTGCAGAGCAAAAAAGAATGGCGCGATATAGAACATCGTCTGATTTTCACCAATCGCGATCAGGGCCGCAAAGTAGCCAACCAGCCAAACCGTCGAGATCATGATTGAGCGCTCTGGACCAAAGCGAGCGACAAATTTCCCCCCAAGCGGCACGAGAAAAAAATAGGAACCGTAGACGAGTAGATAGAACACCATGATTTCCGGCAGCCGATAGCCAAGCGTCCAGAGATAGATCGGCTCGAAGAGCGTAATTGCCGCCGACGCAAAATCCATTAGCGCGGCGGTAAAAAAAAGTTCGCGTAGCTGTGGATTCAACTTGCTTTTAAAATACCGCGGGAAATGATGAGGAAAATGGATCATCGGAGTGTAACGGCGCCGTCGCGAAGGATAACAATTCGATCACGGAGAACCTCAACAACGGTTGAAGGCTTCGTCGCCCGACCACAGCGGCCAGGCATCACTAGTATATCAGGAAAAGCCTGTTTCACCGTACTCGCCGACTTGGTCGGCGGCTGACCAGAAATATTAGCACTGGTGGCCGTGAGTGGGGCGCCGGCGAGCGCGGCGAGCCGGCGCGCACCGGCATGCGCCGGAACCCGAACCCCAATTCTCGCGGCTCCAAGGGCGCGAGCGGCAATCGGCCGCTTGGGCTTGAGCAGGATCGTTAAACTTCCCGGCCAATATTCCTTCGCTAAACGCTCCTCGATTGTCGAGAGGTAAAAGTATTTTTTGACCTGGGCGAGATTGGCGGCAATGAGAGCGATTGGTTTACCAGATTCACGGCGTTTTATCCGAAAGAGAGCCTGAATAGCCTTCGGGTTATTCGCTGGGACACCAAGAGCAAAAAAAGACTCAGTTGGAAACAGCTGAATTGTTGTGGCCGATCGACGTTGAATCATAACTGTAGTGTACCTGAAGAAGACTCACCCGACTATGCCTCGAAGCATCAAGTAGCTATACAGAGTGTTTTTTACAAAATATTTTTCACCACGAGATCCACGTAAAATCTGTTTATGGTATAATCAAACAACTATTGGGTTGCGTTATTGAATGACTTCCTTCGATTTTTTGCCTTCCGCCTACCTGTATGAGAGTTTTTCTTGTCTTTCTCTTCTTTTCTGGTCTGATCGTGGCCGGGTATTGGATAAAGTTGTCCGGCCCAACAGCGTCAATAAGCGAGACTTCGATCACCAACACACCAACATCAGTTAGTGGTGTTCGGCCCGAAGACAGGGCGAACGAGAATATTGCCGTCACCACACCTGAACCAAGTCCGACGCTCAGTACAAATGCAAATCTTCCGATTGATACCCCTCCACCAACCAACACGAGCACCCCGACGCCAACCCCAGTTACTCCAGTCCCACCGGTGGTGACAACAACCTGCGGAACTGGTGGTGCCTGCACGGCGACTGAGATTGCGAGTCACAATTCTCGAAATGATTGCTGGGTCTACTTGAGTCCAATCAATAAAGTCTATGACGTCACCGACTACGTCAGTTCACCGCGGAACCATCCGGGCGGCGATGTTATCGCGCCGTATTGCGGAAAAAATATTTATGGTCCGTTTATTTCCGGAACGAGTGGTGGTAAACGCCACGGCTCAAGTGTTCTCAATGGCATCCTCGACCAGTATTATCTCGCCCCATTCCAACCCTAATCCGTCATTCATGACCTGGACTTTCCGCTGGCCGACCAATCGAGGGCTCGCCCAATTCACACTCGTCAGCCTACTCTTGAGTAACCTGGTCGCCCTGGTAATGATTTGGCAAGCTGGGTCGGCATTTTATCTCAACAACCCTGGTAACGGAAACATCTGGTTCGCGCTTGGTCGCCTCTCTGGGTTGATCGCGCAGTTTGCGCTCCTCCTACAACTTCTTCTGATCAGCCGGGCGCCGTTTATTGAACGTCCGTTTGGTTTTGATAAGCTCAATCTCCTGCACCGCTGGGTCGGCTATACCATCGGGCTCCTCATGATTGGCCACCCCTTCCTCTTAACATACGGGGCGGCTAAGGCAAAAAATATTTCGCTCCTCGTTCAATTTACCGAGTATCTCCAAAACCGCGTTAATGTGTTTAACGCCTACTTGGGTGTCGTCCTCTTGCTGATGGTCATCATGAGTTCCTACGCGATTGTTCGAAAAAAAGTCCGATATGAAACGTGGTACCTACCACACCTGCTCACCTACGTCGCCGTCACACTTATTTTTTTACATCAGATCCGTGCCGGAGATTTGCGAACAGCAGTGCCCTGGGCGTATTGGGTAATCCTCAATATTCTGGTGGCTGGGAGTGTTATCGTCTACCGTTTTTTACGACCGCTTTGGCTGTCCGCCTTTCATCAGTTTCGGATCACTAGCCTACATCAAGAGACGAGTAATGTCTGGTCACTCACCGTCCGCGGCCGATGGCTTGATCGTTTTCGTTTTCAGCCCGGTCAATATGCAAATCTGCGCCTCCTCGATCGCCAGCATTGGTGGCAATCGCACCCATTTTCTTTTTCCACCGGACCGAACGATCAGCAACTCCGTTTTTCCATCAAAGCGAGTGGGGATTACACGAACACCCTTGCTTCAATTCGGCCAGGCACACCGTTGATAGTCGATGGACCGCTCGGTCAGTTTGTCCTATCCCGCGCGCAGCGAGAAAAAATCCTACTTATCGCCGGCGGCATTGGCATTACACCTATCCGGTCATTACTCGACGACCCGCAGATGAATGGTCACGACCCACTACTTCTCTATGCGTGTCGAACGGTTGAGGATATTGCCCTCAAATCCGAGCTTGATGAGCTAGCTACTCAAAAACGCCTCCGTGTTCACTATGTTCTCAGCGAACCGTATCCCGGGTACGAAAGTGGCCTTCTGGATACCGAAAAAATTTCGCGACTTGTCCCAGATTTTATCGAACGAGATATATTTGTTTGCGGCCCGCCGCCAATGATGAAAACGATCATAAAAAAATTACGACGTAATGGTGTACCCGGGAGGCATATTCACTACGAACGTTTTTCGTTCTAAGGCTTCGCCGACAGAACGAAATTGATCAGTTTGTCTTTCACGAAGATAACTTTTTTCGGTTCGCTTGTCAGATACTTCGCGACGTTCGGTTCGGCTTGAGCCGCTTGCTCGACTTCTGCTTGTGTTACGCCCGTTGGCATCGCCAGTGTGCTCCGGAGTTTGCCCATGACTTGAACGGCGATAGTTACCTCCTTTTTCACCCATCGCTCAACTTTGGGCCAAGCTGTTTGTGATAAAATCTCGCTATTGCCAATTGCAGCCCACAATTCCTCAGCAATGTGTGGCGCGAATGGCGAAAGCACTTTTAAAAACATTTCAAACTCTCGCCGACCGATTGTTTTTTCAATACTCCAACGATTTGACCACTTCATTAAGTCACTTACGCATGTGTTGAAGCGAAATTCTTCTAAACCTTTTGTTACCTCATACGCTATTCCCGCACCTTCAAGCTCGCTGGCAGAAATTGTTGTATCATCAATAACTTTATCTGACGCCCGCCAGACCTTCTCCAAAAACCGTCGCACACCAAGAATCCCATTCGTGTCCCACGGCTTCGCGTCTTCAAACGGTCCCATAAACATTTCATACATCCGAAGGGTGTCAGCGCCGTATTTTTCGACAATCTCATCTGGGTTTATCACATTGCCACGAGACTTCGACATTTTCTCGCCGTCCGGGCCGAGAATTAAGCCTTGATTTTTTAGCTTCTTGAACGGTTCGTCACCGACTTCTTTTGGAATGAATCCAGCGTCAAACAACACTTTGTGCCAGAATCGCGCATACATTAAGTGTAGAACCGCGTGCTCCGCGCCACCGACATACATATCAACTGGTAGCCACGCTTTCAACGCCTCAGCACTCGCAAATTCTTTCTCGTTCTTCGAATCGCAATAGCGCAAGTAGTACCAGCAGGATCCAGCCCACTGCGGCATCGTATTTGTTTCGCGTTTCGCCGGACCGTCACACTTCGGGCAGGTTGTATTCACCCACTCTGGAATACCCGCCAACGGCGATTCGCCAGTCCCGGTCGGCTCATATTTTTCGACGTTCGGTAATTCAAGCGGAAGTTCTGATTCAGGAACCGACACAACGCCACACTTGTCGCAGTGTACCAACGGAATCGGTTCACCCCAGTAGCGTTGGCGTGAGAAGACCCAGTCACGGAGCTTGTACTGCACGGTTGGCTTTGCCCGTTCTTCGGTTTGCAGTTTTTGTACAATTTTTTGTCGGGCCTGAGCACTCGTCCATCCATCAAACTCCGCCGAGTTTTTCATTTTTCCTTCACCAGTCCAGCACTCGCCATCTTCGCTACTTTGGGAAGGCGTGGTTGAGCTTGGTGGAGTAACAACTTCAACAATCGGGAGTTCAAACTTTTTTGCAAAAGCAAAATCCCGCTCATCATGTGCCGGGACGGCCATAATCGCGCCCGTACCGTAACTCGACAACACGTAATCCGCAATCCAGACCGGAATCTTTTCGTTGTTGACTGGATTAATCGCGTAGGCCCCGGTGAACACGCCGGTCTTTTCCTTCTCCCCTTCGGTCATTCGTTCACGGTCTGATTTACTTGCAACTTTTTTGCAATACGCCTCAACCGCTTTTTTCTGATCGGCGGT
>CAYGGC010000009.1:24685-48771 GCA_964349465.1 uncultured Gammaproteobacteria bacterium
ATTTACTTGCAACTTTTTTGCAATACGCCTCAACCGCTTTTTTCTGATCGGCGGTAGTAATCTGTTGCACGAGTTCATGCTCCGGTGAGAGAACTAAGTACGTCGCGCCGAAAAGGGTATCAGGACGGGTAGTAAAAACTGTCACAGAGGTGTCACCCTGAGCCTGTCGAAGGGCGACACTTTCTATCTCAAACTTCACCTCCGCCCCGTCACTTTTCCCAATCCAATTCCGTTGCAGCGCCTTAATCCCTTCCGGCCAGTCGAGATCATTCAACCCCTCGAGTAACCGATCGGCATAGGCCGTAATTTTCAACATCCACTGCTTCAGCATTTTCTTCTCAACGGTCGTGCCGCAACGATCACACTTCCCGTTCACGACTTCTTCATTCGCCAAACCCGTCTTATCTTTCGGACACCACCAAATCGGCGCTTCTTTTTCGTAGGCAAGTCCAGCCTTAAACAGCTGCAGGAAAATCCACTGCGTCCATTTGTAGTAGGCCGGATCAGTCGTATTTACTTCCCGATCCCAATCATACGAAAACCCGAGGCTCTGAATCTGCCGCTTAAAGTTCGCAATATTTTTCGCGGTCACGTCAGCCGGATGGACACCCATTTTAATCGCGTAGTTTTCGGCCGGTAACCCAAATGCGTCCCACCCCATCGGGTGCAACACGTTTTTGCCGTTCATCCGTAAATAGCGAGTATAAATATCCGTCGCAGTGTACCCTTCCGGATGACCGACATGGAGACCATCACCAGACGGATATGGAAACATATCTAATACATAGACACCATCAGCGGCGTTCGTACTGCGGAACGCGCCTTCTTTTGCCCAGCGTTCCTGCCATTTCTTTTCGATTGCTTGATGATCGTATCGGTCGGTCGCCATAGACACCAACCATACCAATTTTTGGCTAATATATCAACATTTTTTACTGATGACAATTTTTCGCTAGCCTTAGCCAAAAGTATTCGTGATTGACGAAAAGCCCAGAAATTGGTATGCTGGCTCCTGCAATTTAGCGGGATGATTCCCCCTGTCTAACTGACCCGGATGCAAGCAGGAGCGGGCTGTTTCGTTAGTAAAGGACTACCCTATTAGTATCACCCTCAAAAAAACCCTCGTTCGGATTGCCCTACGCGCCATGACCGTGGTGCGCTGGGTGCAAGCCGGTGCTGGGCTGATTTTGGGCCCGCTGCTCGGAAAACCACTGCTCTGGCTCGGCCGGGGTCTGTTTCGAATTTTTTTGTTACCAGCCTACGCGTCATACACGAAAATTAAACAACGCGTCCGCAATAATCCCCATCTCGCTGGAATTCGGTCGATCGTCCACTTTTTTGAACGCTACGCGCTCTACGCTGCCCTCGTCGCGCTCGGCGTGTTTGGCGTCACCAATAACCTGTTCGCCCAAACGATTCGACCCGATGAAGTTGGTCGCGGTGCGATTTGGACCACCTTCGTCCAAGCCGATGGTAGTGACCTCATTGTTGAAACCGGCTTAACCCAAGCCCCAGCCGTCGCAACCTCTGCCGCACTCGCGGTCGGCGGACCAATCCCAGTCGTCACGACCGATGAAACTGCGACCGAACCGGTTCAAGTCGAAGCCGCCCCAGGCACCGACGTCCCGATTACCGATAGCGTTGTGGGGTCGATTAGCTCCGCCTCAACGATCGCGCCGGCCCGAAAAGAAACGGAACAATACAGTGTCCAAGGCGGCGATACGATTAGTACCATCGCCGAACAATTTGGAATTTCTTCCCGCACGATTCTTTGGGCAAATAGTTTAAGCGATACGGATTTCATCAAACCCGGTCAGTCGCTCAAAATTCCGCCGGCCAGCGGGTATCTCTACACAGTCAAAAACGGTGACACTGTCGCCAGCCTCGCCCAAAAGTATAAAGGCAACGAACAACAAATTCTCGAAGCGAATGGTTTGCCACTCGCCGACGCGCTCCAGATTGGCCAAGAAGTGATTATTCCGGGTGGCGAACCACCAGCCCCGCCAGCTCCAGTCGTTCAACCACGGACACTTATTGGTCAGGTCTTCGGGAATAACCCGCCAGCGTCCGCGCCGCCGAGCAGTGCCAAGTTTATCTGGCCCACGCCCAATCATCGCATCAACCAATACTACCGTGGTCGCTTTCACACCGGCCTCGATATCGAAGGTGATTATTCCTCACCGATTTACGCCGCGGCGGGTGGAACAGTTGAATATGCTTCGGCTGATCGTAGTGGTTACGGCTTACACGTGGTCATCAATCATGGCAACGGCTTCCGCACGCTGTACGCCCACGCTAGCAAAATCTTCGTGAAGGCCGGCGAACGCGTCGGGCAAGGCGAAACGATCGCCATGGTTGGTTCAACCGGCCGTTCGACTGGTACCCACCTCCACTTCGAAATCCGCACCGGGAGTGGCTTCGTGAACCCTCTCGCGTACTACTAAGGCAAAAAGCCTGAAGGCGGACGAAACTGGAGCGCTTCGGCAATATCAGGAACCTGGAGAACATCGTGATCAGCGAGATCAGCGATGGTTCGGGCAACTCGAATTACCCGCTGATAGGCGCGCATTGAAAGTTGTAGTCGATCGACGGCCTGCCGCAAAATATTTTCCGCTTCGGGCTCAAGCGGACACCATTGCTGCAGCTCTTTGTTGCGCAAATGGGCGTTACTCACCAGCGGTGATCCATGTCTCTTTGTTTGGCGCTCACGAGCTGTTGCGATGAGTTCACGAGGATCATCCGAAGATTGCTGGAGCTGTAGATCCTGTGACGGCACGCGAGGCACCGAAACAAAGAGATCAAACCGATCGAGAATCGGACCCGAGATGCGTCGTTGATACCGTTCAATCAAGCCCGGACTACACCGGCACACCCGGCCGGTGTCAAAACGATACCCGCAAGGACACGGATTCATTGCGGCGACGACCATCACGGCGGCCGGAAATCTCACTGTACCGGCGACGCGATTCACGGTTACCGTTCCATCCTCCAAAGGCTGGCGCAGTGCTTCAACGTGATCGCGACTGAACTCCGGAAATTCATCGAGGAACAAAACACCGCGATGGGCGAGGGAAAGCTCACCTGGCTTCGGAATTCGCCCACCACCAATAATCGAAGCGAGCGACGCTGTGTGGTGCGGTTGACGGAACGGGCGGCGGCGAAGCAGTGGTTCGTTAGGTGGGAGCTGCCCACCAATACTGTGCAGCGTACTCACTTCGAGCGCCTCCGGTTCTGATAACGGCGGCAGGAGCTCGCGCACGGTTTGCGCTAACATTGTTTTCCCTGAGCCCGGTGGCCCAACCATAAGCAAATTATGATGTCCGCTTGCCGCGATGATCGCCGCACGCTTCGCTTGTGACTGTCCGATAATCATCGGCCAGCGCTCAAGCGGAGTCGGCTCAACATTATTGCGGATCGCTCGCGTTACCATCGGCCATTTCTCCTCGACGGTTTCACCAACGATCTCGAGTAATGTCGGGAAAGCGGAGACCGTTACGCCTTCTAAAAGATTCGCCTCCGCGGCATTCTCCGGCGGCACAAGCAACCGCTTGTGCGCTCGCTGTGCGAGGCTCGCGATCGCGAGCACGCCGGTTACGGGCCGAACATGCCCGTTCAACCCAAGTTGGCCAACCGTAATCGCACCAGAAAAATCATTCACGATTTGTTTTGTTGCTAATAAAATTCCGAGGGCAATCGGCAAATCAAAACCGGTCCCCTCTTTTTTCCAATCCGCCGGGGATAAATTCACGATAATCCGTCCGAGCGGAAACTCAAACCCAGAGTTTTTTATCGCGGCGCGAATCCGTTCGCCGGCTTCTTGGACCATCGCGTCCGGTAACCCAACAATCACAACTTTCGGCAGTCCACGGAATATTTCGACTTCAACTGTAACAGCTCTCGCTTCGACACCGTAGATCGCGGCACTTAAGACACTTGCGGCCATAACACTTTCAATTTAGCCGGACTTTCCCCGCATCCAGCGCGCACAAAAAAATCAAGTGCGCGGTTGGTGCGGGGTAACAAAATAGCGGCCTGCGTGGGCCACCAATAAATTTATGTTACAAAATATTTATTGACTTGTCAAGAATAAAAAGAAGGCCGAACGGTTGTGTTCGACCCATGTTGCGTTGCTTCGTGCCCCACTACTGTCAAATTCGGGTGAGCAAGCGAATTAAAAACTACTTACAATTTCCCTTCGATGCAATGGCGTATACGCCAGCGAAAGAACCCGCGACGGCCCGAGAAAATATGCCAGTTTTCTTATCAATTACAAAAGTGTCTGTACTGCCTGATCCAGAAGCAACGAGTTGCAGTGTAACCGTATCATCTGATGTATGGACCGTAGTTAACGGTGAAGTAGTCCCGGTATCGCTAAACAATACCTTTGGCTCATTGCCGCCTAGATTAATGAAAGATATCTTTCTGCTAACTTCATCACCAGATGATGAGGTTAGTATTGTGCATGATAAATTTTCCGACATTGTGAATGAAGAATCGCCCTGAATGCTATTACCTTCTAACTCGTTGCTTCTCGGAAAGAAGTAGCCGCCAGCGAAAGCAACTGCTGTAACTAAGATGATTAAGGGAATATACAGTTTTTTCATACCTTCAGAAGTTAAATAAAGTAAATGTTTAGCTCGCTCACCGGTTAGCCCGTGTTGTAAGAAGTTAAATTTTCTCCTTATTTAGTAAAAGCTTCGATGCTTTTTTATCATCTTTATCCCACATCAAATCGATATCAATTTCTAATTTACGGATTGCCTCACCGCGCTCCAAATTCATGAAAAGTAATTCTATGTCTCGCATAACTTCTTCAGAAAATGAGAAGAATGTTGTAGATTTATCTGTCTCTAATGTTAATTTGTTGTAAAATCTTATGAGATTATTTATTAAACTATCCATTTCGACAATTGAGGGCAGCGTAAATGTTGTACTCTTTTCTGACTCATCTCTATGTGCAAAAACTTTATTTCTAACTATTTTGAGCTTATCTAAGACAGCCACATTGTCCTCTACAAATTTAACTGTTTTATCTTTATCTACTTTATATAGTGACAGAGAATCATGACGTTTGTCGAAAGGATGTAATATTTTAATAACGAAATGATTCAAAAAAGCAAGTTCGGCAGTCGCAAAGAAACTAGAATGAAAATTTTGTATCTTCACGTAACGGTCTACTAGATTATCAGGGATCATGCCTTTAGACTTTGAAAAATACAACATCTTCCAAGCACTATAAGCCGAAATCGATTCAAAAATATTGGATCTGAAGTAGTCAGTAATTTCTTTTGGACTTACCTCGTTGGTCATAGGAGAAAATTTAATTTCTTACAAGTTGTTATTAGACCCCTTTAGAGGTTTTATCAATTATTGAAAGCTCTGCCTTGCTGTGTCCGGGCTTCGGCCACACCAACACCACCACCCCAACCCCAATCATCACATCCGCAAGGTTAAATACTGGCCACCACGGACCAAGATACGCCCAGTCGATGACGAAGCCGTACGTTAAGCGATCATGGAGGTTACTTGCCGCGCCGGCGATCATGAACAGCACCCCAAAATATCGAAGATACTCTCGCCGGCGCCACAACCGGAGGCCATAGTAGGCTAAGACAACTATCGCGAGGGTCATTATCACTAGAGCGACGTTGCTCGGCAACGGCCAGCTGAATACTGCGCCCTCGTTTTTTACTAACACAAACCGACCAACGGGCCATTCAACGGTCCGTCCAGATAAAGCTAACGATTTCAACCAACGATCAACGGCGAGGAGACCGACGAGACCGAGGGCATGCATCAGAAAACGGCGCGTCATGGCTGGACGGTAGCAAGAATTTTGGCAAAAAGAAAGAGCCATACGGAGGCTGAAATAATGAGATTAAATAGCCTGTATGGCCCTAGGGATGAAGGAGCCAGCGAACTGGCGTGGTTTCTAGCGCTTAAGGGTCAAGCGACAGGAACCACACCAGCAAGCATGATGCGCAATCATCAGTGCTCTGATAGTACCAAGTTGTATGAAGAGCGTTTCTCGACCGTCCTTGTGGTAGTCGTCTGGCCGATATTACTCGTTACCGGACTGTACCGTTTTCTTTTATTTTTGTTTGAAGCGGTGCTTGGTCACCTGACGGATAGTCGAGAAAGCGACAGCGCAACTTTTGTGCAGCCACTTTCTTGACTATTACGCAACTTTCTTGTGGAATGAACTTCTTGAGAGCAGTATAGCACCAAAAAAGGCTTTTGTCAAATCCCCGACCTATTTCCGCTTCTTTCCTTTTACCTTAGCGGAAATTTTCTTGTTTGCGGTTCGCTTTTTTGACTTCCCGAATCCTGTGGATAGCTTGCGAGTTGTCCCGAGGTTATCCTTTTTTGATTTTTTCGGGTTGCTTGCCGCAATAAACGCTAAAATATCCCGTAATGTCTCTGGCGGACGATGTTTTGTTGTGTCGATAACCAGATCGTAGTGCTTCGGGCGGAAAATTTCGAGCCGATAGTACTTTTTGTACCGCCGGTTGTCGCTCGCGACGCGATGGCGAAGCCCATGGGCCAGTTCTTTCGGAGTTTGGTAGTGATGGCTCGCCTCAAATCGCCGAACGTGGGCCGTATCGTTGAAAATTCGGCGAGCGGCTTCGAGCAGATCGGCCTTCAGGAAGATTTTAACCGAGTGTGGGATGAAATAAAACGATGTACGGCCTTCGACGACGAGGTTGTCCTTCGTTTGCCCGAGTTTCCGTTGCCATTCATCAACCTCACGGTCGGTGAAATCACTTTTTTCGCCGAGGACGTTGAATTGCTGGAGGGTCAGGCCGCGCTCTTTTGCCATCTCGCGGCGAATTGCCCCAATTGAGTAGAATTTGTACTTGAGTTTTTTTGCCAAAAGTTTCCCGACAGTGCTTTTGCCGGAGCCGGGCGTCCCAGAGATAGTGATGATCATGCCGAGAGTATACAGGAAAGCGACGAAAAGAAAAAACCACCCTCAGTCGTGATGGTGGTGATGTCCGTTGCGCTCGAAGAGCCAGACCATTGGCCAGTGCAAGCACATCGCGACGCCGATGCCGATGCAGGCGATGCTATCGAGCTGCGGGATGTTGACGCGCGAACCGGCCCAGAGAGTAATCGCCGCAAGTAACGCGGCGCCGACGTCCCAGAGCTGATGCCAGCCGAAGACTTTCGAGCCGTGGTCGTGATGGAACGGACGAACGACGCCGTAGATCAGGATGTTGCCGAGCAGGCTCGCGACCGCGGCCGGCCAAGCGTGGTCATAGTGGACCGGTTGGAGACGATGCAAGGATTCGACGCCAATCATAATCCCGAAGAGGCCACTCAAGATCAACGCGATCACGTTGACCACGAGCGATGCGCGTCGTGCTTTCATAATCTGTCGCGCCTTCGGGTACCGCTTGGCCGCGAGCATGAACGGTACAGCCGTCATGATGAGAAGCAGTACGTCGGCGCTGTTGTGGAGCGCGTCGCTGATGAGCGCTCGACTATCGGAGTGATCGATGGCAATGATCTCGACCATCACCACGCCGATTTGAATCAGCAACGCGAGCAACCATTGTCGCCACGCGGTTTGGCTCAGAACTCCGTTGGCCAACATGAATCTCACCTCGCTTTCAAGGGTTCGGAGAATAGGAAAGAGCGTCGCGACCTTACGCTAAAAATACTAATTCGTCAAGTCCTCGGGGAAACAAAAATCCCTCCGGTGTTGGAGGGGGGCCTTTGTTTATAAACCGACCTCTTTGTTACTTTACTATTACTGCGTGGTTTTAGTTCCAGTAGGAAGTTTAGGGGTTGGAATAATCAGATTATAATACACACCCTGCCCAACAGTAACTTTGCAACCAAACATTGTGCGCGTACTTCTGATTTTCTGAACTAGAGGAGTTTTTGATCGGCAAATCTGCCCACTGCCATACGGACTATTGGCAGTGTATTCGGTACCACCGCAAGCATCCGAAGCAAAGGTACTTGCACCAAAGGTTGAACGACTTGTAATACTATACCCAATTGGGCAAATATATTCAGGAATAACGACATATAAGCGGAAGCCTTGACTAGCCTGTCGACCAAAATTGTCGCTAGCAATTACTTGTATACTATAATATCCAGGATACAACGATTGTTGGGCTGGATCGGTCCAAGTAAGCAGCCCTGTCTGTTTATTTAATGTCGCTCCAGACGGTACTGTTCCCGAATAACTGATTTCTGTATTCTCCGGGTTTGATAGAAATTGCCCAATTCCTATTGTAAACTGAACACCTTTGTATACCGTTTGATCCGGGATTGTATTGAATTGTAGAACCGTTGGCAATACTTGTATTGAGACCTCTAGGGAATTACAACTTCGTGAAGTTGCAGTAGGTATAATCACTAAAGATGTGCAAGCAGTAAAAACCGGTTTATATGCAGTCGAATTTTCTTGGATAAGTTCAGGTATCCAAGAAAACTCTCTCGTCTCTGGATTAAAGGTGCTTCCCGTGGGTAAGTTGGCTGCTGAATATACTAGCTGCTGCCCTTGTGAGTCGTGGGCATTGACGTTAAAAGTAATAAGTTTTTTCGACGGAACGCTAAGGGGTGCTACCGGTTCAAAGGTTACAGCCGAAGCGGTAAGAAAAGAAAAGCCTTTTTCGACAAAGCACCAGGGCTGGGTCACACAAGATACAAGAGTATATGTATATTTCGTATCTGGCACTACTTTCATTTGTAAAAGAGGGTTTGTTTGCATCAGGACCACGTCTTTTCCTAGGCTAAAAGTAGAAAGTTTCGAGTTCGTGCAAATTACTGGTAGTCCTATTTCGTGAGTGCATGAACTAATTGCAAAATAATAATCCAAGCCAAAAACTAGATCTGGTAAAATTAGGTGATGTTCCTTTGAATAGTGGATATTGGTGGAGAAATTTTTGGTAGGTAGCTTTGAATCATAATCAATGCGAGCATCGGTCAAATAATCTGTCTTCCAAGAAATTTCATTTGGACCAAGGATAATGTCTGTTAATACTGGCCCGCCTGTGGCTGTGGGCTGAATGTTTTGGATGTCTGGATAAAAATCTTTTACATGCCCACTAGCCGGGACATTATTTGTCCAAGACACCGTAGCAACTTCACGCGTATCATCGGTCGTGACAGAAGGGGGGGTGGCAATAGATGGAATGACGGGAGTCAAAAAAGTCCGATCTTCACTGAATCGACATTTTAAGGTCTGTGAACAAGTTTGAACCTGATAATGGTAGGTTGTGTTTGCTTCTACCGTAAGGGTGTTCGCGTGGTTAAGTCGGGGTACCTGATCAGAAGAATGTGTTCCGTAGGAACTAGTTAGTCCATAATTTATTATCACACTAGACAAGATATTGGTTTCAGTGTGAATATTTATGGTATTGACGATACCAAGCTCTTCGTTGAGTGCTACAAAAACTGGAGGAAGCAAGTTGCTGTCGGTTGGGTTAATAAATTCTATTGCCACGGTCCGCGTACTTGATAACCCTGTTGAATCTGTGACGGTAAAATTTGGCGCGAGGTTTTGGCTGGGTGTGTCGGAGTCTGGAGTCCAGGTAAATTGTTGCCCAACAAAACTTGCTCCAGGGGGTAAATTTTTGACGGTATAGACGAGTTCGACCGCGGGAGTATTAGGATCGGTTGCGGAAACAACAAAAGCTACAGGAGTGATTGTGCTTACTTTTTGATTCGCTAAGTTGTTAATAATTGGCGTACCATACGGCAAAACAGAAATACTCTCGCTTTTATTATCTGATTCAAACGGCTCGGGATAGACATTGTCTGGATCAATCACGAGTTGCAAATGTGTCGGGATTGGCGTAGAAACAGAAATGGTTTCGTACAACGAGCTAGTTGAGTTCGAAAAAAGCGTTCTTGTCCATCCATTAAAGTACGTTGTGTTAGTATCCGTGCTTATTAAACGATAAGGAACGTTTTCGGCTGTTGTACGACCGCGATTTTCGATAAAAAAATCGAGGTGCAGTTGATTCGGACCGGAGGCAATGATCGGTGAAACTCCTGGTGTTGCGGTGACCGAAAAATCTGGTCGTGAATTATAGGCTTCACGAACCGCGGCTTCGGCATTGACTAGGCCATAACCAGAATATTTGTCCCAGCCGACAAGGCCTGTCATTTCATTTCCATTTTCATCAACAACATCGGTCATGTCAGTCGCAGTGGACTCAAGTATTCTTTTAATCTCATCCGGCCCGAGGCTTGGATTTGTCGACTTCATTAAACCGATAATTCCACTTACTATTGGGGCACTGAAACTTGTGCCTGTAGCGTAGCGATAATTCCTGTTAGGGAACCCAGCATATGGTTCATTGGATGGTATAATACAAATAGATAATGGTTGGCACACAAAACCAGAATACGCCCAAGGCACTTTCGTATCTAGTATATGAGCTAAAGCTTGTAATATCTCCACACCTGGCGCCATAATAGACAAATTGTTTCCCCAGTTTGATCCATTTCCTTCACCCGATGAAGAGCGATCTTTATGCCAACGATTTTCACTCTGATCAACGGCGCCAACGGCAATAACCGCAGAACTATTTGCAGGGAGAAGAGGCGCCGCTGGATTACTTAAATCTTGGTCTGAATTGCCCGCGGCCGCCACCACAATAACACCTAAACTTTTTACATACTCGAGTGCTGGGAGAAGAGGTGATTGTTCAGGATATGTATGTACTCCACCTAAACTTAGATTCACAACATCCGCGCCATTATTTGCAGCATAGTTAAGACCAGCGACTATTCTCTCATCTTCAAGACTCTCTATGGCAATTGGCATGAGAGTACATGTCCAACATAACCCTGCAATTCCCTCTGTATTTGAAGAATTTGTTTCCGCCGCAATAATACTCGCTACGCCAGTACCATGACCAACGGTGTCATCTGGTCCTTGGGTATCATCATTAACGGTCATATCACCCTCTAGATCGATGCCATTCACATCGTCAACGTAGCCATTGCCGTCTTCATCAAGCCCATTCATGTCGCCTCCGGAGTATGTCGTCTCACCTGAACAACTAACATGTCCAGAGAAATCAATGGGGGGCCAATACTCTGCACAACCATTTTGGTTGATATCCTCTGGTGAGTTGAGCCAGATGTTTTTTTTCAGTTCAGGGTGCCGGAAGTCAACTCCTGAATCAATAACAGCAATTGTTGTCTTAGGTGTACCATGAGTGTATAGCCAAGCCTCTCGAGCATTAACAGCATTGAGAGACCATTGGTCCGCAACAGAGCTAATTGATAGGTGTCCATACGAACATGAATATGGATCGTTTGGGTTATCACATGTTGTGCTGGTGGAACTACCTGAAGATGAGGTAACTTCTTGATCGGTATCCGTCTGTACCGCCATTAGTTCATTTAAAGTATTTGGCGTAACTGATTCAATGAAGCTTGTGTCTGATTTGAGCTGCCTCACCATCTGCGCCACATCAGCATGCGCCTCCTCAACGGTGGCTACATACCAACGATCAAGTTTGAGCCTCTTGTACGACTCCTTAGGATCCGAAGCTCCAGGCCGACGCAGAATCTTCTCTCGGACTGCATCTGTTAGTTTTGGCTCTGGGAAAAGCTGTTGAACGCTTTTTTGATGAAGCGCGACAGATGTTTTTTGGTAGGTTGTGTCATTCGTAACTTTTTCTGCTTCAGCTAATGGAACATAGATGTCGGCTCCATTCTTTTTGTACATCGTTTGCTTTTTGCCAACTAATCTTTGTATGGCAGAAGCAGCACTTTTCCCAGGCTTCACTTTAAATACAACTTGAGCCGGAACGTAGGTTCCGGCCTTGAGCGCTTCGAGTTTTGGTAATACCGCCGGAGATTGGATCTCTGGAATAACAAAAGCCGCCGCGACAATCCCGGCTAGCCCGATGCCGATGCTAGTGATACTGAGTAGGCGCCGTGTTCTAAGGCGTTGCGAGAGTTTCTCTTTTTGCGAGATGGTCACGTCCGTTTCCATGGGTAATTTACTGCCTCTGTATTCACGGTACAAGAATTATAGCAGAAAATAAGGGAAGAGTCAACAAAAAACCCCGCCGAGTGGCGGGGTTTTTTGTTGACAGTTTTTAGAATCGTGTTCCCTGACTTGGCGGTCGCGGACCACGGTCATTGAATCCACGGTGCGGTGGACGCGGACCACGTGGGTGTTCCGTTTCGCCAGTATAGTTTGGGTCAAGCGCTTTCATCGACAAGGACACCTTGCCGCGAACCGCGTCGACTTCCATGACTTTCACTTTCACCTTATCGCCGATTTTGAGCACGTCGGAGACGTTCGCGACGTGGTTCATCGAGATGTTCGAAACGTGAACCATTCCATCCTTACCCGGGAGCACTTCGACGATCGCGCCGATTTCATTCCCGCGCATGCGATCGCGGATAATGTCGGTCACGACACCGTCATACACTTCGCCGACAATGAGATCGCGAACGATGTTTTCAATCCAGGTTTTAGCCTTATCAGCCATGGCCGCGTTCGTCGAGGTGATGTAGACCTGACCATCGTCTTCGAGGTCGATTTTGATGACGTCGATACCACCGCATTCATCAATGATCTTGTTGATGGTTTCGCCGCCCTTCCCGATAACTTCGCGAATCTTTTCCGGATCAATTTTGATCGTAATAATCCGCGGTGCGTATTGCGACATTTCCGCGCGTGGCGCTGGAATCGCTTTTTCAATCACGTCGAGAATCTGTAATCGGGCTTTCTTCGCGCCGGTTAAAGCTTCTTCAGACACGCTCGTTGGAATTCCGCCGAGTTTGATATCGAGCTGAATCGCGGTAATCCCTTTGCGGGTTCCAGCGACTTTATAGTCCATATCACCAGCGTGGTCTTCAATCCCTTGAATGTCGGTCAGGACTTTGTACTTGCCTGTCTTCAGGTCGGTAATGAGCCCCATCGCGATCCCGGCGACTGGCGCGGTAATCGGCACGCCCGCGTCCATCAAGGACAGCGTTGAACCACAGATTGAGGCCTGCGACGTTGAGCCGTTCGAGGAGAGAATTTCAGAGACGACGCGAATCGTGTAGGGGAAGGTTTCTTTCGGTGGGAGCACTGGGATCAGCGCTTTTTCCGCGAGCGCGCCGTGACCAATTTCGCGACGACCAGCCCCACGAATTGGTTGGACTTCGCCGACCGAGTAGCCCGGGAAGTTGTAGTGGTGGATGTAGCGCTTCTTACCGGACAGTTCCATCGTGTCGAGCGTTTGTTCGTCGCCCGGCGAACCAAGTGTCACGAGGGACATGACTTGGGTTTCACCGCGTTGGAAGAGACCGGAGCCGTGGGTTCGTGGGATCATCCCGACGTCAGCGGAGAGCGGGCGAACTTCGTCAATTTTGCGACCATCAACGCGGATGCCGTCTTCAAGCACGCGACGTCGCGCTTCTTCGTCAAGGTATTCTTCGAGAAGATGTTTCCCATCGAGACGCTGTTCTTTACTGACATCATTATCCGCTTTTAGATTCTCCATCAACTCGGCGGTCATCTCGGTAATTGCTGTTTCACGTGCCGCTTTGTTAGAAAGTTCCCAAATCTTTTTCAACTTCGGTTCCGCGAAGGCAAGAACTTTCGCGCGCAGTTTTTCGAAAGCGGCTTTTTCTTCATCCGTCTTCGTATTCGTATCGATCGTCAGTTTTTCTTTACCGACGGATTTTACGACTTCGTCAATCAGTTCGATCACTTTGCGAACGTGTTTGTGGGCGAAGTCGAGACCTTTGAGAACCGAGTCTTCGTCAATTTCACTGCCCGCACCTTCGATCATGACGTGCATGTCTTTGCTGGCCGAGAGCACGATATCCATATCGGATTTTTCGCGAGCGGTGTAGGTTGGGTTCAGGACGAGTTCACCATCGACGCGACCGACGCGGACGGCGCCGATCGGACCGGCCCACGGGATATTCGAAATCGCCAAGGCGGTTGAAGCGCCGATGAGTCCGAGGACGTCCGCATCATTTTCTTGATCCCAGGACAGGACGGTAATCACGACCTGCACGTCGTTGCGCATGTCGTGGTTGAAGAGCGGGCGGATCGAACGATCGACCAAGCGGCCGCTCAAAATCGCTTCATCGCTGGCGCGGCCTTCGCGCTTGATGAAACGGGAACCTTTAATTTTTCCGGCCGCGTAGAGCCGTTCCTCAAAATCAACGAGGAGCGGGAAAAAATCCAGCCCTTCGCGGAGCTTCTTACTCATCGTCGCGGTCGCGAGAATCATCGTGTCGCCGTAGCGGACCGTGACGGCGCCGCCGGCCTGTTGCGCGACATGTCCGGTCTCGATGACCAGGTCGCGTCCGCCGATCTGGGCGGAAAACGTTTTCTTTTCCATAGTGGTGTCTTTCGGTGGCCACCAGACTTTAGACTACCGTCGTCATCTTTGACGGTGATCTACGTGTCCAGCGGCCACGGTGAATAAATTATTCGTTAGTAAATTCGTGTAAGGCGTTTTTGGCTTCTTGACGTTGGGATTTTTCAAGCACTGCTAGGTCGGCTTTCAATCGATCTTTCGACTCAAGGCTAGCGGAGCGGCGTAATGTCTTCAGAATTTCTTTCGAGTCCATGTAATCAACCTTGCGCAGTTTCGGATCAAGAATCAAGAGATACTCGGCCGGATCAAAGGTTGGCTCACCCGCTTCGGCCCCCGCAATCGCGTGGCGGGTAATCACGTCGCGCATTCCAAAATCCAGTTCGGAATGAGCCGCGTGACGTAACTGAGCTTCTTGCGCTTCGGTCAGATGGGCGTGCTTCAAAGCGTTTTCCAGCGCGCGTTCATAGGCGCGAAAAATCCCGGCGACGTCGTGTTCAGATTCAACTTGGCGACCATGGTACCGGAAGTCGTTGATAATATCGCTCTGTTTCAGTCCATCATAAACTTTTTTCATGACTTCCTGAAACGCGTCTTTATCTCGCTGACCAAAAACCTGCTCGCTATACTCACGATCAGCCGGTGAGGGTTGAAATGCTTCTGGATTCGCGTCAATCTCGGCGAACATCCGGGCGAGCACGTCTCCGTATGATCCTTGTTCGGCGTAGGCGAGCCGCGCCGCCGTTTCCGGCGGATACATCGGTGGTGGCGGAACCATCTCGACCGGTTGAATCCGGTACGGCTGCTCGGGGGTCGGGAACGGGGAAGAAACGGAATAGCTCATTTAGAACTGGGTCGTAAATTGCTCTGGCTCTTGATCTTCGACCGGTGGCTCAGTCATGGTCGGCGTTTCAGATGGGCGGTTACGGTTCGGGAAAATGCGTGGGCGCGGAATATTCGTTCGTGGAATCATCGTCCGCATCGGCAACAAATATTTTCGCTTATCGCCAGAGAGGTCAATGAATTGATCGGCCGCTTCGCGGAGTTTCGCCGACGTTGATTCAGCAAAGGCCATCACTTCGACGCGACACCCTTTCGCTTCCTGCAAATATTTCACGAGCGGGACATAGTCACCGTCACCAGCGACCAAAACGATCGTATCCAGCCGATCGGACATCCGAACTGCGTCAATCGTAATCCCAACATCCCAGTCGCCTTTCTTCGCGCCGCCGGGGAAAATCTGCAAATCCTTCATCTTCACTTCGAAGCCTTGTTTATCAAGCGCCTCGAAAAATTTTTGTTCATCCGGCGAATCGGCTTTGATAACGTAAGCAATCGCCCGCACCAGCGAACGATCGGCGAGAGCGTCTTCGAGAATTTTTCCAAAGTTGACCCGCGTGCCGTGAATATTCTTGGCCGAGTAGTACATGTTCGCGACGTCGACGTAGACGCCGAGTCGCTGGTCTTTGGGTTTAATCGCCACGAGGTTAGACTTTCAGTTTTAGTTTCTTGGCGAGTTCTTCGAAGCTGGACTGGTTATCCTTCTGGAGGAATTTCAGGAGACGGTGGCGTTGACCGACTTTGCGGAGTAACCCACGGCGAGACGAGAAATCCTTTTTGTGAGTCTTGAGGTGGTCGGTGAGCTGTTCGATTTCCGCCGTCAGGAGGGCAATCTGAACTTCCGACGAACCGGTATCTGAGTCGTGGACCTTATACTTCTTGATAATCTTATCTTTGTCGTCTTTCTGCAATGGCATCGCAGTGTCTTTCCATTCGGTAGCCGAGAAAGGCGCCGGGCCGAGAGGTCTCGGGGCGGCCGCAAACCAAGCTATCGATCAGTCAATAAAGCTGATTCAGTGTACCAAAAGTTGGACGTATCGTCAACCACATCAGATAAAAAAAGAACCCATCGGGAAGACGGGTTATTAGCGACGACCAGGGCGGCGCTGACGATAATGGCCACGCGGGCTGATCCGCTGCCAGCGCGGGACTGGCAGTTCGTAGGGCCTAGCTGGTAAGAACGGGGGCAAGCTTGGCCCGGGACTGGCTGGCAGAGTAGCGGCACTCAGCGCCAAAACTGTGGCTAGCAAGGTGGTGGTTGATGAACCAATCATCGCGAGATCACTCATGATTCGATCCTCCTTGAAAAGTGCTGCGTCGGAACACCAAACGGATTCGGAGAATATCGCGTCGTCTACACCCTGTCAATCCCCCAAACCAAAAAATATGATGTACCATTTTTTTTGGTGTGGGGGCAATCCTTGCTGGTTGGCCTGGAGTGTCGTACAATATTGATATGGCTAACAAACCCCAATCCGACCTTGAGCGCTGGAAAAACCGTTTCCTGACCTACATCGAAGTCGAACGCAATAAAAGTTTACTGACCCGCCGTAACTACGATTTGTATTTAACGAAATTTATTGCGGTCACAAAACTGACGAAGCCGGAACAGATTACCCTTGATGATGTTCGTGATTTTCGTCTCTGGCTGAATCGCCAGGCGAACCAGCGCGGTGGTTCATTAAAAAAATCAACGCAAAACTATTATTTGATTGCCTTGCGTTCGTTTTTAAAATATTTAGTGAAGCAAGATATCAAGTCGCTGGCTGCCGAAAAAATCGAGTTGGCAAAAACCGGCGATCGTCAGGTGAGTTTTCTCGAGGGCGATGATCTCGAACGGTTTTTAAACGCGCCGGTGAAAAGCGGCGATAAATCTGTCATTGCCTACCGCGATAAAGCGATTCTGGAATTATTATTTTCGACCGGCCTGCGCGTTTCCGAACTTGCCAGTTTACAAACCACCAGCATCAACCTTAAAAAAGAAGAGTTCACGATCCGCGGGAAGGGCGATAAGTTACGGATCGTCTTTTTGTCACCACCGGCGAAAATGTGGATCGAGGAATATGTAAAAAAACGCGGTGATGCGCCGGGTCCGCTGTTTGTACGATATGACCGCGCCGGAAAGCGCACCTCAACGGTCAAGGGATTAACGCCGCGCTCGATTCAACGGCTCGTTGATCGGTGTGCGCTTGAAGCCGGGATCACCAAAAAAATTACGCCGCATACATTGCGCCATAGTTACGCCACTGACTTACTGATGCACGGCGCGGATATTCGGAGCGTCCAGGCAATGCTCGGCCACGCCTCAATCCAAACCACCCAGATTTACACCCACGTCACGAATCCCCGCCTACGGGAAATATATAAAGAGCACCACGGGAAAGGCCGCGACGGGAAATAAAAAAACCCGTCTGATTGCAGACAGGTTACAGCGTCGCGAAGGTGCCGCGTTCACGATCACGCTGACGGCGTGTTCGCTTCGTGTTCCACAGTTCGCGTGGCTTCGGCGGCTTGATCTGAAACTGCGGGATCGTCGTCAGGGCGTTCCGATCGAAGTTCTTGAACCCGTAGTTACGACGGATGTAGAACAGCATCGTCACGATGCGATTGACGTCGCGTCGATCTGACTCCGGCAACCACGGCCAATGGTTCAGCGCATGGGCCAAGACATTGCTCTCGTCCCAGTCCAGCAGACCAGCCGCGAACGCCTGGGCCCGGATGCCATCGCGCGCATTCCAGGTCGCCACGTGGCCTTGCTGGCTCGGTGTTCCGAATCCGGAACCAACCTGCTTGACCACGAGCGGAATTCGGCTGAGCGACTGCAGGCGCTGCGTCAGAGGATCGTTGGAAAGAGCGCGTGACATGGGTTTCCCTCCCGTGCATCTGCTGAGACACAATATCTCAGCAGATCGCGATGGAGAAACAAAATGACCCCGCTTCAACGGGGCCTGGTTCGCGTCGCGAGTCTATCGCGTCAACGCGCTACCACCCCGCCGAACATCGGCGAGACGAATCATCGTAAAGATGTGGTACGTGAAGCTCATGATGAAGGCAATACTATGGGATGGACGGAAATGTGTCAAGCGATTATCGAAGATCGAGCCACAAACCAACAAGGATAGCGATCGCCGAAGAACCGAAAATCATAATGTAGTTCCAGCGCTCTTTCGAAGAACGAAGGGTGGTTAGCACATACCGTAACGCTTGACGATCGTCGTTCGACCATGACGGTGTGTCGATTTTTTCAATCAGCTTGAAATCAGCAATGACTTTGGCGCGTTTTTCGGTGACCGAAAAACGGTGGGCGAAATAGGCGACGAAACCAAGCGTCCCGAGATACCAGGTAATTTTCAACCACGGACCATCGACATGTTCTAGGACAATAATTGCCCGATACGCGATCGTCGCAAAAATTCCAATCCAAAAAAACATGGTGCGGAGCGGCTTTGGACTTGGTCTTGGCAAGGTAGGCGTGATCATGTCCGTGTAGTGTACTCGATTTGTTGATACCAAACAAGATAAAGAAAAACACCCGGTGAGGAGTGTTAGAACGACCATGACGGATTGCGACGCTGAAGTTCAGCGACGAGATCCGTTTCGCCCGTCACATACGTGATGGCCTGCCACCCAGCCTGCAAGGCCGCGCCGACGTTGACTGGTAAGTCATCGATCAGCATCATTTCATCTGGGCTGCACCGGACGCTTTCAGCGGCGAATTTGTACGTCACCAGATCCGGCTTCATCAGACGCGTCTCGCAAGAAAAGAGTTGAGGGGCAAATGACTTCAGCTCGGGCTGATCCTTGATGACGACGAGCGATTCGTCCATCAGGTTTGAAAGCATGCCAACGATACAACCGCGGCGAGTCAGGTGATGTGCCACCGTGAGGACGACTGGGTCGAAGGTTAGTCCCTCGCGGTAGCACTGACGCCAGATCTGCTGGCCACGTCCCTGCTCGAGGTTAAACTGCTCGTCAAGCAACTGACTGAACTGGTGAGCCTTCAGCCAACCGGTCAGCAGTGGGCGACGGTATCGCGCCCACAACCGTTTCAGGTCTTTTGTTGTCCCGCCGAGGAGACTCGCGATGTTTAGCTCGGTAGTGCGGCGTGTATTTTTCAGCACCACTCCTTCGAGATCAAAAAAAACCGCTTTGATCATGGGGGCCCCTTTCTTTGTTGTAGTGAGTGGAATGAACGGGAATCGAAGACTAAGGAGGTTACCATCATCATCCAAAAAAATCAAGAGAACTGGTCACGACATGTTTCATCCATGATCGTCTTTGATCTTTAGTCTCCTCATGCCCACTCCTTAGGTCAAAAATTTCTTTTACCCAAGGCAACTACATTTTTTCCTTACCTAAAAACCACACGTGTTCGAATAACCAGTGCTAGTGGTCCACACCGTACGATAAGACAGATTCGTTCGTCAGAATCTGTTACGGAAAATATTTTCTGGGGTAGCTGCCCTGACCAACGGAAAAATCTATCTCAACACGTCAACGGGATATCCTTCTTGCTCCAGAGCTTCCTTGAGTTGTTCTGGTTTGACTGATTCGTCGTGTTCAATGGTCAGGGTTCTTTTCATCGAATTCACTTCCGCTTTTTTTACGCCCGTCGTGTCTTCGCAAACCCCTTCAATCACCATCGCGCACGAGTGGCAATCCAGTTTATGAATTGTATAGTGAGTAATCATGTTGCGATAATTGTGCCCGAGTACATCCCCATTCCACACGTAAATGTGTAGGTACCCGAGGAGGGAAAAAATGCCCTCACGGTCTTCGTGGCCCCGGGGGTCAGCTGCGTTTGAACGCTGAGCTTCGGAATCAACACGATGCTCGTGCAGCCAAGTTGTTGCTCGGCTTGAAAGTCAATATTGACTGGTTGGCCCGCTGGCACCGTTACCTCTGACGGCTCATACCCATAGGCTGAAACACGAATAGTTGGGTGGTCAGTCGGGACAGTCGTTTGACCACTGCTTGATGGACGAGCAGAAAAAATATTTTTCCAGGCCAACGGAGAATCAAGTAACGTGAAGGTCGCGTTCAGTGAATAGAGTCCAATCCCAACAACTAATGCGGCGGTACTAAATTTAAGTCGCTGCTGCCAAACACCAGCCTCTTTGGCAAGAACGCCAATAACGAAGAAGAGTGGTGCCGTGCCAAGGGTGAAGCCGAACAAGATGCCAGCCGCAGTCATAGGGCTCCCGGAGGCGAGCGCGGCTGCTTCCATCGCGATCGTTGTCCCGCAAGGAATCAAAATGGTTAACACGCCGAGCAGGATTGGACCGACCAGAAGTTCACTCTTGGCACTCCGACGAACCAGGCGACGAATCGACGCCGGTGGGTTGAAGGCCAGCCATGGCAGCCAATGCGGCCAGATGAGCCGGATGCCGGTAATGATCATGATCACAGCCGCGACTCCTTGCACCCAAGCTTGCGCGGTCGAACTAAATTGGAGCCGACTACCAACCGCCCCGAGGAGAAACCCAAAGACGGTGTAGATGAAAATTTTTGCGATTAAAAAACCACTCACTGGCAAGAGTAGACGTTGCCAACTCGGTGTTGGCTGATCGGGCGGTTGTTGTTTCGCTAACAGGGCGATTAAGAGCCCTCCCTGAACCGCGAGGCAGGTCAATCCGCCAGTCGTCAATCCGGTAATGAGCGCGGTCGTGAAATTCATAGGCGTGGTGAGGAATCTGAGCGACGGGCAATGCGTAAACTATTTCCGACCACACTGACGCTTGAGAGAGCCATGGCGGCTGAAGCGATCACGGGATTCAGCAGGCCGAAAGCGGCAATTGGTACGGAGATACCATTATACACGAACGCCCAAAAAAGATTTTGCCGAATAACCTGGAACGTTCGGCGAGCCAGCCACAATGATTCTACGACTTTCAAAGGGCTGCCGTGGACTAAGACGATATTTCCAGCTTCAATCGCAATGTCTGTCCCGGTACCCATGGCGATACCAAGATCGGCTTGAGCTAGAGCCGGTGCATCATTAATGCCGTCACCAATAAAGACAATCCGTTTCCCCTGCGACTGTAACCGTTTGACCTCCGTTACTTTCCCGCCTGGTAACACCTCAGCCACAATATTTTTGATACCAAGCTGTTGGGCGATTGCTTCGGCGGTTTTCTGATTGTCCCCCGTCAACATCACAACGTCAAAACCCTGTTTATGTAACTGTTCGACCGCCAGCCGGGCTTCGGCTTTGACGGTATCAGCAATTGCGACCAGCCCAATACTTTCTTGACCACGAGCAATCATGACGATGCTTTTCGCTTCGGCCTGGAGACGCTCAACGACAGACTGCAACTTTTCCATGCGTATTCCTTGTTCGATAATGAACGTCGGGCTACCAACGGATATTTTTTGTCCGCTGACCTGACCTTCAACCCCTCGACCTGAGATGCTGTGAAATTGTTCAACCTGTTGAACTGCGAGTTTTTTTTCTTGTGCTGCACGAACGATAGCCGCAGCTAATGGGTGCTCCGATAAAGCCTCGACACTTGCCATGAGTCCTAACATTTCATCAGTCGAAATACCATCGGCCGGTAGTATATCAGTGACTCGCGGCTTTCCTTCAGTTAGCGTGCCTGTCTTATCAAAGACTACCACGTCAACTTTTTTCGCCCGTTCTAATGACTCCCCATTCTTGATTAAGATTCCACGCTTAGCCCCCAGGCCGGTTCCAACCATAATAGCTGTCGGCGTCGCGAGGCCAAGCGCACAGGGACAAGCAATAACCAAAACAGCGACAGCAGCCGCAACGCTGGTTGAAGTATCATGGCCAGTGACCAACCACAGCATAAAACTAATAACACTAATTCCAAGTACAATCGGCACAAAAATTCCGGACACCCGGTCGGCCAATTTTTGTATAGGTGCTTTCTGGGTTTGTGCATTCGATACCATTTTTACTATTTGCGCGAGCATCGTATCTGCGCCGACACCCGTCGCTTCAATCTGAATTGCACTATTCGTAACAATAGTCGCAGCAAAAACAGTATCGCCAGTTTTTTTTGTCGCCGGCAAGCTCTCGCCGGTTAACATTGATTCATCAATTCCCGCTTCACCTTGTCGAATAATACCGTCAACAGGAATTTTTTCACCAGGCTTCACTAATAACCGATCTCCTGGTTTGACTTGATCAACGGGAATATCATGGGTTTCATTATTCATCACATGATGGGCAATTTTCGCCCCTAGCTGCATTAATTTTTCAATCGCCGCACTCGCCTGCCCACGGCTTTTTGTTTCCAGCCAACGCCCAAGCAAAATAAAGGCGGTTATGATTGCCCCTGTTTCAAAATACATGCTACCTGTATCAGTTAGGAGCGCCCACCAACTCCACAGCAAAGCCACCGCGGTACCAAATGAGACGAGCGTATCCATCCCCGGGGCAAGATTTCGGATTTCACGAATCATGCCGCGATGAAATTCCCAGCCAATAACGAGAATCACCACACTCGAAAGCAACGCTTGTGTCCAGAGTGAAATAATGAGCTGGTTATCAGTTAATCCGGGCATAGGAACCATCGCCAAAATCAAAACTGGCAGAGCAAGCCCAAGCGCTAATACTGCTTGACGCTTAGCAATGGCGCTCGAAGTTTGTTGATGGTGATGACCCTCGTGTTGATCGTGACCACCAACCTGATAGCCATTATCTGTAATCGTCTGATGTAATTGATGTTCATGGACATGGCCCTCATGTTGGACTGACGCTTGTCCAGTAGCAAAGTTAATCGTCGCTTCCTGTACACCGGGAATTTTTTTTAGACTGCGCTCGTTGAGGGTGACGCACGAAGCACAACGCAAATTCGTAATCGCAAAGGTGGTCGTTTGGGACTTAGACATAGTGTTCGGAATTTTTTAAGAAACGATGTTCGCATCCTGAAGCACAAAAAAAGTAGGTCGCACCTTTGTAGAGGGTTTGCCATCGGGTCGCGGCCGGCTCAACCCACATCCCACACACCGGGTCTTTCACCTGTCGATCGTTTGTTTCCTTCTTCTGGGCCGGGCGGGGAGCACGCGATTCTTCCACGAGCTTACTCATTTTTACGAAGTTGGGATGGGAGAGACGGTAATGAATGTTTTTTCCGGTTCGCACCGCCACAACAACCTGTGCTTCCTTCAGTAAGGTGAGATGCTGACTCAGATTGGCCTGTGGAAAACCTGTCATCCGCTGAATGTCGGAGGCGGTGAGCTCTCGGTCATGCAATAAATGAATGATTTCTAGCCTTTTGGGGTGGGCGAGAGCCTTCAGCATCTTTGCTTCGCGAGAAAATGTGGTCTTTTTCATATATTCGATATTACGAATATATCATATAACAAAATTACGTCAAGTCCTTGGTCAGCTCAACCTAGCCTCTCTCGCCAAACGTGTTAGGTAAGGCCGATTGTTCTGGGGTGGCCAACTGAATTTTTTATTCCTCCAACAATGTGTACTGCAAAGCCTTCTTCATCTGCACTCTACCAAAACCACTTTTTAAAAATCGCTCACGCGCTTTCCCATCTTTTTTATTAAAAAAACATTCATAAAAAATAAGTCGCCAAGGTCGACGAAATCGAGTTGAAACCACTTCACCGTTTTGATGTTGTTGATACCTATGCCTAAGATCTGTCGTACATCCGATATACCAACCTCGATCTTTGATCGATTGAAGTATATAGACGTAGAAAGATGCTTTCATAAATATGCATGTTTACTAAAAACCTGGGTGCGTCAGACGCACCTCACCACGTCAAACGAAAAAATCGCCTAACGCTTAACCAAGCTCTTTTCCTGAACTATAACTTTATACTACCTCTAGGTAAACCGCGTTTGACGCGGTGGGGTGGCCAACGGGGATCGAACCCGTGATAAAGGCTCCACAAGCCTCTGTGTTACCACTACACCATGGCCACCATGGATACGGCGTTTGCCGAGTGTAGAAAAAA
>CAYGGC010000010.1:0-46966 GCA_964349465.1 uncultured Gammaproteobacteria bacterium
AATATTTTGGACGGCAATTCGACCGCTATGTGCGCGATTACTTAGTATGGCTGCCACCGTTATTAGCTCTCGCACTTTTCTTTTCTCTGCGACTCGTGAGCATTGTCTTCCAGTGGGCGATTATCTTAGTTGGTTGGTTCTGGTACAAAATTCTTCGTTGGACGAACGTCCTCGGTGTTATTCATGAAACCGTTCCGGCCGAACGGCTGAGTTGGAATAAATAGGCGACAGTTAATAGGGAACGGGTTTTACCCGTGATGAATTATCTGAATAAATAGAATTCCGCCCGTGTTCGCGAGGAACGATATCATCATGAACCGCCAAGGCCGGATTGATGAGTTACCAAGGAAGCCAACGCCTAACTCGTCGGGGAGTGGGGAAGCGATAATGATCGTTCCCAACGTTGCGACCAGCCACGATGGAATTTTCCGCTGATGCCCGGGCAATTTGTGTTTTAACGCCTCAATCCACTGTGCGTGTGAATTCCTTCGAAAGAGCGAGAAAATTGTCAGGTCGTAGGTCAGTGCACCAAATCCGCCAACAACGGCCGCTAGCCAAGGGTTGAATGAGTCTGGGAGATCATAGAAAATTGCCGTTGCCGTCGCGGCCGTCAAATTCATCGCATAGAGGATGCCGGTGATGAACGCCCCACTATACCCTGATCGTTCCAGATCGACGGCGGTCTGTCGTAAACCGGGCGTGGAAAAAATAATGATCGCGATCACGATGCCGGCGATTGAGCTGGCGATTGCTAGCTGTTTTTTTGCGAAACCCATAGATCAAGGAGAAAGATTCAAAATAGACTTTATCGTCATGATACCTTGTTACTCCGCTTTTCGCCATCGCCAAAGAGATGTATACTTTCCTCATGAAACGGCGGACTCTATGGTATGGAATAGGCGGCCTCCTGGCAGGACTTCTCTTGGGGGTGCTGTGGGGCATTGTTCGTCCACAAACAACCTCGGCTCCGACAACAAATACCACGTTGCAGAATACAAATTCTAGTAGTATTGGAAACATAAATTCAGCCACAAATGTAAACGGGGTCACCACCTTTTCGACTTCGGATCTTCCGGATCGCGATTCGGCGTTTTCTTTTTCGACGAGTATCCCGACGACGTGGGCGGTTGAGTATATTCCCGGTAGCCAAGCGATCAACATCTATGATCCACGTGGTCAGGCCGCCTCGACTCTCGAGAATTCAAAAATATTTATTAAATACTTCTCGGCCGATAAATTTCTCACGCTCACGACGGTTGATATTCTGTCGCAAACCAGTCTGACGATTGCGACTCGACCGGCGGTGGCGTATGTGATAAAGAAAAAAGCATCAGCCGCGAATTTTTCCAACCAACCAACTTGGCGCAATCTCGAGCACCGTGTCACAGATATTCGGTCAACCGACGCGAACCCGACAATTTTTTATGTCTTTGCCAAAGCCCCCGACGTGCCTGATGCGACGTTTGACGCGGTCCTCGCGGCCCTTCGGTTTTCTCCCGATGCTGAGTTGAGCTCGGTATACTACCCACTGCAGGACTTTCTGCCTCGGATTACCAAAAAACGGTTCGGCCAATATATCACGCCCCAAAACTCTCCGGTCTCCCCGGAGCGTTTTTCTGGATACCATACCGGAGTTGATGCTGAGGCTGGTGATGACCAAGGAGACGTCCCGGTCTACGCGGTCGCGAATGGTCAGGTGAAACTTCGACGAACGGTTGATGGGTATGGCGGCGTGGTGATGATTGAGCAGGCCGTGGATGGTCAGACGCTGACCGCGCTGTACGGTCACCTCGATATTGCTTCCGTGACCCTCACCGTAGGTGACGTCGTGACCGCTGGCCAAAAAATCGGCGTCCTCGGTACTGGTGGCACGGCGGAAACTGACGGCGAACGTCAGCACCTTCATTTCGGCCTCTTGGTCGGCGTTAGCACGAATCTAAAAGGGTATGTGAGCCGAGACAGCGACCTTTCTCCGTGGCTGGATCCGTTGATATGGTTCGCCGAGCAGCGGGCGACCGAAGTGACGCCGACCTAAGAATTTGATATACTGAAATCCTATGAAAACATTTTTCTCTTCAACCAAAGTTCAGATTGGGATTGCCGGACTGATTATCCTCTTGGCCATTATTCTTGGACTTACCGATTGGAAATTACCTGGTACTACCACCACAAAAACGTCATCTACGAATCGATCAACTAACCAATCTACGACCGTGCCGACCTACGTTTCAACCATCCTCCCCGCCGAGCAAATTACCGGTAAACAAGTTCACATCACCACTCCGAAAGGCGATATCGTCTTTTCTCTCGACGCGGCGCAGTCGCCAATTGCCGTGAGCAACTTCGTCAAGCTGGCCGGTGAACGGTATTATAACGGGATTAAATGGCACCGTGTTGAATCGTGGGTGATTCAGGGCGGAGATCCGCAAACAAAAGACGCGTCGATCTCACCGAGCTTGTGGGGCACCGGTGGCCCAGGGTATACGATTCAAGATGAACCAGTGACTGGTGACTATCTGACGGGCGTCGTCGCGATGGCGAAAACCGGTGCGCCGCATTCCGCTGGATCGCAAATTTTCATTCTCAAAGCAGATACGCCATTACCAAAAAGTTACCAAATTATCGGAAAAGTCACGTCGGGCTTGGACGTTGTCCAAGCAATCGCAGTCGGGGATACGATGACGACGGTAGTGATTGAACCCGCCTCGTAATGTATTGGCCGCCGGATGTCCACGATAAATTAGTCACCATGCTTGGTGACACGCCGATGCAGTATAAGCGGTATACGGCGGACGCGAAGGCGGTCGCAGAATTGCAGGCCCGGAAAGCCGGTCGGACCGAAATTGATGAAGAATCGATGATTCGCGGGTTTATTATCAGCGTGCCACGGCACTTACGCGATGGGATTGAAGAGGTGCTGACGAATCATAATATTGACCTAATGTATTATCGGCCGGCGCTCGACGAAGCAAATTATCCGAACCACTTGCGGACGCACCCGGCGCCCTCGAGTGCCTCACCAGTCCAATCATGAACCCGCCCGCCAACGACGCACGTCATCGAAAGGCCATGTATGTCCGGAATTTTGTGTTTGGGGGCGAGGATAGCCTCGTTTCCACGGTTGGCCTCTTGTCCGGCGTCGCCGCGGCTGGAATTTCCAAAGGCGATATTATCTTAACAGGAGTTGTTCTCATTTTTGTTGAAGCGCTGTCGATGGCCGTCGGCAGTTTTTTGTCGGAGAATTCCGCGGAAGAATATTTAGAAAAAACCGATCTTCCACTGCGTGAATCGATTACCGCGGGCGCGATTATGTTCGGTTCCTATTTTATTCTTGGGTTCATTCCGCTGTTACCATACTTGATTTGGTCGGTATCTGAAGCGTTTGCACTTTCCATTGCCGCCTCTCTTATTTCTTTGTCGCTTCTGGGTTGGCTCAGCGGCCGTGAATTTAAAGTTTCGGCCTGGCGTAGTGGTTTAAAGATGTTGATCTTAGGCGGCGCGGCGATTGGGATTGGCGTTATTGTTGGACGGATTATTGGTCAGTAATCGGCCAAACGTAGTAGCAGTACAATGAAAAAGGAAATTATTTTTTTTGATGGAGATGGTACTCTTTGGTACCCTAAGGTAACAAAGTACACCGAAAAGCCACATTGGGTATATTCAAAATATAATGGTGCCGATGATGTTCATCAGCACCTCATGATGATACCAGCCGTTACGTCAACATTAAGAAAACTAAGAAAAAAGGGGATCATTACCGTAGTGCTCTCAACGCACCCACACCCCCCGAAAGAAGCCAATGATCTTATTAATAGAAAAATACAACATTTTAAGTTAAGTAACCTTTTTGATGAAGTGCATGCGACTAGGGAATATCATGAATCCAAAGGTGAGTTTATCATCAAAATTTTACATGAACGGGGTATAGCAAAATCGAAAGCGCTGATGGTCGGTGACCACTACCATTGGGACTATAAACCGGCTAGAGATGTGGGCGTAGATGCGTTACTGATCCAATCTGCGTACATGAAACAAGAAATATATAGTCGGCAGATCAAGCACACCATAAAAAAATTATCGGACGTGCTAAAGTATATTTAGAAAAAACATGTAACAGCGTCGAAGATTTGACATCGATGCTGTATTGCTTGCAAACGCTCTCAGTAGCCTTCTCTATCCCTTGACCCCAATGGGTTTCTGTGCTACATTTTGTCGTTCAACGATTGACCTTTCGTCTGTTCTTTTCAACGTCAACCTTCCACAGGGAGAGCGCTATGGCCGGTTTTTCGGTCGCTATGCCTCATCGCTTGCAATCAGCCGACGCGCTGAACCGCCTGCGGGAGATGGTTCAGCGGATGCGTCATCAACCAGAGGCCCCGCTCGGGAATTTCCAAGAGCGCTGGTCCGGGCTCGAAGGCTGGATCAGTTTCGAAACGCACGGGATGTCAATTTCCGGACATCTCACGGTATCTGAATCTCGCGTGGTCATCGATGGTGACGCGCCATGGATCGCCGTCGGGCAGGTCAAATCGATGATCAGTGACCTGGTCGCCGAAGCGTTGCGAGCACCAGCCCAGCCGACCCCGCGTCGATCAGCGCCGACTGCTCCACGACCTCATCCTCAGACCACAGCGGCAACACCGCCAATGGCCGTCAAGCCAGTTCCGACGCAGCCGAGCCAATCATCAGCAGTGGTTCCTTCAAAGCCAGTACAACCAGAGCCTCCGCCGGCAACGGAGGTACCAGCCACCCCAAGGCCGGTTCCGTCCAAGGCGACGCCGTCAGCGCCCTACCGACCGGCGGATCCAATGCCCGAGGGAGGTCTGCACGTTCCCGACCCGATCAGGTTTCTTGAGAATCTGTTCAATGACCTGTTCGATTGACAGAGGGTGACTCCAGCCCTCTGTTTTCTTTTGTTTTGCCGATAGGGCTCGTTCTTGAACCGATAGTCGTATGCTACACTGTATCCCATGACTCCGCGCGCCCAGGCCCAAAATCAAGCCACCCTGTTCGAAACTGGCCCTAAAAAGCCCGTGGCGCGTCGTAAGGCGGCCCGGACGAAAACAGCTAGCGTGAAGGGCGAGAGCAGTCCAATGACTGGTCCAGTTCCGACCCAGCCAGCCCCAGGGAAAAAAATTTGGCTGTCCGCGACCGGGATGGAATCACGACGTCGTTGCCCGCGGTGTTTTTGGTTGCAGTACAATATGAAAATCTATCAGCCTGAAGGAATTGTTTCGCGGCTGGCGAATCGCTATGATATTTTGGTAAAAAAATATTTTGATCTCTATCGCGGCACGCCCGATCTGCCGCCGTTGGTCGCTGGCCAGATTGACGGTCGATTAGAATCGCCGTTTCAAGAAGTCTACTTCGTCACGATTAATCAAAAATACGGGTATATGCGTAAATTAGATGAGTGCGTGATTCGTGGTGACGGAAAATATATTCCGGTTGATCATAAAACCGCTTCATCCGATCCGAACACCAAAGACCTTATTCCAGCCTATCAATTCCAATTAGATAGCTACGCTTTTTTACTACGAGAAAATCGCAAGCCACCAGCCGAGTATGGTCATCTCGTCTATTTTTATCCGGGTGATGGCGACGCCTTGCATGATCGTTTTCCGATGGAAGTAACGGTAAAAACCTTACCCACCAATCCCGACCGCGTCCGACCGGCGATTGAGGAAGCAGTGACGGCGCTTGAAGGACCTTTCCCAGCTCCGTCAGAGGATTGCGCTTTCTGTCGATACGTTGAAACCGTAAAATCTTTTTAGTATGAAAAAACTTCAACGCGGAGCGGGAATCGTTATACCGGTGAGCGCCCTACCAAGTCGGTATGGGATTGGTGACTTTGCCTCCGCCGTGCAGTGGTTGCCCTGGCTCCAATCGGCTGGTCTGCGCTATTGGCAGATTTTACCGTTGACGATTCCGGATAGTGTTGGTTCGCCATTCGCCTCACCATCCGGTGAAGCGATGAATCCCTGGTTAATGAGTCCCGACTGGCTGGTTGAAGCCGGCTTGATCACCGCCGCCGAAGCTCGTCAGGCTCGTCAACCGATTGGTCGAATCCACCGGAGCGACGTCAGTCCCGCGAAACTCCATCTCTTGAAATTGGCGTGGGAGCGCTGGATCGAAACGGCCACGGCGGCTGAACATCAGGCATTAGCAAAATGGCGACAGGCGAACACCGAGTGGCTTGAATCATATGCGCACTATCAAGCGATTAAAGATAGCTATGGTGGGCAACCATGGTGGGCGTGGTCTCCAAAACTGCGCGATGGTCGCCGCGCCGAAAAGTATCTGACGCCGGAACTTCGTCAGGCGGCTGAATGGCACAACTGGTGTCAATGGCTCTTATCCGAACAATGGCTACGTGTTCGACGTCGCGCCCGTGAGTTAAACGTCACGATTATTGGTGACCTGCCGTTCTACGTGCAATACGACAGCGTCGAAGTGTGGGCGCGGCCAGATATGTTTTTACTCGATCGCCAACGTAAAATGCGGGTTGTCTCCGGGGCCTGGCCGGATCTCTTCAGTCACCATGGTCAAAAATGGGGGACACCGTTGTATCGTTGGCGGACCCATCGTCGTGACCGCTGGAAATGGTGGATTGGTCGGATTGAGGCGGGACTCAAACTCTACGACTTCATTCGGTTTGATCACTTTGCTGGATTGCAAGCGACCTGGCACGTTCCGATTACGGCGAAGGACGGAACGATTGGCCATTGGTCCCAAACCCCCGGCCGAGAAATTCTCCAAGGAATTCAACGTCAGGTTGGTCGCTTACCGTTTATTGCCGAGGACCTCGGGCGGATGTCGAAAAATATCATCCAGCTTCGACATCAGTTTGCCATTCCGGGTTCGCGGGTGTTGCAATTCGCCTGGTCAGGGTTGCCGGACAATATGCATGAGCCGAAAAACGTGACCGCGGATATGGTGTTGTACACGGCCAACCATGATACGAACACTACGCTCGGTTGGTTCAGAGATGAAGCGCGCCCCCATGAAAAAAAGCGCTTACGGGCGACATATGGAACGGTCAAGAATTTATCATGGAAGTTTATTGCAACGGTGATGGAACACCGCGCCGTGGTCGCGATGGTGCACATTTCCGACGTCTTAAGCCTCGGGACGGAAGGTCGGATTAACCATCCGGGCACGAAGGATGGAAACTGGTCATGGCGGATGACCCGCTGGCCCGCGCGGTCGTTCGCTCGTCGCCTGCGCCGGTTAGCCGTTGCCGCGCGCCGACATCCACCGCGTCGATCGTCGGTGTGATACACTATAAGCCTATGACTCGTCGCGCTGTGCTACTTGTGACCGCGGGAGCGGTCGTGGTCTCCGGACTTGCGGTTGGATTGAATATCCCTCGGACTCGTCACGCCAACACGACCTGGCAACAGGCCGAGTCGTTGGATTTTGTTCAACACTCAGAAATGCGGTATGAGGTCTTGAGTGGAACTGGCGATGTTCGGTTTTACTCGATGGCGGTGACCAAGTCACAGGCGGTGGAGGTGGTGCTCGATGTGCCTCGCTGGGCCGAGCGTCGGTTTCATCCGCAAGTGGTTGTCTATCAACCCGACCTGGTCACGGCCGGCCCTGGACTTCCGATGGCTCAGCCGCCCGCGACGATTGCTTCGGTCTATCCGTTAGGATTGGGTACTAACGTTTTCGATCGCCGGGTATTTCTCACTGTGGCCGAACGTCTGCGCGCCTCGATCAGTTTGCCAGTGGCCGGGACCTATTATCTGGCCGTCTACAACGCCGACCGCGAACCGGGTCGATACCGGTTATCTGTGACCCCAAGCGGGGAAGAGAACTCACGGCCGTTGTGGCAATGGCCCCAGGACTGGTGGCGAGCCCAAACATGGTCTAGTCGTTCTGGCTTGGTCGCGTATGTACCAGTCGCGATCGTGCTCGTTGCGCTCGGACTCCTTTGGCGTCTGACTCGAACAAAAGAATCTCAATCGCTAAGAAAAAAACCATGACCACTGCCACGCTGTTAATGCGCGATCCAGGAAAAGTTGGGCAAGCCCTAGACCTGTTGGCCGACCAACTGACTGATGGTTGGCATCAAGCGAGCCGAGTGAAGATTCCCGCAACGTATCGCCAAATTTCCCGCATCGTCGTTTGTGGGATGGGCGGGTCGCATCTCGGGGCGGATATTCTCCGTTCGACCTTGGCCGATCGGTTGAAATTTCCGATTGAGATTGTCGCTGATTATCGGTTACCAGCCTGGGTCGATCGACACTCACTCGTGATCTGCTCAAGTTACTCCGGATCAACTGAAGAAACATTAGAGGCGCTGACCGTCGCGAAAAAACGCGGGGCAAAAATCGTGGTCGTGACGAGCGGTGGGAAGTTAGCGGCCGCGGCGCAACGCCTGAAGGTGCCAGCTTATTGTTATACGCCGAGTGCGAATCCGTCGGGACAGCCACGTCTTGGCGTCGCCTATAGCCTAACCGCGACCTTACCGTGCTTGATGAGGGTCGGTGCGGTTCGCGTTGCCCCGGCAGAAATTGCTACGATGATTTCGGCTGCTCGGCAGGCGACGAAACGCTATGGCTTTAAGAATGCGGCCTCGAGCGCGATGGCGCTGGCGAAGCAGATGAACGGCGGTGTCCCGTTGTTGATTGGTGCTGAGTGGATGGCCGGGAACATGCATACCTGGACGAATCAGATTCACGAAAACGCGAAATCGTACGCGGTGTGGTATCTGCTGCCTGATCTTAACCATCATCTCCTCGAGGGGTTACGAAATCGTCAGGTAACGAAAACGATCCGCGCGGTCTTCGTCGCCGATCCGTCCCTCCACCCTCGTACGATTCGGCGCTACGCCCTGACGGCAAAAATTGTGGCCGGCCTCGGTGCAAAAGTTGCGACGGTGAAACTCCATGAGCACGAACCGCTGGCCAAAGCAATTGAACTGCTAGCTTTCGGCGGGTATGTGAGTTGGTATTTTTCGGCCCTGCGGAAAGTAAATCCGGCTCCGATCCCGACCGTCGACGCGTTAAAAAACGCCTTAGCAAAAATCTGAAACGGTCCACACCAAGTTGTTAGGGAGTGTGACGAGTCGTCGCAAATCCTTATTGAGAATGATTCTCAATAAGCTATATAGGCGTACTAACCGGTAACGGCAACTGCACGTCGAGTTGCTGTTCAATTTTTTTAACAACCTCATCAACCGGTTGATACGTCGTCCAATCCAATCTGATGACTTTCGTTTGGTTTTCAACCGAGGCCGTCCATTCAGCGAACAGCGTGGTTAAACGTTCTAAGTATGCGCGGTCGATATTTTTTTCACTCTCACGACCACGTTCACGGATACGCGCGACGGTGGTGTCAATCGAAGTTTCTAAGTTGATGACGACGTCCGGTAACTGCAGGAGGGGACGGAGGGTTTCAAAATGGGCTTTGTAGTTCGCGTAATCACGCTGGTCCATCAAGCCGAACTCATGGGTGAGTTGGCCATACAGAACGTCGCCGTAAATGATCTGGTCCTGGACGACGCCAATGTCGTTTTTTGATAACTGCTGAACTTCGAGGTGCTGGCGGAAACGGTGAGTCAGCATAAAGATTTGCATCTCAAATGACCAGCGTTTTCCGTCGGCGTAAAAATCATCGAGATACGGGTTTTCTTTGACGGGCTCAAAAAAAGCCTTATACCCAAGTCGCTTCGCGAGCGCTTCGGTGAGGCGCGATTTTCCGACCCCCATGCAACCAACAATACCGATGAACATAGCGGTAGTGTACATGATGATAAGGAAAGCGACAAAATATGAGGATTGCTCTAGAAAGGGCTTGACAAAACCCCAATTCTTTGCTACGATGTTCCGTTCATACTTTGCTGTTTCAGGTTGTACAACCACCCTCCAACGGAAGGATGAACACATGAGCGCAGTCGATCGTTTCAACAGAATCGCAGCGGATCCGAAGTTCAAGGGCTGGCCGATCGTCGGTGAGCCCGAACTCGGCGCGAAGCTCCCATTTTTTGGTCAGGCGCTGAACTACAAGCTCCAGACCGGCCGGGGCGTCGAGGACTACACCTCGATCATCCGGCACTTCGGCTGGGTCGTCGTCTTCGGCGTCACCGAGGACGCCCAGGTCATCACCCTGGTTCAGTGGAAGCCGGGCGTCAACCGCGCTTCCTGGGAACTCCCGCCGGGCGGTATCGGCAAGGTGCCGCCGGGAATGTCCCACGCTGACCTTCAGATCGCCACGAAGGCGGCGTACCTGAAGGAGACCGGCTACGGCAACGGCGAATGGCACTACTTCGGCTCGACGGACGTCGAGTCGGGCAAGTTCCGCGGCGCCGGTCCGGATGACCATGGGTTGCCGGCCCACATGTTCCTGGCGACCCATCTCGTTCCGAAGGCCGACGCTCGGTCGCCGGAAGCGAACGAGATCATGGAGACGCTGCTCGTCCCCTTGGACGAGTTCCGGGACGTGGTCGACTCCGGCCAGTTCCGGGAGATCAGCGCCCAGCTGTGCGCGATGCACGCGCTGCGTCACCTCGGTATTTCCTAGATCGTCTGCGAGCAGTTGTCAGTTTCGAGCCCCGTCTACCTTTTGTGGACGGGGCTCTTTCTCATCTCAAAGGCGTTGTTATTGAGTTTATTCATTGAGTATTTTCTTCCACCCCTTCCCGTCATCCCGCTGTATGGCGGGACTTCCTCTACTCCCTTCTGAAAGGGGGTGCAGTATCTTTATCCAGCACTATTTACTGGAAGTAAAGTGGTGCTGGGTTGACAAAATACCCATTCTCTGCTATCCTCTCGCCAGATGGGAAAAGAAGCTATGAAAGCTTTGCCCGAGATTCGGACAAACGCCTAGAAGAGTTTCGAAGTCGACCCACGATTAACAAGTAAGAAAGACACGAAACTCATGGGATACAACATGGGCGGTCCTCGACCAATGGTCGACGTTACGTCACTCAACCTGACGTGCGCCACCTGCGGTAAGGCCATCACCGAATTGCCATTTCAACCGGCAATGAACGAAGATGGTACGCCTCAACGTCCGGTCTACTGTCGCGACCACAAGCCACAACGCAAAGCGTTCGGCGGTCCGCGATCGTTCTAAGATCACGACTTTACCCAAGCCAGCCCTTCGCGGGGCTGGTTTGTTTTTGGTCATGATATACTGAGCGCGTGAAACGTCTTCCACCAACGAGCGCCGTCCACCGCTCAATCCTCACGTGGTACGGCCAGGTCGGTCGTGATTTGCCATGGCGCCGGACGCGTGATCCGTACGCGATTGCCGTGTCCGAAGTCATGTTGCAACAAACGCAGGTTGATCGCGTGAAGCCGAAATTCCTCGCCTGGCGGCGGGCCTGGCCGACGACGAAATTGTTGGCGCGGGCGCCGTTATCCGCGGTGCTGAAGCAGTGGTCTGGTTTAGGCTATAACTCGCGAGCGATGCGACTGCGCTTGGCGGCGCGGATGGTGATGGAAAAATATGGTGGGCGCTGGCCGCGGACAGTGGCGGAACTTGAATCATTACCAGGCTTCGGTCCGTACACCGCAGCGGCGGTTGCGACGTTTGCGTACCGACAGCGCGTGCCGGTCATTGATACCAATATTCGTCGGGTGATTGGCCGAATTTTTTTCGGCGTTAATGGTGCTCCGTCACAAAAAGTATTAGAAAAAAAAGTTGAAGAAATATTACCGACGCGCCGGCCTGATCTATGGAACCATGCGCTGATGGATCTCGGCGCGATGATCTGTGTCGCGCGTAAACCAAAATGCGAAACCTGTCCGGTAAAAAAACTCTGCCGAGCGTATCCGCAGATTTTGACCACGCCAATCACGAGTAAAAAATCGTCATTACCAAAATTCGAAACTACCGATCGTTTTTGGCGCGGTCGAGTGGTGGTGATGATGGTAAAAAAGCGACACTGGAGCCTGACGGCGTTACATCGTGAATTGCAGGCGCTTGGAAATATTGATTCCACCAGGTTGCAACGCATCGTTGATAATTTAGTATCAGCGGGGATACTTGTTCGGCGAGGGAAGCGAATCACGTTTTCTTCCTAACCTAAGCGGAAACAGTCGGTTCTCCACCGTCGTGGTGGAAAAGCTGCCTTGACTGCTTCAGGGCAAGGTTTACAATGGGAGCACAACTGAATATTTTTGTACGCTCGCGTGGATTTGCGAGCAGCAGCCTCAGGCGCCTAGAAGAACAGTGCGACCGTTGGTTTTGTTCCATGGCAGCCTGAGACGCCGATTCCACGCAATCCCCATCGCGGGCAACTCGCCGGTACTGATGACTCCCTCACCAGGTGCTCACTGCCGACGTAGTTCGACGGAGTCTAGGTTCCTCAGACTGCCATGTAACCCAGCCAAAAATTGATTTTCGGACTGATTTGTTGTATACTCAACCCTCAATGGCCGACCGTACTCGCCTAGGTTTACAACGTCAACTCGAAACGCAGGCGGCAGTTATCGGAGCCGGACTGCTGTGGTTTGCCGTTTTAGAATGGTTTATTGCTCAGCCCCGTATTGGCGCTTGGGCGGCCGGAATTGCCGCGGTGGTGATTATTTTGGTTGGAGGAATTTGGCTCAGCATTCAAGGATCACGATGGTTGCTCATGAACCATCTTTTTGTGGTGTTAGTCACATCCGGGTTGGCCTTAACCTTTGTGACGAATCCAACCTGGCGTCATGGAGTTGCCGTCGTCGGGGCGGGGATGGTGATGGCCGCTTTTCGGCAGGCGTTAGAACCGCCGGAACGCCATCTGCGGGGACGGCTAGCGGCGTTTACCATGACGATAGTGATGTGGTTTGGCTGGATCAGCATCTTTAGCGTCAACGTCTTTACCAACATGGCGACCTGGTGGTTCTTATTGTTTGGAGCGACGATTACGACTGCTGTGGCGATTATTGTTTGGGCCGAGGCTGATGTACCTTGGTCGCGGTTCGTTCCGTGGCTTCCGGCCTGGGCCGTTTTCGGCGCTGAAGTTGCGGCGGTGACGTGGTGGCTGCCGACCTCAATCTTTGTTAGCAGTATTGTCGCGACGACACTGCTCATGCTCGTCTTCCAGGCGATGCGCCACTATTGGTTAGATACTTGGACACCGGATCGTGGACGTCGATATGTGAGCGTTGGACTTTCGATTATTGTCGTGGTTTTATTAACCGCGCGTTGGATGTAATCATTTTTTTATGAAGCCAGAAATCGCCCCAACTTCACCTAAGAAAAAAAATCAACCTCAGGTTGAGGAGGTCTGGCAATCCAATGTCATCCAGCGACCAACCCGATTGCCTTGGGGGCGCGTGGTTTTTTTGATGATCGTCGCCAGTGTGGTGATTGGTATTGGGCTATTAGTCGGGGCAATCTGGGTCCAACGGTACGGACCGGTCGGTTGGTGGTCAAAATGGCTTCCGGTCGTCACATCAACAACCGTCATTCAACAGGCCGCTCCGCGAACGACGAGTGACGCGCCGAAAACTGTTCGGATTTTTGCGGAATCTCTCGCCGGACTTGCCGCGGCACGACCAACTGCGGACTCGTATGGACGAGAGGATATCCAAGGGACCGCGGTTCCGCTGAGCGATAATGGCTGGATGCTGACCCTACAGACGCCACCGGCCACCGATGCCGCGGCGACCGTCGTGCTGCGACCCGATGGCGATGTTGGACCGGTTACGAAATGGCTCGGCGATCCGGCCTCCCCGATGTTTTTTGCGAAAGCGGGATCGACCAATGAAGCTCCAGCGACCTTTGGTGATATTGCGAAAAGTGTCGATCAGTCGGTGTGGGTTATTCGTCCACTGCTTCGTGACCGTCAAATCTTCCCACGGCGGTTGATCGGAAGTGGCGTCCCGGCGTGGCCATCTAGCGATCGCTTAGAACGCACCTATCAACTTGATGTGCCGCTGGTAAACGTGACCGGGGCGGTCGTTGTTAATCAATCGGGTCAGTTGCTTGGCCTGGTTGACCGTGATGGTCAGGTTTGGCCAGTTAGCTCGATCCAATCAATTCTCAAGGCCTTGATTCAAACTGACCAACTTGAGCGGACCGGGGCGGGGCTACGGTTACGGCGACGTGATGAGCAAATTGTGCCCCAGCTTCCGACGGCCGCCGGTTGGGTGGTTGGCGCTGGAACTGACCAGACCGCTGTTGAGCCAAAAAGCGCGGCTGATCGGGCCGGTCTAAAAACAGGTGACATTATTCTCAAAATTGATAATCAAGCGGTACAAAATGATCCGTTTGAGACATTCCAGCGTTGGCAACCAGGCGAGACCGCTGTGCTGACTATCGAGCGCGCGGGTAAGGAACGCGAACTGACCATCCAATTCTCGGCCCGGCGGTCATGAAACGTGTCTGGCTTTTCGTGGGGACAGCCTTGGTCCTTGGGGGCAGTCCGCGGTTAGTTGATGCCGCTTGGCTCTATCAGCCCGACGATCAGGCTGAGGCCACGCCGTTTCAATCTTGGTTTACTCTGCATGCGGCAATTCCAAGCTTGACTACACGTGAGTGGCAGTCCATTCAGCCGGACTATCCGTATCACGCATTATTAACGCCGAATGATCCGCAGTTTTCCCAACAATGGAATTTCCAAGCGGTTGAAGCGAGTGGTGCCTGGGACGCAGATTCAGTTGAGCCGCTGTACGGCGGTGATCCGGGCGTGATCGTGGCGGTACTGGATACAGGTGTCGCGTACGAAAACTATCAATCGTACGTACTGAGTGGCGAGCTGAATGGTACGCGGATCTGGACAAATCCAAATGAAACGGCTGATGGGCTCGATAATGATGGCAACGGCCTCGTTGACGATCTTCATGGTTGGGATTTTGTGAATTCCGACAGCCACCCAAATGATGATCATGGCCACGGGACGCATATTACCGGTACCATTGCCGGGCAAACGAATAACGGCTCGGCGGTGGCGGGGCTCGCTTGGCAGTCGACTATTTTACCCCTCAAAGTCCTTGACGCGGCTGGTAACGGGACGACCACCACGATTACGGCGGCCGTCAATTATGCAATCCAGGCCGGGGCTGATGTCATTAATCTGAGTCTCGGCGGAAATACTGATGATGCGATTTTGCACCAGGCGATACAGTCAGCCATCAACCGCGGGATCGTGGTCATCGCGGCGGCCGGAAATGACGGACAGTCAGCCTTGAATTATCCGGCCCGTTACGCCGAAGTTGTGGCTGTGAGCGCGGTTGATCAAAATCTGGCTCGGACGAGTTATAGTAACTATGGTAGTGCCGTCGATATCGCCGCTCCAGGTGGGGTCGTCGATGTCGATCCCTGGCGGGGCATTGTTCAGGAAACATGCCGGACAACGAATGACTGTTCGGCGATGAGCTTAGTCGCATATACCGGTACCTCCCAAGCCTCTGCTCATGTCGCTGGGGCCGCGGCATTATTAGTGGCGTGTGGAGCGCCAGGTGGCGCGATTCCGACGCTTCTGAGTTCAACCGCGACGGATCTCGGGGTTGCTGGAAGTGATCAGGAGTACGGCGCTGGCCTCCTGAATATTCGCGCCGCCATGTCACTGGCGGGCTGTCGTTCTGCCGCTCCGTCAACGCCGGGGACCATAACCGCTGTCTCGTCGGCGACGACCACGCGCGATATTCTATCCAACGTGTCAGCGGCCTCAAGTTCTCCCGTTTTTTCTTGGTCGGGAACGAGTGGATCGATTTTTCAGGTTAGCTGGGGGAAAGAAGGCGGAACAACGACAACGAGTACCCAAACCAGCACATCGTTTAATCCGACAATCACCAGTCAAGGGATCTACCTATTAACTATTCGGGTCATCGACGGTGTCGATCGTTTCTCGGAAGCACAGTCCTTTCGCTATCGTTTTCGACGGCCGACGATCGTTATCGGGACAGCCCAGCCACGAAGCGCCGTGACACTCTACTCGACGGCCGGTCAAACCATTCGAGGTTTTTCGGCTAAACTTGGTGATGTGATGCCGCTCATAAGCGGAACCGTGACGGAGCGTCAGGTCGCACGCCTCCTTGTGAGTGGGGTTGGCACCGGTACGGGCGTCAGTATTCTTGATAGCCGTGGGACGCGTCTGTTAGCCTGGCGACCGTTTGGCTCAGGATTGACCGGTGGCGTGCAAGCGGTTGGCGTTCGACAGCACGATGCCGAAACATTGATCGCCACAACAGCATCGCTTCGGGGCGCAACTGTTCGCTGGATGACGTTCAGTGGACGACGAGTGCGATCGGTCAAGGTTTTTCCCGGCCATGACGGGGGCGTGACGCTGGCAAACGCGGATCTCGATGGTGATCACACCGACGAAGTCATTGTCGCAAAAAATGGCGGGTCACTGCTGGCGGCCTACGGCCTCGATGGTCGTCGTCGATGGCAAACCCAACCGCTAGGCAAAAATTGGCGTGGTCATTGGTCGCTGACGGCTTTTGATTATAATAATGATGGTCGAGACGAAGTTGCGGTGGCTGGTGTAACGAGCTCTGGTACTAGCACCGTGGTGATTGTTTCCACCGTTGGCCGAATTCTCCGGACGTGGTCACTCCGTCCGTCAAATGGCGCTGGCGCGGTTAGCCTCGCATCGGCTGACACGAACGGTAACGGCACAGAAGAACTCCTGTCACTTCGTCGCACTGGCACCGGCGTCGTTGATGTCTGGTCGGCGACGGGTCGTCGTGGGCAACCGATCACGCTTCGTTCAACTGCCAAACAACATTCATTGAATATTCTGGACTAGGTTCTATGCGCAAAATTCTCTCATCCATTGGTCAGCACCCCATTATCCCCAAAAAAACCGTGGCGCGACAATTTATAAAATTCGCGATGGTGGGCGTGGTCAACACTATCATCGACTACGGCGTGTATGCGCTGCTCGTCCTGGGTTTTGAGACCCACTACCTTGTCGCCAATATTTTTTCTTTTTTTGCGGCCGCCAGCAATAGCTATTTCCTCAACCGACGCTGGACGTTTCGAAGTAATGATCCGCGTTGGCGACGGCAGGCAGTAAAATACTTTAGCGTCCTGACGATTGGCTTTGCGCTGAATGAACTTTTTCTCTATCTTTTTGTTGAGCATGGCGACGTTGGGAAGCTTCAAGGAAAGGCGATTGCGATAGTTATTGTGCTCTTTTGGAACTTCGGAGCTAATAAATTTTGGACTTTTCCCACTTCACCGACCCGTTTGCCATGAACGGCCATTTTCAGTATACTATTGAGGTTCACGTTGCGCTGTTGAAGCCTCATCCATGCACCTCTCGATCATTATTCCGGCCTATAATGAAGCCCAGCGTCTGCCGGCGACGCTCGAGGCGATTTTTTTGTATCTGAAACGCCAGCCCTACCAAGCCGAAGTTTTGGTAGTCGATGACGGCTCGGTCGATGGGACCGATGACTTCGTTCGGGCCAGCCAGCATCCAATTCGACTTATCCAGCAGCCACGTAATCTCGGCAAGGGTGCGGCGATTCGGACCGGCATGCTCGCGGCGACCGGCGATTGGCGATATACCTGTGATGCTGACCTCTCGACGCCGATTGATGAGCTTGACCATTTACTGTCCTTGATTGACCAAGCGGACATTATCATTGGTTCTCGTCGGATGCCGGGGTCGACCGTGACGAAGGCTCAGGCCAAATGGAAAGTCTGGTTTGGTCAAATGGGCAACCTCGCCATTCAACTGCTCGCGGTCCGCGGACTTCACGATACACAATGTGGGTTCAAACTTTTTCACCGTCGGACCATGCCAATTTTTACCATGCAGCGGACGAATCGGTTTGGTTATGACTTTGAGATTCTGTATCTGGCTCGTCGTGGGGGTTGGAAAATCCTCGAAGTACCGGTTCGCTGGGCTAATGATCCTCGTAGCACCGTGACAACGTTAGATTATTTCGTCACCCTTGGTGAGCTTGTTAAACTTCAATGGAACCGCTGGCGCGGTTATTATCGCTTCCCAACATAAAAAAATTGTATGACTACACGACAGCCAGTTTTCGATAAAAAAAATATCGTCGTCACGGGCGGCGCCGGTTTTCTTGGCTCCCATCTGTGCGACCTCCTGGTCCAAAAGCACAAAGTTATTTGCATCGACAATTTTAGCACCGGACAAGAGGAAAATATCCACCATCTGTTGTCAAATCCGAATTTCGAGTTTGTTCGGCACGATCTGAGCGAACCACTCGATTTGGCGGAATTAAAAGAGCTCCGCGTCTTCCAGGTCCAATTCCAAGGCGTCCAAGAAATCTACCATTTCGCTTCGCCATCATCGCCGAAAGATTACGTCAAACTTTCGATTGAGACTTTACTGGCCAATTCGCACGCCACCAAGAATGTCTTAGAGATGGCCAAGACGTATGGCGCGAAAGTATTGTTTTTGTCGAGCGGTTCGATTTACGGCGAACCACGGGGCGCCGTTCCGTTTCCAGAAAATGATTGGGGGTATGTCGATCCGGTTGGGGCGCGCTCACCATACCAAGAAGGGAAGCGTTTCGCTGAAGCGCTCGTGACCGCCTACCACAAGCGCTATCAAGTCGACACAAAAATTGTCCGATTATTTAACACGTACGGTCCTCGGATGCGATTGTCGGATGGCCGCATGATCCCGGAGTTTATTCGCTTGGCGCTAGCCAATCAGCCGATCACCATTCACGGTAATCGCCAAGATGTCAGTACTTTTCTGTATGTCAGCGATGCCCTTGAGGCGATCATCCGAATGATGCAGTCGCACGAAACCGGGCCAATGAATGTTGGTAATCCGGACCAGTTTAGCGTTTATGATGTCGCCCAAAAAATCATCGCCTTAGCTGGTAGCCGTCCGGACGTTCGTTTTGAACCGCCGATTGATACGACGACCAAGCAAGGCTTGCCAAGTATTCGCCAGGCACGAGAGATCTTGGGATGGTTTCCAGTGGTGCCCCTCGATGAGGGCTTGAAGCGGACAATTGATTTTATGCGTGGTCTTCGAAGTGTCAACTTGGAATCATTTGCCTTTGCGAGTGAGGAGGGGAATGAGTAGAGTTATTGTCACCGGTGGGGCCGGGTTTATTGGATCACACCTTGTTGAGGCGTTGTTGGCTCAGCGTCATCAGGTGACGGTCGTTGACGATCTATCGACCGGACATCGTGAACATATTCCGGAAGGCGTTGAACTAGTCCGAGAGGATATCCGCTCGGAGCGCATGCGCGACCTGTGGCGAGATACTCGGCCAGAATATGTTTTTCACCTAGCCGCCCAAAAAAATGTTCGAACCTCGATCGAAGATCCATTGACCGATGCTGATATCAATATTGCCGGATCCCTGAATCTCATCCAAGCCTCGCAGCAATTCCGAGTGAAGAAATTTATTTTTTCTTCAACTGGTGGGGCGATCTATGGCGATGGCGTGAAACTGCCAACGCCAGAAACGGCTTTACCACGCCCAGCTTCGCCGTATGGGATCGCAAAGTTTACCATTGAACAGTACCTCACGTTTTTCCAAAAATATCGTGGTTTGAATAGCGTGTCTCTCCGATACGCGAACGTCTACGGCCCTCGCCAGGACCCGAAAGGCGAGGCGGGAGTTGTCGCAATTTTCGCCCAGAAGTTGTTGCGTAACGAGACGTTAACAATCAACGGCAACGGGAAACAAACCCGTGATTACGTTTTTGTGAGCGATGTGGTTGCGGCAAACCTTTTGGCGATGAAGCCGTCTAAAGCTGTCGGGGAAATAAACATTGGGACGGGAAAACAGACGTCGGTGAATGAATTGGCTAAAAGACTCATAAAGATCGCCGATGTGAAAGTGAAAATAAAACACAGTCTAGCGGTAGATGGTGAATTAATGAAAAGCGCATTAAATTCAAAGATGGCGAATAAACTTTTGAAGTTGAAACCAGAGGTTCGCCTAGAAACCGGTTTGCAGAAAACATGGGAGTGGGTAATTAAGGGACTAACTTCATAAAATCATGGCTATCAAAAAAACAGCTAAGCAGGCAGAACGAGTCGCAGTGATGGGTCTTGGTTATGTTGGGCTACCGCTCGCAGTTTTAGCGGCAGAAAAAAAATACAAAGTCATTGGCATTGACCATGGAAAAAGCCGTGTCCAACGCTTGAATCGAGGAGAAAATACTATTCCAACTGAAACGCGTATTACTGCACCGATTGCAAAAAGAATTTTTATTGCAACCACTGACTCCTCGCAACTGAAAAAGGCGGACATTATTATTATTTGCGTCCCAACACCGGTCGATCACCACTATAAACCGGATCTCAAACCGGTGATGGTAGCAGCCCAGACTATTGCAAAAAACCTACGACGCGGGCAATTGATCATCCTTGAATCCACCGTTAATCCAGGAGTTTCTGAAGAAGTCGTCTTACCGATTTTGGAAAAAACAGGACTAAAGGCGGGCCGTGACTTTGATTTAGCCCATTGCCCGGAGCGAATTAATCCGGGTGATCCGACATGGCACGTTGGGAATATTCCTCGTTGTGTTGGAGCGACGACTGCAGTTGGGGCAAAACGCGCGGCCGCTTTTTATCGTTCGTTGATCGACGGACAGATTCGGGTAATGAAATCTCTCAAGGAAGCCGAAGCAACAAAAATAGTCGAGAATTCGTTTCGCGATGTAAATATTGCTTTTGTTAACGAATTAGCCCGATCTTTCGATAAGCTGGGTATTGACCTTTATGATGTTTTACAGGGTTCCGCAACAAAGCCTTTCGCGTTTATGGCGCATTGGCCGTCGCTTGGTGTTGGTGGGCACTGCATTCCGGTCGATCCTTATTACCTCATTGAGCGGGCCTGGCAGGCGGGTTTTGATCACAAATTTCTACGCTTAGCGCGTGAAATCAATAACGCGATGCCCGAATACACGGTCAATCACGTCCAAAAACTTCTCAACGCAAAAAAGAAGGCGATTGCCGGAACGACTGTCGCAGTCCTTGGGTTGTCGTATAAGGCTAATGTAGGGGATATCCGTGAGAGCCCTTCCTTAAAGGTTATCGATTTACTAAAAGACCTTGGGGCCAACGTCGTAACCTTTGATCCATATTTCCCTCACGAGTCAACAACTAGCAGTCTTGAGACGGCACTGAAGGGGGCTGAAGCCGTGGTGATCGCCACAAACCATCGCGAATTCGTCGGGATCACGGCCAGTCAACTTCGACGAGCTGGGGTTAAGGTGCTAGTGGATGGAAAGAATTGCCTTGATCGGACAGGAATCTTAAAATCTGGTATTCTGTATAAGGGAATTGGTCGATGAAGATTATCGCCGTTATTCCAGCATTTAACGAAAAACCAACGCTCGCTGGAGTTGTTGAGAAAACGCTGACGCATGTCGACCAAGTCGTGGTTGTCGATGATGGGTCATCGCGAGCGCTAGGTCAATATTTACCGCATGATAACCGGATTATTAGTTTACGCCACCCGATTAACCTCGGGAAAGGTGCGGCCATGAAAACTGGAGTTGAAGCGAGTCTCAGGCTGGGTGCTGATATCGTCGTTTTTCTCGACAGTGACGGTCAGCACGATCCCGCGGAAATTCCCCGGGTTACCGCGCCAATTCTCGCTGGCCATAATGACATTGTCTTTGGGGTCAGAAGTTTTGATCTGGCCATGCCGTTTGTCTCAAGAATGGGTAATCGGTTCTTAACCCGGATGGCAAGCGTGCTTTTTCGGATTTACGTTCGTGATACGCAGTCTGGATTTCGAGCCTTCCGCACAGAGGTCTATCCCAAGCTCTATTGGGGTTCGGCTCGGTATGCGGTTGAAACTGAAATGATTGTTAACGCCGGGAAGCATCATCTGCGCTGGACCGAAGCGCCAATTTCGACGATTTATCACGATGCGTATCGAGGAACGACTGTGCTTGATGGAATTCGAATTTTTTTTAGTATGATAGCTTGGAGGCTCATATGATTGGGATTCAGATTGGTGCGATTCTTTTTGCTCTTTGGATGTTTTACTTCACCTATTTGCACTATCGTCGTCGTGAATTTTCGGTTTATGAATTCGCGTTTTGGGTCATTTTATGGACTGGACTAGTAGGTGTTGTTCTTTTTCCGCAAAGCGTCGACTTCCTCCTCCGCGCGTTCAGCATCAATCGCACGTTTGATTTTGTTGTGATAGTCGGTATTGTTGTTCTTTTCGGTATCACTTTTCGGAATTACGTTTTGTTGCGCCGGCTTGACCGACGACTTGAACAATATGCGCGTCGTGATGCGCTGGAAAAAATGGAGCGGCCCCGATGAAGGTGTTGATAATTGCGCCGTATTTTTTTGAGCGCCACCGCTGGATGATCAGCGCCTATAAAACGGCACTGGCCTTGTCAAGGCGCATGGATGTCGTGGTATTAACGACCGGGACGCCGGCCGAAGAGCAGGTCAATCCGCGGTTGAAGATTTACCGTATGAAGGACTGGTTTTTACCAGATCCGGTGAATTATAGTGTTGTGCCTGGCCTGATACCAGCCCTGGAACGAGTTATGCGCCGGGAGAAGCCTGACATATATCTAGTCAACAAGCACATGTTTTTTACGTCGTTAGCCGTGGCCTGGCTACGTTTTCGTGGGCGCCGGGTGATTCTGGCGACTGATACGTTCCCCGGGCTCAACTGGCATCCTCGTCGATTTTTAGTTCGGGTGGCGATGTCGATTTACGCGGTAGTAATTGGATGGCCGTTATTGAAGCTCGCAAATCTTGTCGTACTGTTTCACGAAGGTTTAATCCCAGTGGCAAAAAAACTGGGTTTATCGTATACGGTAATTCATAACGGTGTAGATATGGCGGCAATTGCAGCAGCGACTCCGGCGAGAGACCTGGTTGTCACAGAGGACTGGACGACTATTGCCTATATCGGTCGGATGGAATCAATTAAAGGATATGATGATTATTTTACGGTGGCAAAAGAATTGGCACCGAAATATCCTCGGGTGCGATTTATGTTTATTGGGTCCTATCATGGCAAGGAAGAGTGGGTGGCTCGCGAACAATCCAATCAGCTTGTCTTCACAGGCCATCGTGATGATATTCCGGCGATTCTTAAAACCATTGACGTTTTTGTTCTTCCGTCATACTCAGAAGGACTGCCGAACGCGCTGATGGAGGCGATGGCTGCTGGGCGCGCGTGTATTTCTTCGAACGTCGGTGGGGTAAAAACTCTTATCCGACCGGGCGAAAATGGATTAGTGTTTACCTCAGGTGATCACCAAGCTTTAAGTGCTGGACTCGAACGTTTAATTACTGATGCATCGTTACGAGACCGACTCGGCGCGTCGGCACGGGAGACCATTCGAACCGGGTATGATTGGGAGAGTATTGCTGGCGACTACCAAAAACTGTTTCAAAAATTTGTCCCCGTGGTCACGTAACATATGTGTGGAATTGTAGGAAAACTCTATCTTCGCGGACAGGCACATGTTGATGAAAAACTGCTTCGTTCAATGGCGGATCGGATCGCTCATCGTGGCCCTGACGATCATGGGTACTTTACCCAGGGTCCGGTTGGATTAGCCCATCGTCGCTTAGCAATCATAGATTTGACGCCGGGTGGCCATCAACCGATGACGAACGCTGACGAGACGATCTGGATTGTTTTTAACGGTGAAATATATAATTTTCAAGAGTTGCGCACTGATCTCGAACGTGGTGGTCGAAAATTCCGAACTGGGAGCGATACGGAGGTAATTATTGCCCTCTACGAAAAATATGGTGAGGAGTGCCTCCAATACCTTCGTGGCATGTTCGCTTTGGCGATTTGGGATGCCCCGAAGCAGAAACTGTTTTTGGCTCGTGATCGGGTTGGTAAAAAACCGTTAAAATATTATTTAGACGAAAACTTTATTGTTTTTGGTTCGGAGCTGAAAGCGTTTTTTGCTGATCCGGCGGTACCGCGAGAAGCTGATGATGTAGCCATTCACCATTACCTTTCGTTTCAATATGTACCGGCGCCGTTAACCGGCTTTCGTGGCATCAAGAAACTTCCGCCGGCTCATTATATGACCGTTCAGAATGGGAGGGTTGAAATAAAGCGATACTGGGATTTATCCTATGCCGAACAGGAACAACGTTCCGAAGGGGAGTGGCAGGGCTTGATCCTGAAAGAATTAGAAACTGCGGTCCGCCTACGAATGATATCCGACGTACCTATTGGCGCCTTTTTGTCCGGTGGCGTGGATTCCAGCGCCGTTGTAGCGATGATGGCTAAGTTGTCGAATCGTCCGGTCAAGACATTCTCCATTGGATTTCCTGAGGAATCACACAACGAGTTACCATACGCGAGTAAGGTAGCAAAGCTCTTCGGAACAGAGCATACTGAATTCATCGTTGAACCGCACGCGCTTGATGTTTTACCAAAGCTTGTCTATCACTACGAAGAGCCGTACGCCGATTCTTCCGCGGTTCCAACGTACTACGTTTCTCAGTTGACTCGCCAGCACGTCACAGTCGTTCTCAATGGGGACGGGGGAGACGAAAACTTTGCTGGTTACGGTCGTTATAATATTCAAAAATTTGCAGCGCTGTATGACCGAGTTCCCGCGGTAGTTAGAAAAAAAATAATTCACAAGGCTGCAGCAGTTGCCGCAAAAATGGTCAAAACCACATTCTTTGAACGAGCGGTGCGGTTTAGCACCAGCTTTAATGACGGCCGGGCCCGGCGCTACCTCGAATATATTTGTTACTTTAATGAGTTGCAAAAATACCAGATGTACACTATGTCATTTGGCACTAAAGTCGCCGGACATGACTCGCGAGATCTCGTCGAACAATGGTTTAAAGACAGTGGCACGAATGATCCGGTTGATCAGGCCCTGTCGGTCGATTTTCACACCTATCTCCCTGACGACTTGTTGGTGAAAGTTGATATCGCCTCAATGGCAGTCGCTCTTGAGGGTCGCTCACCATTGCTCGATCATAAATTTTTAGAAATGACTGCCAAGATACCGTCGTCTTTAAAAATCCATGGTCGGGAAAAAAAATACATTTTTAAAAAAGCCCTGCGAGGATTACTTCCTGATGATATTTTGTATCGGCCAAAGATGGGATTTGGGGTGCCGATTGAGCATTGGTTCCGCGGCGAACTCAGGCAATATGTGCGCGACCGGTTACTCGGTGGCACCGCTGCTCAGCGGGGGATTTTTAAGACCGCAGCGGTCGAAAAACTGATAGATGAGCATCAGAACACCAAGATCAACCATGCTCACCAGCTCTGGGCTCTTCTGACTCTGGAAATGTGGTATCAAACGTTTATCGATCAAGAGCCAGTGTCCCATGCATAAGCGGCCTTATCGAGTGGCCATTATAACAGGCCCACGTCACGGCGGTCCTTTACGATGGGCGAAAGACCTAACTGAGTGGATTAACCGTAGTGGCGAAGCACAAGCGACTTTAATTTCCAAGACGACCGATATTATTCATTCACAACTTTTTCTGAAAGCGGACATTGTCCATTCGACTGTACCAATTACGTTCCGTGGTTGGCGTACGCCGTTAGTATTAACAGTCAAGGGTGATTATACAATTGAATCACCCATTTGGCGGCCGCTCTACCGTATCGCGATACCTTGGGCTAATAAGCTAACCGTTCCGAGTGAGTATCTTCGCCGACAAGTTCCCGCTCTACGGTCGGCTGAGGTAATCCCAAATGCTGTCGATTTGCGGAAATTCAATACGACAAATCAAGGCACCAATGGTCCAGTGCGTTTGGTGATGGTGACGAATTTTTGGTACGCTGATAAAATCGTCGGCGTTAAACAGGTTATCGACCATTATCGAAAAGCGGTTGAAGAAACTAAGATTGCCGCAAACTTAACCGTGGTTGGGACTGGAAAACATCTTCCAGAAGTTCAAACGTATGCCCGCCAACAGTCCTCGCCAGTAACGTTTACCGGATGGGCTGACACAAAGGAAATTCTAAATGACGCAGACGTCTTTCTCTATTCGTCCAATCATGACAATATGCCCAACGCCGTATTAGAAGCGATGGCGTGTGGATTACCAGTTTTAACGAACCGTGTCGGAGCGATTGATGAAATGATTACGTCTGAAGTTGATGGCCTGGTGGTTGATACCGCGGAGCAATACCAACAAGAGTTGTCGAAATTGCTAATTGACTCAGACTTGCGTCACAAACTGGGGCGAGCGGCACGAGAACGAATCGAGCAGGACTTTTCTTGGGAACGCGTTGTTCAGCGGTACCTGCATATTTATCGAGACCTTCTCAAATGACCTCAATATCCACCACAGCTCGAAAACGTAACTGGACAATGCGGAGCATGGTCGGATTGGTTTCGATTGCGCTTGTAGTGGGTACAACCGCCTTATACCGATTCTACCAGCCAATTACTCATCCAGCCCTACTGCAGTTTGATATTTTTGATTGGATGAATCGTTCGCGAGAATTGATGCTTTTTGGAAAGATGACGGTGCCGACGTCGTTATGGCTTTTTCCGACGGTAAACGCTTGGATTGCTAAGATTTTTGGCGGCGATCTTTTTTCGGTTTATCTTTTCTCAGGCGCAACGTTAACGACGTTGAATGTTCTTCTGCTAGGCTTGATTGCGCGAATGCTCTGGCCAAAGCGAATTCTTCCGATCGTCATGATGATTCTGCTCTATGCCCTGAATACGCAGTTGTTAGCTCGGTCAGTCAACTACCTTCCGGAAACAATGACCTACACGTTCGGATTGACCCTAGTTTACTGCTACCTTTTTCTCTTTTTAAGGAAAACTTGGAAAATCATTCCGGTGATACTCGTATTAACATATTTATTTTATCACTTACACCAGAGCGGACTAAACTTTATTGTTTTTACAGTGCTTGCAATTACGGCCTACGTTGCCTGGCTAGCGCCGATTCGTCGTCGATGGCGCGCGGCAATCATCTCGGGTGGGATTATGGCTGTTGTGGGTTTGTTTGTTGTGGTGGAGCCACTACGGCAACAATTTGAGTTTTTTATTAACGGAAGTAAAAATGCCGATGTCGCATTCCAGGGGAATGCGATTCCTTTTGAGCAGATAATAAGCGATTATCCACTAATATTTGTTATTTTACTTGCGCTTGGAGCGCTAATTATAATGCTGAAGCTTTTTCGAAAAAACTCGGCTAGCCAAAGGTTAAGCTACGCTTTTTTACTCGGGATTGCGCTGTTCTACTTCTTATTTCTTTATATCCTTCCAAACCTCGGAGCTTATAGCCTTGTACCCTGGCGGTTTTATACGTGGTTTAGTCTTTACGCCATTATCATTGCCACGATTGGTGCCGTTGCTTTATTTGATAGATATCGCCAGCATCAAGTAACTACCATTGTTACACTATTTTTTCTTGGGGTTTCTATGTTTCATGGGTCGCTGATTTCAGACAATATGTTTACTGCGGACCGTCAAACCTTGATTGATATGGAAACAATTCCTGTTCATGCTGGGGTTGTAGTTACAACGAACGCAAACTACCTTCAAACCAGATTTGCTTTAGCGCAAAATAAGCAATACGTTGTCTATTATGGTCCAGAAATCTTTCAAGTGAGAGATTCGGAGACAATCGGTGAAAAGTTGCGAGCTATCTTTGGAAAGCAGGATATTTATGTGCTAATTTCCCTGTACCAACTTCGCCAAAAACCCAGCTCTATTGATTATTGGAATAACAGTGCTCAGGTGCAAATGGACGTAAAAACATTCCAAGAAACGAGCACATTTGAAACTGTAAAGAAAACGCCAAACATTTTGTTGGTAAAATTACGGTCGTGATAAGTTATTCGCCACCCCAGGTTTCTATTTTACTTGTTGCATACAATGCTGAAAACTTTATCGAACAGACAATTGCTTCATGCCTCGATCAGTCATATAAAAACTTTGAATTATTAATTTTAGATAATAATTCGAGCGATCGAACTAACGAATTGATTTCAACATTTAAAGACAGTCGAATCCGAAACTACACATCAACCACAAATCTTGGCGCGTATGCAGGATTAAATTTACTTCTAGACCAAGCACGGGGCGGTTTAATAGCAATTCAAGATCATGATGATCTGTGGTTACGTGAAAAACTTGAACAACAGATTGACTGGGTATCGATGAACTCGGATGCCGTTGGATGTGCAACTTTGATGTATTATTACTTTTCAGAACGGCAAATTGCAACTGTTATTCAACGCGAACCTTGGACTATTTTTATCGACCACCCGTCATTTCTTTTTAGAAAAACCCATTTACGCTATAAACCAGCTCACCCCGCTCCTGACGAGGAATTCTTACTTCAATTACAGGTTGAAGGTAAAATTGGTTGCATACAACGGCCGCTAGGCATCCATCGTATACATCAGGATAAAAGTAATTTATCAGTGCGCCGTTCGAGGTTGAATATTCGCGGAGCAATTGCACACCTCCAGCTATCTCACTGGCGAGACTTGTCCGGCGCGCTACAATATGTAGTTGGCGGAGTATTGCCGAATAGTTTGCTTTGGTGGGTGCGAACAAATATTACTATGCGATCCGCTAATTGGGTGACAAAAAAAGTTCTTGAAGAACGCACGGGTCTAACCTTAGGTTCTATTGATTAAGAGTCTGTTGATAGGCGGCTAAAGTTTGTTTTGCCGCTGTGTTCCAATTGTGGTACCCCGATATATAATCGGCAAGCTCTTCACTGGAGGGCTTTTCCCATGCTCGCTCAACGGCAACCCGGATGCTTTCGATGTTATTTGGGTCACAGTATTCTGCCCACTCATGAAAATACTCCCGCTGGCCCCCAACTGGACTGACTACGATTCTGCAACCGGCAACGGCTGCCTCCATTGAAACAAGTCCCACTGTTTCCTTTTGGCTTGGAAGGGCGTGTACGCGTGCGGCAGCATATGCATGCTTAAGTTCTGCTTGAGGTAAATGGGGGATAAATGTAATATTTTTTCTCCCCCTTGCTTCTCGATGACATGCTCGAGCGTATAACTTGTCAGGTTCTTGACCAATCAGCACAATCGGGTGGTTCCACCCACGTAACGCCTTGAGTAATTGAAGTTGGTTCTTTAAATAACCAAGTCGGCCTACTACAAGGAGAAAGTCCGATACGCCGTATTTATTCAAGAACATCCGACGATCCCCATCACGGAATTGTTCAGCTCGAACCCCGTTAGTAACGACATTAAACGGTATATTTGCTGCTGTTGGAAAAACTTTATTGATATTTTCAGCTTCTAGCCTTGAATTAGGTAACAATCTGTCTACCTGAAGAAGTAACGCCCGTTGTTGCTTAAGCAACTGGTGATGTAGATGGTTGTACACAATATAACTAATTTTCTTACCAACCAGACGTTTTTCTACAGGCCACCGTCCATAGTGATAAAAATTTGCAAATCGGACCTCATCAGGCATATCAAAAAATATAGGGGACAGAGCAACAGGGGTGCCAGCCGCCTTTGCCCAGGCGACCTGGATCATTGTTGTTGCCGGAGTTTCTAAATTAAATGCATGGACAATATCAAAGTCGTTAAGTTTCGGACGAAGTTCGTGGCTAATACTGACCTGTACACCGATTTTTCGTAATTCAACTGCCGTTTCGTTCATTTGTACTAGGTCGCCACCGGGCAAACCTTCGGCGTTTGGTCGGTTTACCATCAAAACGCGCAATTGATGTGGGTGAATATTGCTCATGTCTTTTTATGTAGGAGTTTTAGGAGAACCCCTCTCAAGAAAAACTTTGGATCCATCCAAAATGCGAACCAAAGTAAACGTAGTGATAAAATTAAATCACCGTAGCCTACGAGCTTGCTAATTTGAACTAAATGATAGCTTACGGCCCTTCTGTAGTGTACGGTAATTTGTTGTCCTAGGATTATTTCGTGCTTTGTTTGGTATCGGCGGAAATCGTTCCATGAAACCGTCTTGGCCAGTGCGTGCCAGGGAATAGTTCCTTTATATTGGCGATAAACTGCTTGAGCTTGAGAGCGTTGGGTTTTATATTTTGTATGCGAGATGCTTTCAGGGTTTTTACGCCAGAGATATAAGATATTTGGTACGCTAGCTAACTTACTAACCCGAGCAATTCTAGTCCATAGATCTATATCCTCAACATATCCAACTGTTGCCTGATACGGAGGTTGCGAAACTTGACGTAATACACTAGTGCGAATCATGACTGAACCGTGTGCGAAGGTGTGTGTATGTAATAAGGATAGTCGTAATTCCCGATCATACAGAAGAACGGGCTCCGATCCAACTACGTGCCCTGGCTTATCTATAACTCCATAACTACACCCGAGAAGACCAACATCTGGGTGGTTTTCGAGAAATTGAAATTGTTGCTTAAGTCTTTCGGGTAAACTTATATCATCAGCGTCCATTCGGGCGATATACTCGCCCCTTGCGTGGCTAATCCCTGCATTGAGAGCTGATACTAGGCCGGAGTTTTGTTGATGAATGATTTTCCAACGGGAGTCCTGATTAGAAACTTCATCTAACAATTTACCTGATTCGTCCGTCGAACCGTCATCGATAGCAATACATTCGTAGTCTTCAAAATTCTGCTGTCGGATGCTGTCGATCGCGGCTACAAGGAACTCCGCAGCGTTGTATACTGGTAGAACGATTGAAACTTTCGGTAACGTAATTTGCCCCTCGTTCATTGGCGAGATATCCACCAGCGTAGACGTAATTTACCCAAAGTCGTCAAAGGGAGGCTAGTCAAATCAACGGCTATAGATCGGCGTTCAGGTTCTGTAGCCAAACGGTAGTAGGGAAGTACGCGCGCAGCCGCGGCAAGTGCGATTGCACCACGTGACTTGCTAATGGCTACCAAATCGCTTCGTAACCAGCGACGGTATAATGAGAGAATGCTTTTGTATCCGTATGAGCCGGATTCAAGAATTTTCGAAAGGTTTGACTCGTGCCAACGCATTGTTAGTAGTTGACGATCGCAATACGAAAAATCACCTTCAACGCAGAGTCGCAGCCACAAATCAGCATCCGCAGCGACACCAGCGTTGGTCACAACTAATCCAGAACGCTCTAGGGCGGATCGGCGGATGAGCATGGCACTCGGTAAACCAACACGTCGACGACCAGTCAGGTAGCCAACGATGAAGTGCGACCCAGATTCGACATGGTCGCCCCGGAACAGACGATATGGGTCTTTTCCAAGATTTGGTACCGTTATTGGGTGGTCATGTAGATCGACAACTCGATAGTTCGCGCAGACGAGGACGACGTTTGGGTGACGATCCAACATCTGGCCCTGATCGGCCAAGCAGGTGGGATGAAGGTAATCGTCGTCCATCAACATTTTTACATACTCGCCTCGGGCACGCGTTAATCCAGCGTTCCAGTTATTTTCAAGTCCGAGACGTTGCTTATTTTTTACATATAAGATACGGCGATCCTCAAAAGATGCGACCACCGTTGCTACCCGATCATCACTGCTATCATCGGTCACAATTAATTCCCAATTGGTGACGGTCTGCCCCACGATGCTTTGAATGGCCTGACGAATGGTGTCTGGCCTGTTGTAAGCGGGAATACAGACGCTGTATTTTGGAGCAGTATTCTTCATTGACGTTTATTTCTAAGAATCCAGCGGAGTGTACGCCATTTTGCCAAGAGGTAATAGGTCAGGCCAAAAAGTTTTGGATGATTTCGTTTGATAATTTCTTCTGCCGACCTGACCTTCGAAGGCTGGTTCCTGTTTTTTCCTTCTGCATCCTGTCGGTAACGGACCAGTGGCTTGGCTAGGAAACTCCCGCGCAGGCCATGCTCGTACATGCTTAAAAACAAATCCCAGTCCTCCAGTCCCACGCGGTTGAGGTTCATGTTAAAACCGCCGATTTCAAGGAAGGCTGAACGACGGGTGAGGGAAGTTACAGAAACAAAATTTTCAAAAAGCAAATTGCGACCATTGAACGGTTGCGAGATAAAGATATCGTGTCGAGCACCAAAGTATTGCAATTGGGTGTAAACGTAGGCTACCCGTTCATTTTGGTCGAGCAGTGGAACTGTTTCAGATAAGAATCTCGGCATCAGCGCATCGTCACCATCGAGGAAGACTAAATAGGGCGCGGTTGACTGCTTAACTCCTTCCAATCGCGTAGGGATGACGCCTAAGTTATAAGGTTGAGCGATCCAACGTAGTCGGGGGTCTGCGAAATTATTGACAATCTGTTGAGCTCGTTCGACCTCAACCGGCAGCGAACCATCGTCGATGATTATACACTCCCAATCCCCATATTGTTGGCCTAGAACGCTACTGACGGCCTCGCCGATAAATAGTGATTGATTGTAGTGGGGGATGATGATCGCAACTTTGGGCATAGTTTTCATCGGCTGAATCGAAGCCAACGTCCTGGCCACGAGGTCGGGGTAGTGTACTTCCAGACATCAAGCCAGCTCCTTCTGGCCTCCAACTCATTTATTGGTCGAATCTTATCTGCCAATGTAGCAATTCGGTTGGCCAATTTTTTCGTCGTGTTAAGATCGAGAACGTTCTGTCGGACGCCCCAACATTTTCGCAATGCCTGTAGCTCTGAAGTCCACATTAATTCTGATTTGGAGGTTGTCGATTCGGTATGTATGGTATATTCAGCAACGATTTCAGGGGAGTAGCTGAAGTCGGTATGGAATGAGGCGCGTAACCAGACATCGTAATCCTCGGCAGCGCGAAGGTCGGAATCAAACCCTCCGATTTTGCGTAGGAGATCGCGTCGGATAACGGCTGTGAGCATGGGTATAAAGTTTCGGCGTACCAGCTGTGATGTGACACGTCCAGATGCCGGTGGATTGATGGCAAAAAAGGTGGAATAACCCTCGATTTTCCCACCGACGAGTTCTGCATCGCCATAGACTACCCCCGTGCTGTCTGTGGCAAACAGTGGAATTTGCAACGAGAGTTTGTTGGGTCGCCAGCAATCATCGGCGTCGAGAAAAGCAATAAACTCACCCTGTGCATGTTCGATACCGGCGTTTCGGGCGCTGGCCGGGCCTTGGTTACTTTGAGTGAAGAGCTTAATTTGAGGAGATGAATAATGGTATTTCACGTATCCAGCAGTACCGTCTGTTGAGCCATCATCAACAATCAGAAGTTCCCAATCGAGGAACGTCTGGTTTAGGACGCTGTTTATTGCCCGACCGATGAACCGTTGAGCATTGTAGGCTGGCATAATGATACTGACGCTAGACATAATTGGTCGACCCCTTTAGTCGGTGAACTAGCTTTACCCCAACACGGACAATTGGGCGCAGGGTTGATGGCCCATGTGCCTGCATGTCCTGCATGAATAGCAGATCATCTGATTGAAGAAAAAACTTGACCATCAGGAGCATATAAGCGATTCCTGTACCGAAAAAAAGGAGATGAAACGTCCAGCCGAGCAGGAATGCCTTGGCCAGTATCAGTAGACCAGCTATAGCCATGTTGACTACTACAATACCGATGAACGTCGAACGAAAGAGGTGAAGACCGTACTTCCTCACGTAAACGCCCAACGCCACGAACGCCCCGGCTTGTGTCAAACAATTTGCCCACGCAGCACCGACGAAACCGTACCGGGGGATGAGAATGACATCGAGAAGTATGTTAAACGCGGCCACGCCCAGTTCAATTTTGACTATCTGGCGTAGGTCATGCTTGTATGTGGTGACTGCCCAGGCCGGAATAAACGCCCGTGCTATCAGGGCGGATAACGTTAGCCAGGGAACAATAATCGCGACGTTTAAAAACCGCTGACCATACAACGAGCCAATCAGTTGCGGTCCATATAACAACAAGACAGTTATAGTTGGCAAGAATATAATACCGACATACTTGGAACCCTTTTCAACGATCAACTTTATTCGACCCCAGTCATTCTTACCAACTAACTCGGAGAGAATCGAAACAAATACATTCATGATTGGGTCGATCAATCCAACAATCATCAAGGCGATGGTGTAGGAGATACCATAGATAGCCAACTGATCGCTGGGCTGAAATTTCCCAAGGAAAAAAAACTCGGAACGGTCCCAGATGACAAGTTGCAGGAGAACGTTGACGTAGGCTAGGAACGAAAAGCTAAGCATCTTTCTGATGTTGACACGCTGGCGGATGATGTTGGACCAACCACCGATCATCTCCCTGCTCAGCCAGACGTACCGCACTAAGACAGACAAATTAATAGTCAATGTTACCAATAGGATGAAGAGGAGTTGTTGGTTGAAGAAGACCATGGCCAGCGCAGCTAGGAAGCTTAACAATTGACTAACGACGTTGACTAATGAGAGTAGTCGAAACTTCTGAAGCGAACTAAAAAGAGTGGCAAAGAAGTTGATTGTCACGTTGACGGCCGATAGAAGGATGCCGAGGAAAATAAGGGTACCAAAACCATCTAGTCGGAAAGTAGTCACACGTTGCCACGCAGGAACAAATGGCAGAAGAATTACCAGACCGAGGAGCACGATAAACATCTGAATTTTTAAAAGCTGGCGAAATGTCGCGTTTCGTTCCTCGAACTGTTCACCAAAATGCAGTGGCGGAACGAATGTCTGTAGAGTGGTGGTCAGACCAAAGTTGAGCGTCAGGACAACCGTGTTGACAACGAAATAAACATAAGTGTAGACACCGTAAACGTCGGTTGCGAAATACCTTGTCAGGACAATCGACAGTATGAATGAGGTGCCAATCGAAAAAACGTACTGGAGGTAATTCCACCACGTTCCCTGGGTAACAGTACGAAGGTAGTTTTTCTCCATCAAACTAGCGGTATAATTCGTCGATTATTCGCAAGGCTTCTCGTTCGACTGTCTCGTACTTCGGTACAAGGTTAAAATTCTTTTTGATTGCTAGTAGACGTCGCTCATAGTCGGATACGCTCAGTGCTGCCAAAACCGCGGGCACTTCGTCGATGGAGGAGAATTGTATGACGCCGTCTTGATCAAAGAAATCCCCAATATTCGGACAGCCCCAATATATCGGAACCGTGCCAGTCGCGAAGCAATCGATGATTTTTTCTGTGAAGTAGTTTCGTTCCCGGCAATTTTCAATAACTATCGAAAACCGATAGGGGCGAAGACCGTCAACTTTATTTACTAGAGGAGCGTAGCCATTCCCAAGAACATCGTCGATCCTGGAACGGTACTGCTTGATGATTCGGTGGCGGAGTTTGTGTCCGACTAAAGTATTTTTTTTCGAGGCGATGATGGAAACACTTTTCTGTTTGGTATAGATGCGTCGATCCGACTTTTCAATCCAGCAACCACCGAATAGGTAACGATGGAACCGACTGTTAAGGTCGAGCAAGCTCTGGTCGTAAGTCAGTACGGCTTCAAACTTGGAATAAAGCGACGGATCACGCATCCGGTCATAAATCTTCTCGTGGAGGTCCCGCGATTCGACTAACCACGCCACATTATGTTTTGCTTTGCTTTGATTGACGTCATCTAGATTACGGTCGGTGAAAACGGCCACACTCGACGTAGCTCCCCGATCGAACATCAGTAACGTGTTTGGTTTTGTTGCCGACATATAGTTAACAACCTTAGCTTGAGGGAACAACTCATCGTGTAACTCAATAACCTGGACGTTCGGGCGGTCGGCCAGGCGACGCTCGATTTCCTTCCAGATCTGCTGAAACCGGTTGACATAAAGATGTTCACGGCGTGTCCGCTCAAAACCGGCTAATGTGATTGACTGGCGCAGTTCCTCATGCTCGAGATAGTATCGAATCTTGTCAGCCAAATCGTCGATGGTGTTGTAGATGGCAATCTCTTTGCCGATGGTATAGTAATTTTCGAGGAACTCAACGTAATTCGAAAGCTGGAAACCGCCGAATGCTGGGATTTCAAAATGGCGGCCTTTCATTTGCTCCTTGTTCTTTGGGGTGGTGCGGAAATTCTTGAGGTTCTCCCAGGAGGATGTGATGAATCGGATGTCGTAATTCTTGCTGTTCGAAATGTTTAAGTTGATCCTAGACTGGAGGAAGAGGCCATTCATCTGCTGATATGTGATGCGTCCATTCGGCCACCCAGAACCGAAAGCCTGGATGTTCACTCCGCGTTGCTTAAGTTGTCGGACAAACCATTGTCGGAACGGATTAGCTCCGCCAATAAATGTGACATCATGAAGGTATTCGACACTGTCTTGTTCAAGCGTGACGAGAGCTTCACGAGTAGCCCACTGGGAAAGGATTGCATTTTGGTAGCCGACTTGCTCATATTTGGCTATCGCCAGCGGATCCGTAGTAACGACGAAGGAAAAGTGGTGACAATATTTGCTTGAGAAGTCATTAAAGCGCCACTGGTCGTCGCAGAACCAGTTGACGGTTAGATATTTCTCCCTCAATGTATCTAGTGTTTTGAAAGCGAACTGGTTCTGGTAGAGGGTGAAGAAAATGAGGTCAGGCTGAAAAGCGTCGGCCGCCTTAAGTAGGTCGGTTTGGAGCTTTTCAATATTTGTAAGATATGGACCAAAATCGAAAAGCTGGACCTCTTCGCCCATGTCCTTGAGCGACTGATAAAAGTAATTGTACTCATACGACGGCCCGCGTTCCGGGACTCCGTAGTCGTCTTTAAGAATGACGACGAGTATACGCTTGGTTTTCATAGTGGTTTACGAAGGACGTAGGTCACCGATCCCTCTAGGTATTTTCCCAGCGGGGTTTTCTCGATCCAGGGCCACTGCTTAAGTAGGGGAGAGACAGAGTACCGGTATTCTCGTTCAAGGACATACGGCGTCTGCACGATCAGTCGCTCGACGTCCTCAATGGCGAGCTTATTAAGATTCATAAAACAGTCGTTGTTATGTTTGCCAACGCCGTGTTGGTAATTGGCCGGGAAATATCCCATGCCGCCATGATGCTGAGCTTCAGCCAGTCGGCTATTCCAAAAATTGAAAAGCACCGATTCGGGCCAGATCAACTGCGGCCAGGGAAAATAAATGAACTCCTTCAAATGACTGCCGTAACGGTCGAAGTAGTGGTTGTAGACGATGATGTTTTTTCCGCCTGGTCGTTGAAGCTCATAAAGCTCCTGCAGCACTCGCACCACGTCCTCGACGTGTTCGAAAACGGTGAAGGAGATGATGTAGTCAAAAGCATTGTTGTGATTGGGGATTAGCGAACCAGACTCAGCACAGATGAAACTTACGTGCGGTTCACCAGCGGCCATCTTTTGGGAAACCTCGATGTTCCGTCTGGACGTATCAATGCCGATGACTTTTTCAGCACCAGCCTTGGCGAGTTCATAGCTCTTTCGACCAACCCCGCATCCGACATCGAGAATTGTCTTGCCAGCATACCAAGTAGGGTCGTTCAGTGCTTGAGCAAACAAAGCAATGTCTTCGGGGGCTCCATCGTAAGTTTTCCAAAACGTCTCTAAATCTTTTGAAGCTTCACGAACTTTGAGCAGGTGAGTGCTACGGCCTATAATTCGACGATTCAACGCTTCGATCAGGCGCTCGTTTAACATTTGGTAACGGCCGGGGCTGAACAGGGAAATTGGGGTTGTCACTAGCCATGCGAGCTTGAACGGCGGTACCCAAAGGAACCAGGAGAACTCGTTCCAGGCGACCATCATCCGATCGTAAATCCGAGAGATAATGGACATATTACTGTTTGGTACTTTTTGTGCGATACGCCTCTATCATCCCAATCAAACCGTCTTCGAGACTCACTTTCGTATTAATACCCATGGCTTTCATTTTCGAAACGTCAAGGCATTTTCTCGGCATCCCGTCCGGTTTTAATGGGTCCCAATTGATCGGGCCGGTATAACCGACAAGTTTGGCGACAATTTCCGCTAACTCTTTAATAGAATGGTCAACCCCGGTCCCGACATTGATAATTTCGGGTGTTTCTTGAACGTCGAATAAGTCGACGATAATGCGCGCCAGGTCATTGACGTGCATGAATTCGCGTTTGGCTGAACCGGTGCCCCACATTGTTTCGACATCCTGTCCGGAATCTTTTGCCGTCACAAATTTCCGAACCAAGGCCGCCATGACGTGAGAGTTTTTCGGATCAAAGTTATCGTTCGGTCCGTACAGGTTCGGCGGCATCGGGCAGACCGTTTTGAATCCATGTTGTTTGTAGAGATACTCAGCAAGCTTCAAGCCAGCGATTTTTGCTAGCGCATACCCCTCATTGGTCGGTTCGAGTGGCCCGGTCAAGAGATATTCTTCTTTCATCGGTTGCGGGCAGTCTCGAGGATAAATACATGAGGTGCCGAGAAAAAGCATTTTTTTCACGCCATGACGGACCGACGACGAAAAAATATTGTTTTGAATGGCAAGATTATCGTAAAGAAAATCATAGGGAGCACTCATATTGGCATGGATGCCGCCAACGCGAGCTGCCGCGAGTACAACATAGGCGGGCTTGATCTTTGCAAAGAAGGCGTTGACCTGTGCCTGGTCTCGCAGATCTAGTTCGCTAAAGGTTTGACCGATGAGATTTTTCGCTCCTCGCGACTCAAGTTCTCGCCAAATTGTCGATCCAACCATGCCTTGATGGCCGGCGATATAGATGGGTTTGGACAGGTCTAGCATAATGAAATTTATGGACGGAGAACTGACTCAAGGGTCTGAATTTCTTCCTCACTCAATTCTGGGTTATTCCCGAAATACAATCCTTGACGGTGAACCAGGGCGGAGTTTGCACATGGCTTCGCGTCGGGTTCGTATTTTTTGTAAAACGGTTGAGCCGTCATATCGCCGGCGATCACTGGGCGGATTTCAGCACCGGCGGCAGTAAACTTCTCTCGGGCAGCATCAAAACTCTCGCCAGATCGATACACAACGGGCATAGCGAAGTTCGAAACGAGGTCCATGTGATCAGTTTTGAGCGCATGAATTTCCGAGTTCTTTTGGGCCGCCTCATGAAAACGTTTGAAGTTGTCGGCGCGCCGGGTAACGATTTCATCCCAATAAGGGAGTTGCGTGTTGCCGATAAAGCCGTTGATCTCGGTCGGGCGCGCGTTATAGGCAAGATCGTAAAATGTATACTTTGCGTAGAATTCTTCAACCGCGAATTTTTTTCGCCATACGCGCTGCCGTTCCGGCGAAATATTTCGATCCCAACCGTGGGCGCGGACCATCGTCACCATTTCCGCAAGTTCTTGATCGTCAGTGCACACCATTCCACCTTCAATGGTTGACATATGGTGGCCCACAAAAAAAGAAAACGTTGAGGCAAGACCGAAATTGCCGAGCAATCGGCCGTCAATTTTTGACCCAAGGGATTCGCAGTTGTCTTCGAGTAAAATGATGTTTTTTTCTTCGCAATATTTTTCAATACCGCGGAGATCGTCGCATAGGCCAAGGACGTTCGTCAGAAAAACCGCGTCGAGATCACCAGCGGCTTGTAACGTCTTGGGGGAGACATTTAATGTCTCGATTTCACAATCAAGCGCGACGGGTTTGAGGCCGAGCTGAAGAATGGGCATGACGTTTGTCGCCCAAGTTAAGGCGGAGAATCCGATTCGTGCGCCAGGTTTCAGACGGCCGAGGTTGAGCAGGGCTTGAAGCAGAACAAGATTTGCGGCGCTTCCACTACCGACGAATATGGCCGATTGACGTTCCTGTTTTGTTGCGAAACCTTGCTCAAAAAGGTGGCATTGTTCGCCCATGCTCAACATTTCAGCTTTGGCGATAAAGTCAACCAAGGCTGCTTTTGTTTCGGCCTCGTGGTAAAAGGTTGATTTCATTAACTTGATCATGGGGCGAAAATTATTCGGCTTGGCGTTGTTCGTGAGCTAAATCCGCTTCAGCCATCATTTTGACGAGCTCAGCAAAGCTCGTTTTTGGTTTCCAGCCCAGTTTCTCCCGCGCTTTACTCGCGTCGCCAATAAGGAGGTCGACTTCAGCCGGCCGGAAATAATTTGGATCTATACCAATAACTTGCTTGCCCGAGACGGTGTCGATGCCTTTTTCGTCAAGGCCAGAACCTTCCCAAACAATATTCATGCCGAGATGTTTCCCGGTCAGCTCGGCGAATTCGCGAACGGAATGGGTTTCGTTCATGGCCAAGATGTAGTCATCTGGCTGGTCTTGTTGGAGCATCTGCCACATTCCCTCGACATAGTCTTTAGCGTAACCCCAGTCCCGTTTGGCATCTAGGTTTCCGAGGTGGAGAATGACCTCTTTTCCCGTTTTGATTCGGGCGAGACCCCGCGTGATTTTTCGGGTTACGAATGTCTCGCCACGACGCGGTGATTCATGGTTGAACAGGATACCGTTTGAGGCGTGAATGCCATAGCTCTCCCGATAGTTGACCGTAATCCAATACGCGTACACTTTTGCGACGCCATATGGGCTACGGGGATAAAATGGGGTCGATTCCGTTTGTGGAATTTCTTGGACCTTACCGAACATTTCACTAGAAGATGCTTGGTAAAAACGAGTACTTACTCGAGTTTCACGGATTGCTTCGAGCAAACGGGTTACTCCAACACCGTCGGCATCACCGGTATATTCGGGCATGTCGAAACTGACCCGAACATGGCTTTGGGCCCCGAGGTTATAAATTTCTTCAGGATTAATTTTTTCAATTAACCTAGCAATATTTGACGAATCGGTGAGATCGCCATAATGAAGATGCAATTTACGATCCGGCTTGTGCGGATCTTCAAAAATATGATTGATCCTATGTGTGTTAAAAGTTGAAGCTCGTCTAATGATCCCATGAACCTCGTAGCCTTTTTCCAGGAGGACCTCAGCTAAGTAGGAACCATCTTGACCCGTAATTCCTGTGATCAGGGCTTTTTTCATACAGTAGAACTATAAAATAACAGGTTGATTATACTGGTTATGCGGGTGATTGTCAAAAACTGCCGTTTCGAGTGAGGTGTCTAGCTACTATGTTCCCGATACCATTCAACTGTCCTCTTTAGACCGTCATCAAAGCGAACCACCGGGGTATAGCCGATATACTTTTTTGCCTTCGAGATATCCGCTAGCGAATGCTTAACGTCGCCGGCGCGGGCTGGTTCGAAAGTAATTTTTGGTTTTTTGCCAAGTATTTTCCCAATACTTGTGGCTAGTCGGAGAAGTGAAACCGAGTCGCCACATGCCACATTCATCGTTTCGCCGTGACTTGCTTTAGGTGAGAGCATCGCGAGAATATTGGCATTAATGACATTATCGATATAGGTGAAGTCGCGGGACTGATGACCATCGCCATAAATAACGATCGGCTTATTCGTAAGCATGGCCGTAATGAAGCGAGGAATAACAGCGGCGTATTCAGACTGGGGGTCTTGATTGTGCCCATACACATTAAAATATCGCAAACAGACTGTCGGAACTTGAAAGATGTGTGCGAAGACTTTGGCGTATTCTTCGCCGACGAGCTTATTTACCGCGTACGGCGAAAGTGGCATCGGTTTCATGACCTCCTTTTTATCCCGGAATTCTCGGCTTCCGTAATATTTGCGATTTCCGTAAATGGACGACGAAGACGCTAGGACAACTTTTTTTATTTTTTGATCTCGAGCGGCGAGCAGAACGTTAAAAGTGCCATTCACATTAACGTCGTGAGAAGCAAATGGGTCGCGGATAGAACGGGGGACTGACGGCAGTGCGGCTTGGTGGAGGACGTAGGTCGCGCCTTTGAACGTGCGCTGGAGCAGGTCGAGATTACGAATATCCCCGCGGACGAATGTTATCTTCCGTCGGATGTCATGGAGATTCTCTAAGCGACCGGTCGCGAGGTTATCAATAACTGTGACTCCATACTTTCGAGCAAGTAATTCATGTGCAATATTAGAGCCGATAAATCCAGCCCCTCCGGTGATGACGACATGCGGTTGTTTCATAGAAAAACAGGACTAGGAAAAGATTATGCGCTTAGTATACCACAATTAAGTAGCGCTTTTTGGCAAGGGACTTGACAAAATGTAAAAAATCTGGTAGCATGCGCGGTCAAGGAAATCCTTGATGTACTTTACGCAGTTTCACCACGACCCACCAGGATCAACCCGGAGGATCATCCGTGAGCACACAAGTGGCTGTCGTAACGACAACGTTCAGCAAGACCGTCAAGGACCTTCGCCTACAGTTGGCCATTCGGACCGTGCGCGAGATCAAGAACTTGCTCGGGTATGGACCGATCATCGTCGATGCTTCTCCGGATCCGGTCAAGCTGGCCCTCGAGGAAGCTGGAGGACAGGTCTACCAGCAACGTCCTGACACCACGATGGGCTCAGCCCGTCGTCAGGCCGTTAGCCAGGCGCTCAGCCAGGGTGCCGAGACGATCATCTGGATGGAGCCGGAGAAGTATCCACTCGTCGAGTCGCTCCCCAGGCTGGTTGAATTCAAGCGTCTCTGGCCGTACGACCTGGTCATTCCTCGGCGAGCCAGCCTGCGCTCCTACCCGGCCTATCAGATGGCCAAGGAGCTCGAGGGCAACCACGAAGCGGGCAGTCTGACCGGTCGGCCCGATCTCGACCTGTGGTTCGGACCGCGGGTCATGGACCGACGGGCGGCCGAGCTGTTCTGCAGTTACGATGGCCGCTACGGCGATCGCTGGGAAAGCATCTTCATTCCGGTGATGATGTCTCTCCGCAAGGGTCTGCACGTGACCGGCCATACGGTCGACTACATCCACCCGCCCGAACAGACCGCGAGTGAATCGGGTCCGGATATGGACCAGAAGCGTGACGATCAGCTCAACTCGCTGCTCGCCGCGATGGACCAGTACTGGCTCGACAGCACCCCGGCGCTGAGTCGAGAGAGCTAAACCCCAACAATACATCGTTGGGGTTCTTTTTTTTGCGAATTTTCGCTATACTAGAAGCCTCGCATGAAAAATTTACGACAAATTTATTACTTCGCATCATGGACGCTCGCCCTGAAGTCGTTTCTGCTGCTTGTACCGCTCATCGCGTTTTTTACTCTATTAAACAATCACCTACTTCTAACTCCGACGATTTCGTACGCGTACCATCCCGGTAAGGTTGCGCGTGTGATTAGCCCAGATGATCCGGCGACAATTTTGCGTACGGCCAACCCGGCGCTGCGCTGGAAGTTGACGACTGATACGCTCCCGTTTCAAGTGACCGTTCCACGTGCCGTGGAGGGGATCCGAGTTCGTGGCCAGCTCCAGCGGGGAACACAGCCCGCCGTCTGGCTCAAAGCCGAAGGCACGAAGGACGCCGATATGTATAGCCTAGTCTCGTCGGCGTTTCTCGATTCACTCGATTGGGCCCACGTGACCGACGGGAAGACGACGCTGTGGATGCGCGCTAAAAGCGATTCGTCAGAAACGGTAATCGAAGGAACCGGCAAGGAGAAAAAAGAAACAACACGAACGTGGACAAAAGATATCCAACAATTCGCTTCGGTCAAGGAATTTCACGATAACCCGCCGGACAATAACCTCGTTGCCACGCTGGGCTATGACCGGCTCGGGTTGATGAGCCTCAGCAAGGTTGAACTACCGAACGAAGGGATCTCCCTCCCGCAGATTTTTCGTGGTGGTCATCAGTTCTATGTTTATTCTAAAGGCGGCGAGCTGAAACTCTCGTTTGATAAAATCGATCGTAACCGAAAAAAAGACGCTGATACGATGACCGTGCGGATCGCGCGTGCCGACGAACTCACCGCGCGTCGGCCGACGTGGCTAACGACTCTGCGGATCAAGGATGATGGTAACGTTGGTGGTAATGGTCCGAAGGGCGATCCACAAAAAGTTGAGTTAAACATTCCGAACACTGAATCGGGCGCGTACCTCGTGGATATCGTCACCAGCGAAGACGTCCTAATCACGAATCTATCGAGTTCATCGCCGATGCTCTCATTTATCGGCCGCGTCTTTTTGGCCGAAGGACCGGCGTATGGCGAAAAAGATTTCCGGACGGCGAAGTTCTTAACAAACGGCTCGACCGTAACGATGGCGGCGGCGCACGAGCAAGGGAAGCAGGATGTCACGATCGCCAACAAAAAATATTCACTCAAGGGGGTAAATGTTGATATCCAAGCTACCGGGTTGCGGGGGATTACGAGTTTTGATCTAGACCGTCCTGACATCAAGATTTCATCCGACGGCCTATTATCGATTACCCCAGCAAAAATTTTCCCGACGGCGGGAACTCACCCACTCGATTTGTCGGCGCCGAACCTAGATGCAGTTGATTACGTCCTTGCAGCGTACGTCCCGAGCACTAAAAAAACCATTTCGTTTGACGAAACATTTACTTGGACGGAGCTGAACCTTCAGGGAAAACGACTGGCTTTTTCTCTTGAGATGCCTGGTTTACAAGCTTCTAGCGCAACCGTAGCCTTAAAAGAACTCAAGGCAACCCTGATTCGCGGGCCGTTTCCGTGGGGGAAAATTGCTAGCCGATTAGGAGGACTTTTCTAATGCGCCGCATTACTTTTTCAATTCCTTGGCCTCTAAGCGGTCTCGAAACTCGTGATGTTTTGTCGTTTGCGTTTCAAACAGCGCTAGTTTCCTATCTTGGATATTTTCTAATCGAAAATATTAAGCCGGGGTTTGTGACCGGATATATGGATTTGAATTGGTGGCTCTGGGCCGCGATTGTCACGGGTGTTGTGTCGGCAATCTGGCCCTACGTTGTTCCCGAAGCGCAGATGCCGAAAACAAAGCCGGTTTGGCGTGATTATTTTTGGATTACGTTGCTGGCTCTCGGAACTGTCGCGGTGATGTGGTATAAACTTGAATCACTCGGCACCATCGGTAAAGTCATTGCGGGATTGAGCGGCGCGGTCGTTTTCAGTATGAGTTTGCTGGTCTGGTATGACCGCGATGAGCCAACGCAGTAACGCTTGGAACCCAGCCCCGCCGCGGACTGACCCGCCGGCCACAAAAACGTTTCTTGTCGTTGCTAGACTCCTGATTCTCGCTTGGATTTTGGTTATCAGCTGGTTCGTCGTATCAATTAAAACGACTGGGTCGCCAGACGAAGCTGCGAATAAATACTTTATGCGTCAGCTCGCCGCATCGGGCCAATATCGCGTTGATTCGGGCTTGCCCGCGGAAGTGAATACAGTGCTCTATCCGCGCAGTTCAACTCGCCAGGGCCAATTTCTGGCCTCTGGGAGCTTTCTAGGCCTTGTCCAAGCCGGCGCGGTTGTAATCAACATCTTCGGCGTCGGGGCGGAAAGATTTTTGACGCCGCTCGTCGCCTTGATCGCTCTGATACTGCTATATCTTTTTCTCCGAAGATTCTGGGATCGCTGGTGGGCGCTCGGGACTACCGTGCTCGTGGCGTTGCATCCAGCTTGGTTTGGGCAGATGACGAATCCGTATCTTCATAATGGTCTGTTTACGGCGATGCTGGTTATTGCCGGTTGGGCGATGGTGCGGTTGCTCGAGCGCCCGACCTGGTGGCGGACAGTTCTAGCCGGTTTGTTCTTCGGCGGTGCGTTGTATTTCCGACCAGTCGAAGCGCTTTGGACTGTCCCGATCGTGGTTGTGCTTCTTGCCGCGCGGAAGCTTTGGTGGCAATTGACCTTGATGGGGCTGGTGACAATACTTGCTCAATTACCGTGGCTGTTAGTGAATCAAGAGTTGTATGGTTCGGCTCTTTCGTCAGCGTATACCCAGGCCGGGGTTTTTAGTGACGGTGAGGATGTGGTTGAAGTCGTGGCCGCGCCGGCGAAATTGCTGTTTACTCCGCCCGGCGGCGCCTGGTCGTGGCATTGGCTCTCAACGACCTGGTGGTACGTTATTGTTCTTGGGTCGCCGATTTCGGTCTTGGCCGTGATGGCGTTGGGAAAGTACTTACGCCGAACGATGAGCGCGATAAAAACCCTGAAGCTGAGCTTGCTCGCCGTGCCTGTGGTTTTTCTCTTGGTCTACTACGGTACGTGGGATCTCTACCCGACATCAACGGCCAGTCAAATCGGTTGGCACGCGTCGTACGTCCGGTATTGGATTATGTTATACGTGGCGCTGACCGTCGGCGCGGTGGTCGCGATCCAAAAACTTTTTTTCGGTCGAATGAAAGTGGTAGTTATGGCCGCTTTGTTGGCGGTGAACCTAACAACGACATTTTTTCATGTTAATTCTGGCGTTCGTCAGCGCTTAGCGGCTGACCGGGTTGGTCAGGAGCGTCAAAATTTTATTCTTCGTTCAACGGAACCAGACAGTTTTGTGATCGCCGGCCAGCAGGATAAATATTTGTTTGGGCAACGACGAATAGCGTATGCGTGGCCAAAGGATACTGCAGGACTAACTGCGGTGAAAAATACAGTGGTGGTCCGCCCGGTTTACCTGTATGGCACGCTGAATCAGTTTTCCGAACGGCAATTGCAAACCCAGCTCATGCCATACAACCTGGCCTTGGGCGGGAAAGCAATGCATGGTTCGGAAACACTTTGGAAAATTATTATACAATGAAGATTTCATCCGACAAAATGCTGTTGGCTGTGACGCTTGTTTTCTGGCTAGTTGTTGGTGTTGTTGTTCTGGATTACAACCTTGGCTGGGGGACGACAACCTTGCGCTGGCCAAACCCGGTTGCGCCGACGGCTGTCTGGACTTGGGACGCCGCGGAAACGACGCCAACAATCTTGGAACCAGCTGCTGGCCAATGGATGCGCGTGACGCTCCCGCGAGGCTTCAAAACCGCGACTCTCGAGGTCCGGACAGTTGATCCGTCAGACCTTGTCCTTCGGGCCGAAGCGCGTGAAAGGAAGACAACGATTGCTCAAGCCAGTGGTGGTTCGACGCACATAGTATCGTTTTCGTGGGCGTCCCTTGTCGCCCGCGGGACCACCTTTCGCTTCCGCATCGAAAACCCGACGGACCGAACCGCCGAAATATCCTCAGTCCAATTGATAACCGTTCGTTAATATGAAATTTCCAGTCCAAAACCTGACACGCTTTCTACTCATCACTGGCTTAGTCGGAGTGACGATGGTGGAAGCTCTGCGCCCGGGGTTCGTTGGTGCGGCGACAAACCTTGGGGCCATCATCTTCATGAGCATGACCTTACTAGCATTCAGTATGCAAAGGCCTTCTATTAGTAATAGGAAGGGGGAGTAAAGATACGTCAGCTATTCTTAGAATAATGACTTAACTTTTTGTCCAGCGGAGTCGGAGTAGTTGACCATCGCGTTGCAAGAAGA
>CAYGGC010000011.1:0-31368 GCA_964349465.1 uncultured Gammaproteobacteria bacterium
GCGAAACCGTAGAGCGCCGCTTTTGTTATGGCCTGACGGCGGGTGGTGGTGTTTGGAAATGCGAGTGCAACTAACCCGAACGGAATGACGAGATAGACGAGAATACCCGGGAGAATCGCTGCTTGAAATTTTCCGTCGACGAGTCGCGCCAGGTCGCCATACGACTTCGTATAAAAATCGTTCATCAACCATCCAATCCAGACAACGTCAATACCAGCGAAGACGGCCGTGGTGAACAAATATTGCTTCAGGAATTTCATGATCGTGGCGGTAAGGGGATAAGGACGCTCGTTCGTTTTTTGTAGGCTTCCCATTCCGGGTTGCCGGAATATTTTTTCTCGAGGAGTGGGACGCCGGAAACGTACCGCAGGAGGAACGTGATCGTGAGCGGCGCGAGGATCGTCCAAAGTCCATTCGTCACGGACAAGCTGATCAGCCAGATGCCCCACCACATCGTCAGTTCACCGAAATAATTCGGATGACGAGTATACTTCCACAGTCCCGACATCATGATTTTCCCGGCGTTCTGCGGGGAGGTGATGAACCGACGGAGCTGTTGATCGCCGAGCACTTCGAACGCGTAGCCGATGATCCAAACAACAACTCCAATGACATCGAGCCATCCGAGTGATCGAGTGCTGTTCGCCATAATGATGCTTACCGACGAGGAAATAACACCGAGGAGAACGCCTTGCAGGAGGAAGACCTGAATGAACGAACGAATCGCGACATGCTTGCCCCATTGCTTTCGCCATGCGCCGTAGCGGGCGTCTTCGCCGTGTGAGCGAACGCGACGGAAGAGGTGATAGGAAAGTCGGATGCTCCACAGCGCAACGAGTCCGATAACGACGCTCATGCGCAGATCAACCGTTCCGCGGAGGATGATGCCAGAGATAGCGACCACGAGAAAACCGATACCCCAGGCGATATCGATGACGTCCATCCGCTTGGCGATCAGCGAAATCACGTACCACACGACCATGTAGCCGAGGATGAGGAGGGCGAGTTGTTGGGCGAGATTGGGCATGGTTGTGTTGTTATATATAGAATCGTATCACACGGCTTGTGATTACAACACTCGTGATGGAGGTTAGTGCTAACTGTGCCCAGGATTGGGCGTATTCTGATCGATCGTGACCGATCTAGCCCCCAAAGTATATAGCAAGAGTTAGGTTGATAGGACTTGACAAACTCGCCCATATCAACTAGATTCGTTCAGTGAAAACCAGGCTTTTCGCTTGTCGAAAGGTCCTGTTGGTTTTCACGACTCGCCGTTCCTTACCAAGAACCATCAACCTCAGGAGGAGTGCCCATGTCGCATGCTTTGCCCGCTCGTCTCGCCATGATGGCCGTTCTCGCAGTACTGACCGTTTCCTCTGCTGCCGCCGCGCCGCCGGATTTCAATCGCCGAGCGCGGACCCTCGAGATCGCGCCGCCGACGGTCGAATCGCCCAACTGGACGGTTCGGTGCTCGTCGAGCGTCGCGGCATTTTCCCCGCTCGCAAGTGGGAAGAACCTGTCCTCGACGTTGCGGCTTTCCGTCAACAACGCTCCGGTCGACAGCGTCTCCTTCAGCCTCGCGTCCGGCGGTACGATCGGCAACTGCGCCTGCTATGGGGGCTGCACTCAGTACTGCGATATCTCTGAGTTCGGCTGCTGGTGTGGCTATATCATCATCGGTGTCTTTGAGATGGCTCCGGCCGCTCTGCAGATGGGGGACATCGTGCGTGCCGAATTCCTCGCCGCGCCTGGTTCCGAACCGGAGCAGTTCGGCAACGATGACATCCTGACGACGACGACGACGTTGGACGTGAATGATGGGCCGCCGCTCTATCGCGGCGACTACATCCGGCTGATGTCGGCCAATCCGAGCAGGACCGGTTTCGTTCGGGTGCAGTTCAGTGCAACTGCGCCGAAGACGGTGGAAGTTGCCGTTTACAACCTGATGGGCCGCAAGGTCAAGGTGTTGGCGTCCCGGGCAGAGCGACTCGGCACCCATGAGCTTATCTGGGACAAGACCGATGACCGCGGTCGGAAGTTGCCGCCTGGGGTCTACATGATCCAGCTGGCCGGTGAACGTCAACTCGCGGCGACGCGCCTGATCATTCTGAACTGATCCACCCGTTCGCTCCGTTAGACTTACCACGATTACGAAACCGTAGTCGTGTTTTTTTAACTTTTTTTAAGTACCCGCCTCGACGATTTCTGCTATACTAGTTCCATAAGTTAATACACACCAATATATGACCATCTCTCAATCCAAACAACTAACTGTTTTCGCGGTCGTACTGAGTCTCGCGCTTTTTGGTGCGTCATGCGGAAAAAATGAAGAACGGCGCGATCAAGACCAGCAACAATCTGGCCAACAAAATCAGCAACAGCAACAAGGCCGAGTGAGTGCGCCGGATTCGAGCGAAACCTTAACGCTTCAGAACCTCGGCGGTATCCACTTTGCGAAATGGCAGACCGGCGCGGCAACGGCTGGCGATCTTCGATTTAATAAAAACTTCTACGATGTAAAAAGCGGACACAGTGTCCCGGTCTTCCTCTTTGGCCAACCGTTGCCAAAAGATGTGCCGATGCCGAATCCGAACTTCGAATTCGCCGGGTTAGACAAGGCGATAACGCTCGTCTCGGCGATTGACGGCATCGTCGCGTTTATTCAACAACAATCCGAAACGAACGATAACGAAGTTTTCCTACAAACAAAAGAAAATTCTGTTTGGATGATCGGGTATGACCATGTCACAGATTTGCAGGTAACGAAAGGGCAGACGATCAAGGCTGGGGACGTCATCGGCAAAGCCGCGGTCCAAAATAACGGCGTGTATCGGTATGAACTCCAAATTAACAAAGAGGTGAATGGCATGACGACGTATTACTGCCCAACGGACTTACTCGCGGCAGACGTGAAAGCAACGACGGTATCTGCGATGGAGCAGATGATTACCGATTGGAATACGTTCATGGGGCAAAAGGTGTACGGACAATACACGACGAGCTGTACGAAGCCTTTTCTGACTACCGCTGAAGTTGGGAATTAATTCACTTTTTTACAAAAGGTACAAATATATGAAAACAGTCCAGTGTGATCTCTGCGAGGTAACTGCCCAAGGTGAAACGTTCGAAGAATGGATGAAGGCCTTAATGCCACACTACATGCAGGCGCATGCTGATGTTATGAATGATCCAAAAAACGGTCCGGCTCAGCAACAAAAGTGGATGGCGGACAATAAAGCGCGTTTTGACCAAACATCGTAGACACACTACACATACTATGGCGACAAAAACATTCACCGGCTTTGACGAAGCAGAGCGGGCCGCGATCAAAGCTCGAGCGCTTGAACTGAAAGCCGAGGCCGAAAGCGCGAATGGGGAGAAGCAAGTCCTTTCCGCGATCGCGAAACTGCCCGAACCGGATAAATCGCTCGCGAAAAAAGTCCACGCGATTGTCCGAAAAACCGCGCCGAAGTTGATTCCGAAAACATGGTATGGCTTTCCGGCTTACGCAAATAAAGATGGTAAGGTTGTCTGCTTTTTCCAATACGCGAGTAAATTTAAGTATCGCTACTCGACCCTTGGGTTTCAAGAAGATGCCATGCTCGATGATGGGAATATGTGGCCGACGTCGTATGCGGTGAAAAAAATTACGCCAGCTGAAGAAAAGAAGATTATTGCCTTAGTGAAGCGGGCGATATTGAAGTAACGCCTAAGTATCCTGAAATTGTAAACATATGCGATTCGGTCAACTTCTATGTCCAAACTGTCAACAACCGTTATTTGTACTGACAATCTCGCGAGCGGGAAAAATTTGTCCCTCGTGCGGAAAAAATATTGGCGTTGACGAGTCAATCATTTCCGCGGCAGCATTTTTTGGTGTCTTGTGCGTTGCTCCGGTGAGCTTCTTGGTTCATACGCTGTGGCCGGAGATCTCGGGGTGGTTGAACTTTGCTCTCGTGATCGGTCTGGTGCTTATCGCGGCTATCATCTTTTTTCCACGATATGTTCGCTTGCGACAGGTCGACAAAGTGGATGTAACGAAACAACTCATTGTCAATAGAAAACGAGCAGTCGTTATGCTTCGTTGGATGCTCAAAATGATGATTATTATCGGGATAGGCGCTCTGGCGCTTTGGCAAGTATTTTCACGATTACATCTACTTGATCTAGAATAGTATATGAAGAACCATAAGAAATCCGTGGTGACCAGCGCTCAAGCCATTCGTGCCTATACCGCGACTCAGAAAGATGAAGCAAAAAAGATCTGTACGCTTCTGCTGAAGGAATTTTCTGGCGGCCTGAAGGGCGCGGAAAGTAAAATGTGGCACGGTTCGCCGGTTTGGTTTTATGACGGTAATCCGGTTGCGGCTTTCACGAAGCTCAAGGATTCGGTTCAGGTGTTATTTTGGAGCGGCCAGTCGTTTGATGAGCCGGGCCTAACCAAGGAAGGTTCGTTTAAGGCCGCCGAAAAACGCTACCAGACTGTGGATCAGGTCAAGGTCGGGGAGTTACGACGTTGGCTGAAAAAAGCAAAGACGATCCAGTGGGATTACAAAAACATCGTCAAAAACCGTGGACGCTTAGTTCGATTGGATTAGATACAGGACTGTAGGCGATCGAGTGAACTCTCGGTGATGGTCGCCGAGTAGGGATTGAAGACAATGTCGTCATAATACGAACACCCTTGGGATTCTCTGATGACCTGGGCGTTGATCGAAAATTCGCCGTTGATGTCTTGCGTGAAGATATACTCGTAGTTTTGTGCCCGGACGGATGACGCGACTGATTGTGCTGCCTCAGGTGTCAATGTAAATGCACATTTTTTTGGGTCACGTTCACATGAGAAAAAAAGCCGGGTGTATGATGTCGGGGTATCTTTTGTTATTTTTGTGATATCTATCTTGGCCTGATTTCGAGTAAACGGGTATCGAATCCGGACAACTATTTTTGCGGTTGCCAATGATTCAAATTGGACAAAGGTATACGCCATATCACAGGCATACCATCGAGTAATTCCTGGTCCGGAGGTGCGTGAGAAAGTGCAACCAGAGTCTTGAGGTGTATACCTGAAGTCCTGGGCAAAATGATTTTGACCTATTTCTGCAGCGATGGTGCTTTCGATGGACGTCCGCACAATGGACGGTACGGAGGCGGCATGATACCCGTCGTTAATAGGTTGTTGCCTGAACACAACACTTCCGCCGAGAATGAGCGTTGTGAGTCCAATAGTGAGGGAGAACCAGTTTCGTCGTTTCATGGAATTTGAGCGTACCGTTAGTATACTCCGGCTAGAGTTTTGCGGCGAACCGTTCAATCTGCTGGACGATCGGTAACCCTCGAAGACCGTCTTCCCAAAGACGGTCTTTTTTTGTATGCTTCTGTTATGGAACGATTCATTCGCTTTGCTCGGACCCATCAGGTGGTGATGGCACGTTGGGCGATTGGGATTGTGTACCTGTGGTTTGGGACGCTGAAGCTTATTGGCGCAAGTCCCGCCGAGCCGCTCGTCGAAGACCTCTTCGACCGGACGTTGGGCTGGCTGATGCCGTTCGCCTTCTTCTACGGGGCGTTTTCTTTGTTTGAGATGCTGATTGGTGGGCTTATTCTCGTTCGGCGGTTTGACCGTGTGAGTGCCTGGCTGATTGGCCTGCATCTCATCACAACAGTCATGCCGTTACTAGTCCTTCCGGAAACGTCGTGGTCGGGCTTCCTTGTTCCAACGCTGGTTGGTCAGTACATTATCAAAAACGTGCTGATTGTCGCGGCGGTCATGACGATTCTCGGCCGGGAGACGCTCGAACAAAAACCTGCGACTGGCCAAGAAAAACTACCCTCGCAGCGCTAACCCAACGAGCCGGTCTTTATGGTATACTGAGGGCTCGTTTGCCCTATCTGTATGCATCCTGAACCGCCAATAAAAGTAAAGCTTCGGAAGATTTTATACGCTGATGACGACGTCCTTTCAATCGGACGACTTTTACGTATGCGCTTCCCGTCGATTCTGGTTGGATTGTTCCTCGGCGTTGGACTTTCCGTTGTGACCTCGCGCTTTGAAGAGGTGTTAGCGCGGAATGTCCACCTCACCTTTTTTATTCCGTTCGTCGTCTATATGGCCGATGCGGTCGGAACGCAGACGCAGGCGATCTATACTCGCGACCTGAAAACCACCCGCGCGAATTTCCATCGGTACCTGATCAAGGAGGCGATCCTGGGCATCATTATCGGGGCCATCGTCAGCGCGGCCGCCGCTGTCTTTACGTTTATCTGGTTCGGTTCAGCCGATCTGACGAAGGCTGTGAGCTTCGCAATGTTCATGGCGATTGCGTCGGCGCCGATCGTCGCTTTACTCGTGACCCAACTATTACAAATTGAACGGACCGATCCAGCTGTCGGAGCCGGTCCAATCGCCACGGTCATTCAAGACGCGATCAGTGTGGTGATTTTTGGGTTGATCGCCAGCGCGATTATTTTGCCCTAATTTTTTCGCCGTGTTTAATCCAAAAAAAATCTTTCGAGCAATTGGGCCAGGCGTGATTACTGGCGCTTCGGACGACGATCCGGCCGGGATCGTCACGTATTCTCAAGCCGGCGCGAAATATGGCAATCAATTTCTCTGGTTGGCGTGGTTTATGACGCCGCTCATGATTGCGGTTCAGGAAATGTCAGCGCGACTTGGATTAGTTAGTGGTCGAGGTCTAGCCGATCTGATTCGTCGCGTCTATTCGCCGCGGTGGGCCTGGATGGTGAGCCTACTTCTCCTGGGTGCGAACGTGGTCAATATCGGTGCTGATTTAGGCGCCCTGGCCGAGGTCACGCAACTACTCGTCTCTGGATCGTCGGCGATCTACATCGCCGTTTTTGCTGCCGTTATCTTAGGCTTAGAAATTTTCCTGTCGTATCGACGCTATGTCAGCGTGTTGAAATGGTTAACGCTCGCCTTGCTCGCCTACGTGGCGGTCGTCCTAACGGTGCAGGTTGACTGGGCTGATGTACTTCGTCATTTTGCGATTCCCTCGCTGCCGTCCGGGACGGGAACGTGGACGATGATTGTCGCTATTCTCGGGACGACTATTTCACCCTATCTTTTTTTCTGGCAAGATTCCGAGGAGGCCGAAGAGGGCCGAGGTCATCCCTCGACGGTTGCGATGACTGATCAAATTCGCTCTATGCGACACGATACGATGACGGGTATGATCGCATCAAACAGTATCATGATTTTTATCATTATCGCGACGGCGGCAACATTGTCCGCGCATGGCGTAACAGAAATTACGACTGCCCGCCAAGCGGCCGAGGCGCTTCGGCCCCTAGCCGGTGATTTTACCTTTGCCTTGTTTGCGCTCGGTATTATTGGCACCGGTTTACTGGCCGTGCCGATTTTGGCCGGTTCGGCTGCGTATGCCTTAGCCGAAGTGACGGGGCAGCGTGAAGGCCTTGATCGACCAGCTCGGCAAGCGAAGGCGTTTTATGGGTTTATCGCGGCCGCCGTGGTGATTGGTGGATTGCTAAACGCGTTTAACGTACCGGCGGTGCAGATGTTGATTGCGTCGGCCGTGGTGAATGGTGTTTTGGCCCCGGTGCTTATTTGGTTTATTATCCGTCTCGCCGATCACTCGGATGTCGTCGGTGAATTCCATAGTACTCGACTGATCCGCGTTTTAGGCTGGATCACTTTTTGGGTGATGAGCATCGCGGCGATCGCATTTTTGGCGGACATGGTCGGAATCCTATGACCCAGTTTCCGCTGTGGCACGCGCTGACGCAGGCTGAACTCTACCAGCGTCTCAGTACTGGAAGCGAAGGGCTCGCGGAGAGCCAAGTCGCCACCGTTCGATCCCACCTTGGGTCAAATCAATTACCGCCGCCGCATCTTCGCCGGGCTTGGTTGGTGTTTCTTGATCAGTTCCGCAGCGCGCTGATTTATATTCTGCTCATTGCCACGGTGATCTCATTTTGGCTTGGCGAATGGCAAGATGGGTTCGTGATCTTTGTTGTTGTGCTGTTAAACGCCGTTATCGGGTGGCGTCAGGAACTCCAATCAACCGAGGCGGTCATGAAGCTGCTACGTTTGGCTCCCCAGATCGTCCATGTTATTCGCAGCGGCACTGAGCACGAAGTTGGCGGCGATGAACTGGTCGTTGGTGATTTGGTTGTTGTCGGCACGGGCGATGTTGTCCCGGCCGATGGTCGCTGGATTGAGGCCTTGAATGTCCGAGTCAATGAAGCTGCGCTGACGGGGGAAGCTGTCCCGGTGAGTAAACAAACGGAGCCCTTACCGATGACAGCCGATCTTGGCGAGCGCCGAAATATGGCCTGGCGAGGGACGCTTATCGTGGCTGGTCGCGGACAGTTTATCGTCACCGCGGTCGGGTTGCAGACGCGGTTTGGGGCGATTGTCGCGAACGTCCAATCGCGTCCACCAGAAGCGACGCCATTTCAACGGAAGTTGTCCAGCTTCTCTCGCCGGCTCGCCGTCGCGACATTGATATTTGGAGCTGCTATTTTTGGACTTGGTCTTATCCGACAGTTACCGCCACAAGAAATGTTTTTACTGTCGGTGAGTATGGTGGTATCGATTATTCCGGAAGGTTTACCGGTCGTGATTACCATGGCGATGGCGTGGGGGATGTGGGCGATGGCAAAACGCCAAGCCTTAGTGCGTAAACTGGCCGCGGTGGAAACGCTCGGTGCGGTGACAGTCGTCGCGACGGATAAAACTGGAACCTTAACCTTCGGGGAAATGATGGTTGAGAAACTATGGGTCGATCAGCAAAGTTTTCATCTGACGGGTCAAGGCTACGCGCCGGAGGGTGATATTCTGATCCACGAGCAAACAATTCTCGGCCGCGAACACGATGGCCTGAGCTTAGCGTTGCGACTTGGCGCGATGAATAACGATGGACGCTTTTCGGCTCGTGCCGACGGGACGAGGCAGGCGATCGGCGATCCAACTGAACTCGCCTTAATTGTGGCGGCCGGGAAAGCCGGCTGGTCAAAGCATGACTTGGATATGGCGCATCCGCGGGTCGGGGAATTCCCTTTTGATTTCAAAAAGAAATACATGGTGACCTGGCACCGGCAGTCGCCAACGGAAATCCTCGTGACGATCAAGGGCGCACCACGCGAAGTCCTCGAACACTGCGCCACCCATTGGACGCGTGATGGGGCTGTTCAAATCAGCGACGCCGATCGGGCACGAGTGATGGAAGTCTATGAACGCTGGGCCGGAGAGGCACTGCGGGGCTTAGCCGTGGCTGAGCTCGTAGTCCCGGCGACCGGACCATTCGCGCCGGAAAAATCATTTGGCCAATTTACGTTTGTTGGGCTGTTTGGCATCGCTGACTCTTTACGTCCCGAAGCACCCGAAGCAATTGCCCGCATGCACCACGCCGGGATTCGGGTGATCATGATGACTGGTGATTATCAAAAAACTGGCATCGCCATTGGTCAACGTCTCGGCCTGGTAACCTCGCCACGGCCCGAACAACTGCTGGATGGGGCCGAAGTTGATGGTTTGGCCGATGTGGCACTACGACAACGTCTCCACCATGTCCGCATTGGCACCCGGTTAACACCCGACCATAAATTCCGTATCGCCAAGTTGTTGAAAGTTGATGGGGCCGTGGTGGCGATGACTGGTGACGGGATTAACGACGTGCCGGCGCTTGTCGAAGCGGATGTCGGTATCGCGGTCGGCCAAGGCGCGAGTGACGCTGCGAAGGAAGCGGCTGATATTTTGCTGATTGACGGAAATTTTGAAAGTATCACGGCGGCCATCGCCGAAGGCCGACGCATTTTCCGAAATATTCGCCGCGTCATGTTTTATCTCCTCGCGTCGAATTTTGGTGAATTGGTGTTAGTGGTGGCCGGGCTCCTCGTTGGGTTGCCGTTACCGCTATTACCAAAACAAATCATCTGGTTGAATGCCGTGACGGATCCGTTTATGGGAATCGCGCTGGCGCGGGAACCGCAAAGCCCATCCGTCTTACAAGAAAAACCTCACGACCCCTTAGGCCCGATTATCGAGCGAGCGATGTGGGAGCGAATTCTCGTCACGGCCGGAACGATTGGCTTGGCCAGCTTACTTGTTTTTGCATGGGCCTTGGGCACAGATCGAACCGAGCGGGAAGTCTACGGGTTAACGTTAACGACTGTTGCTCTTGGGCAATGGCTAACTTCATTGAATGCGCGCTCAGCCTCCCGATCAATCTTTGGTGGACATCGGGCCAATCCCGCGATGCTGACCGCCCTGGCGACGGTGATCGCTATGCAGATGGCTATCCTGTATATTCCTTTCCTGTCTGACATATTTGAGGTAGCCCCATTATCTTTGACCGACTGGGGGGTCGCAATTGCCGCCGCCTCGCCAGTGGTCCTGATTGATGAAATCCGAAAATGGTGGGTTCGTCGTCACTATCAATCACACACACATCACACGCTATGACCAAACGTCGACTGTGGATACTCCTCATCAGTGCACAAGCAGTCCTCCTTGGACTTGAAGTTGTACTGCGGTACGACACTGTCGTGCGGCAGTCGGCGTTAGTCCTCACAAACGTCGCGACGACGATTGGGCTACTACTGATTGATCGTCGTCTCCGGCGAGCCGGTTCGTCGCTCTCCGTAGTGACCGCCATCACAGTAATCGCTGCCGTCTGGCTCGACGCGCTGGGAAATTTTCAGCATCTGTACGGTGAGTTCTGGTGGTGGGATCGCGTGACGCACGCCGCTGGTGGGCTGGCCGTCAGCGCCTTGTTCATGGACGTCGCCTTGGCGAGACGGAAAGAGATGAACCTGAATGTGACGCCGACATTGGCGTTGTGGTTTGGGTTTTTGCTCGGGCAATTTGTGGCCGCGATGTACGAAGTGAGCGAATGGCTAGGGGATTGGTGGTTTGCGACGGAACGCGTCCGGGGTCCGTATGATTCGCCACGCGACCTATTTTTTAACGCTCTCGGCGGCATCGTCATTTTTCTAATCATAAAAAAAAGAACGAAGGGGTAAGCCTCGTTCAGGCGCGTCGCGTGTAAACGACGATGCCTGTTTCCCGGCGCGTCACCACGAAGTGGTGGCCGGTGAACAGTTCGATCAGATGAACGATCGAGTGTTGGGTGGCCGGATCCGTCCCGACGATCAGCTTGTTGTCGGTGCCGAGGAGGCCAATCGGCAGGTTCTGTCCATCGGCGTCGCTTAAGCTGACGGTCCCGCCGTTTTGGAAGAAGGTGACGATGGTGACTTCTTTCAGAAGTTTCTGCATATTTCGGGGCATGGCCAACCTCCGGGTGGGAGAAAGAACAGCTCCGGACGCTATCATAGGCAGGCGATGGTGTCAACGCTGGCCCGGTTTTGTTTATGACACAAAAAGTGCTATAATACAGTCGAAAATCTCCATGCCAGCCGCAACTCCTGAGGTGGTTCTCCGACTCTCCGCGCTCCAACGGTTCATCCTGCGGGAGTGCTATCAGTACCAAAAAACCCGTGTGCCGCGTCAGTCGTTTACCTCCTTTTACCCCCAGACGAGGTTGGCGAAAGCGGAGAGCATCACTGTTTCCCTAGAGCGCCTAATCGATCGCGGACTGCTTGTGGGGTATGGACGACGGACCCCGCGGAAATGGTTTATCGAGCAGGTCGGCCTCACACCGGTCGGACGATCGGCGGCCAAAAAACTTTTCGGCCAACAACAACATCTTCCATTTCACTAACCGTATTCGTATGGCGATTCCGGCAAAAGTCACAAAACACCTCGAGAAGAATAGCGTCAAATACGATGTCGTCGAGCATAAGAAGGTCTTTACCGTCTACGATCTTGCGCAGACAACGAAAGAGAAATTGAGCACGATCGCGAAGACATTACTGGTGAAAGCTGATAAAGACTATCATCTGGTTGTCCTCCCGGCCCATAAGCGATTAAACCTCGCCGCGGTTAAAAAACTTACGAAAGCGAAGACGGTGCTCCTAGCGAAAGAAAAAGACATGGCCACGAAATTCAAAATGAAACCAGGGGCGATGACGCCATTTGGATCGTTGCATAAGGTGGCGGTTATTCTTGATAAAGGTCTCGTCAAAACCGAAAAAGTCTTGATGGGCGCCGGAAGTTTTACCGAATCGCTTCGGGTCAAAATGAAAGATTACGTTAAAACCGAACAGCCGACGATCGGTGTTATTTCCGAAACCGCCAAAAAATAGTTCATGCGCCACGTCTCCGCCGCGACATTTAACGGCCCGCTCGACCTGCTCCTCCAACTGATTGAGCGGGAAGAGATGGATATTACCCAGTTGTCACTGGCGAAGATTACCGAAGAGTATATCGCCGAGCTGCAGGCCCTGGAAGAGTTGCCGATGGACGAACTGTCGGACTTTTTAGTCGTCGCAGCGAAACTGCTGTTGATTAAGTCGCGAGTGATGTTACCAGGCGATCCGGTTGAAGACGAAGTCGCGACCGACCTCGAACGTCAGTTGCGGATGTACAAGGCCTTTGTTGATGCTTCAAAGCATATTGCCAAAAAATACGGCAGTCATCATGTTAGCTACCCGCGTGATGGCTGGTTGAACGTCGAACCAATTTTCAACCCACCGCCAGGCCTATCGCCAACCGGTTTGCGCGAAATTTTTTCCGAGATTCTCCATGAGCTTGAACCAATTGTGCGGTTACCACAAACGGTTATTATTCGCACGATTAATATCCGAGAAAAAATTTCGCAAATTCGCGACCTGCTGATTGAACAGAAATCGACAAGTTTCCATTCTCTCCTGGGGCAGGCGAATAACAAAACCGAAGTAATTGTTACATTTTTAGCTTTGCTCGAGCTTGTCAAGCAACGCTCGGTCACGCTCGATCAAGCGGAACCACATGGCGATGTCCAAGTTGCCGCGCTCGATCTCCAACCACCCGAAGAATCGATAACCATTACCTCCGTATGACCCTCCGCAGTAAACTCGAAAGTCTTCTCTTTATTACGCCGCGTCCGCTGACGGTAAAACGCTTGGCTGAATTGGCTGGCGCCGACGTGTCGGCCGTGGAAGCTGAAGTAACCGCCTTGACCGCCAACTATAACGGTGAGGAGAGCGGGGTGCACCTTCTTCGTCACGGAGACACGGTCCAGTTCGTGAGCAGTCCATTAAATAGCAAGCTCGTCACCGAGTTTATTAAGGAAGAGCAAGCCGGTGAACTGACCCGCCCCGCCCTGGAAACGTTGACGATCGTCGCTTATCGCGGACCGATTTCTAAAATTCAACTCGACACGATTCGTGGTGTCAATTGCGCGCTGATCCTCCGAAATTTAATGATCAAAGGGTTGGTCGAAGCAAAACAGCATAAAGATAAGCGGCAGGCAAGCTACCAGGTCACGATGGACTTTGTCCGTTTTCTTGGACTCAATCACATTTCCGAATTACCAGATTACGAACAGCTGAATCGCGACGAAAATCTTGAACAGGTATTGAATCCAACCTCCACGGTTGTTAAACATGAAGATGGTGCAACCGTCACGACCATTGAAACACCAGCTATCGAAACCAACCCTGACGCCCATGCCCAAGCCTAACAACGATTTTACGCCGCTGATCGTCGCGAACTGGAAAATGCAACTGGATGCCGAACAAACCGTTGCTCGGATTAAAGATTTTCGTACGGAACTAAAAAACTTCCGGGGACGAGTTCAACCGGTGATCTGCCCATCCTTTCCTGGTTTAGCCGATGCGGCGAAAGCCTTAAAGGGGAGTAAAACGAAACTGGGTGCGCAAAATGTTTTTTGGGATGAACGGGGTGCCTACACTGGGGAGGTTTCGCCTGGCCAGCTTCGCGAGCAAGGGGCCGAATACGTTATTATCGGCCATTCCGAACGCCGGCAATTGTTAAACGAAACCGAGGTGATGGTCGCGCGGAAGATGATCGCGGCCGTGACGCATGGCTTGATGCCAATTTTGTGCGTCGGAGAAAACGGTGACGAACGTTCACGCGGGGCCCATGAAAACGTTGTCCGCCGACAGCTCGAGAGCGCGCTCCGCAGTCTGCCACCGCCGTCGCAATCGAAACGGGTCTATATCGCCTATGAACCTATTTGGGCGATTGGCACCGGCGCGCCGGCCGACCCAGCCCAGGCCGAAGATATTCGGGCCGTCATTGAGCAGACATTGGTTGACCTCTATTCGGAAACGATCGTCACACATGGCTTCCGCATTCTCTATGGCGGTAGCGTCGATCTTGATAATATTCTCGATTATGTGAAGCCGGGCGGCTATGATGGCGCCTTGATTGGGACCGCCTCGCTTGAGCCGGCAACGCTGGCGGCGATGGTCCGAGAAGTCCAACAAGAATTTTCATCAGCAACCTAATTTTGTCTATGTCACAACCCATCCGCATCGCTATCAACGGTTTTGGCCGCATTGGTCGCAACACGTTAAAAATCGCGTTAACCAAGTCCGACCTTGAGGTGGTTGCCATTAACGACCTTGGATCTCTGGAAGTGATGGCCCATTTATTGCGGCACGATACGGCCTATGGCGGGTACGACAAAAAAGTTGAATACGGTGATGGTTGGCTCAGTGTTGATGGCAAGAAAATTACCTTTTTGTCCGTGAAAGAACCGGAAAAATTGCCGTGGAAAGATTTACAGATTGACGTGGTCCTCGAATCAACTGGCCGGTATACGAAAGATGGCGCGGCCAAAGTTCACATCACCTCCGGCGCGAAGCGGGTCATTGTCTCAGCGCCGACGAAAGGTGGGGATATTGAAACCTATTTACTCGGCGTCAACGAAGAAAAAAGTTCCGGCGATGGCGTCATTTCGAACGCGTCGTGCACAACGAACTGCGTCGCACCGGTCACGAAAGTCATGCTCGCTGAATTCGGGGTCCAGAAAGCGGCAATGACGACCATTCACTCCTACACGGCTGAACAGAACCTCGTCGATGGTCCGGTTCCACCGATGCACCCCGATCTTCGTCGGGCCCGCGCCGCGGCGCAAAATATCGTACCGACGACGTCGGGGGCCGCGATTTCGACGGCCGAAGTGTTGCCTGAGCTGGCGGGGAAGTTCGACGGCTACGCCTTACGTGTACCGACGCTGGTCGTGTCCTATACCGATTTTACGTTCCTGACCAAAAAGAAGACGACGATTGAAGAAGTGAACGCCGCCTTTACCGCGTGGTCCGAGAAGCCAGGTCTGCGAGGAATTTTGGCGGTTACGAATGAACCACTCGTCTCCTCAGACTTTAAGGGCAACCCACATTCAGCGATTGTTGACCTTGGGCTGACCAACGTGATTGATGCTGATTTGGTGAAAGTGGCCGCTTGGTACGACAACGAATGGGGATACTCGAACCGCTACGTCGAACAAGCGATTATGGTCGGGAAACAGCTCTGGGGATAGTGAAAACTGCAGAGATTTGCTATACTTTACTACATAAAAACGCCGTTGATAGTATCACGGTGAACTTGAAAGGAGGTGAACAAACATGAAATTTAACAAATCGATGCTTTCGAAAGTTTTCTTTTACTTCGCGGTGTACTGCGGCGTCATGGCCGTCGTCACCCAACGAGGTTTGATTAACCAGACAGGTCTCGCAAACTTGTTTGCCGACGCGACATTCTACCTGTTGCTCGGTGGCTTGGCGATGCTTGGTGGTATTTACCTTAACACCGATCACGATTCACACATGATGTAAGGTTTTCGGCGCTGAGCTTGTCGAAGCGCTGAAACAGTACGCCAAAACCGCCTGATCTGCAGAGAGGCGGTTTTTGGTTTTTAATCTAGTGGTACCGCCAAGGGGAATCGAACCCCTCTTCCCAGGCTGAGAACCTAGTGTCCTAACCGATAGACGATGGCGGCGAGCTGGAGTAGTGAACGGTGCCCAGTGTAGCCCAGAATCTGTACTTCGACAAGTCTCCGCTGCATCAGGTGTTCAAGTCGAAGGGTTTTTGCTATACTGTGGATACCTATGGCCATGCGTCGTACCACCGTCATTCTCCTCAGTATACTCGCGGTTATTTGTATTGGTGGCGCTGGGTATCTTTGGGCGACACATACAGCAATTGTTGTGCCTTGGGCAAAAAACACGAATACGACGAATCTGAATATCACGACCAATACCTCAACGACACCAACCAATCTCTCCACTCCGCAGGATTTAAGCGGTGATACACCGTTGACCTCAACCCTGAAACTCGGAACCGGGGAGTTACAGTTTTCGAGCCTTGATCGGATTGGCGAATTTGAACAGACGCCAGCCCCAGACGGCCAAGAATACATCATTATGTATTTCGAAGGACTTGATGCCTCTCTCACCTCGTCCGCCTTTACCGTACTCAGCGCTGCTCAGCTCGTTGATGGATCGAAGCGCTATACGCCGTCCAAGCTGAAAGTCGCAACAAACGTCGTCAAAAATGATCGCGGCTATATCGTCTTCGTGGCGCCGACATCCGTGACCAAGCCGGTGCTTGAAGTTGGGACGGGCGCCGACGTTCAACGCGTCGAGTTACCGTAAAACGTTTTTCCATGCGTATTGGGCTCGTGACTCAGGCCTATTACCCGGTCCTCGGAGGAGTGACCGAGCATGTTTGGCATTTAGGAACCGAGCTCCAACGACGCGGCCATGTCGTGACGGTGATTACCGGGCAAAGTAAACAGGCTGACGATCGTGGTCTGCGGGTGCGACGACACGGCTGGCAAATTCCTCTCGTCGTCAACGGCGCAAATATTTCGGTCACGTGGGGCTGGAAACACGGCCGACTGTTACAGCGTCTTGAAGCCGAGGAAAATTTTGATGTCGTTCATATCCAAAGCCCGCTTGATCCAGGGTTACCACTGATCGCGAGTAAAGCTATGCGTCGGCCGAAAGTCGGAACGTACCACACCTTTCGCGACACGGCCGGCCCGGCCGACGTGATCCCACGGTTGTTCGCGCCGGTCTTTCGCGACGCGGTAAAAAAAATTCAGCGACATATTGCGGTCAGTCCGAGCGCGGCGGAATTTATTCATCAATACTTTCCGCACCTCGCGATGGAGATTATCCCGAACGGAATTGATACGCGTCGGTTTTCACCGCGTCTACCGTCGGCTGATCACAACGAACTATTCACGATCTTGTACGTCGGCCGGATGGATCCACGTAAGGGCGCGAAATATCTTTTTGCCGCCTTGCCACAACTTGAACAGGACTTGAACGGGAAATTTCGCGTGGTGGTGGTTGGGACGGGCTGGATGAGTAAATATTATGATGCTCATATCCCGCTCCATCTTCGGAAGCGGGTTGAATTTGTTGGCTATGTCTCGCCGGAAGAGTTGCCGCACTACTATCAGTCCGCTGATGTTTATTGTTCACCTGCGACGGGCAACGAAAGCTTTGGTATTGTGTTATTGGAGGCGATGGCGAGCGGGACGCCAGTCGTGGCTTCGGATATTGCGGGCTATCGTTGGGTCGTTGAACCGGGGACGGAAGGATTGCTGGTGCCACCGCGCAGTCCGAGGCATTTGGCCGACGCGCTCGTTGCTTTGGCCAAGGATTCGAACCGCCGCCGGCTGATGGGCGCGGCTGGACGCATAAAAGCGGAGCGGTATGATTGGCGCGTCGTAACGGATCAACTTGAGCGCGTCTACGAAGAAGTTCAGGCGTCGCGGTCTGCCAAGTAGCGAGTTCGCAATGACGGTCGGTGCGCCGTTTTGTTGTACCCGTTGACGGCAGTCTTGAGTAAGGAGTAAGGTGTTGGCAAGAAGTATTGGCTTCGGTAACCAGCAAAGGAGGGGAGGATGGTCCCGGTCCACGATGTTCTTCGACATATTACTGAACGGATTGGTCAGCAAGCTGACCATGACACGACCCTCATCCGTTTTCTTGCGGATATGCAAGAGGGCCGGCTGAAACTGTTTCACCCCGCTTCGCCCCTGCTCTGTAGTCCAGTTGGGCTACCGGGTGTCGCGGCCGACCATCTGTTTCTTGTTGGCTATGACCACAAGCAACAGAAATATGTTGGTCGGTTCTACTGGTTTACTGCAGACGCGCGGACGATCAAGGATTGTCAGCGAATTCAGCAGCGGTTGAACGAGTTGATGGAGCAACCAGGTTGGGCGCCGTTTGTTGGTGAACTCGACCAGTTGCCCTGGCCAAGCTCGCGGTTAATCGGCGGATTACTTGTCTGCCGAAACGGTGACAACTGGATTACCCTCGCGCTGACGCCGACGAGCATCGCTCCGAGCGTCACGCTGCTCCATCTGATTCAAGCAATTCCCGTCGTGCTCGTTGATCTCTTCATTCACCCCGAGGAGGTGGCAATGGGTCAGGCGCATCCGATGATCGACCTCGCGTTAAAGGGGGTTGGTCAAATCCGAGATCCGCGGCGAAGAATGCTGCTCGCAACCTGTTGCGAGGAATTGCGACGTCGCCACCTCCATATCGTCGGCGCCATGCCTGGCGAAGAAGCAGCGTTCTTCAGTCCGGAGAACAATCTCCAGGTGGTGTTCATGTTCGCGACGCAACTGTATCGCGAAGGCGATCACGAACGCATCGATTTCTGGAGCGCGTGGGAAGAGTTCGACCGTGATGACGAGACGCTCAGCCACGTGGTTGAGGACCGATTACTCCGCTTCATCAAGCGGCGGCGCAGCATCTACGCTGATCGGGATCTGCTGTCGTGGCGCTCAACGTTCTCGGTTACCGAGAGTCCGGTTCATGCGGCCTGGGTCATTACCCAAGATCCGCATGATAGTCCGCAAACTCGGTTGCTCGTCGTTCGTGGACTTGACCAGAACATTGGCGTAGCCTGTCTTGAAGAAGCGATCTATCGGGCCTACATCTGGCACTAACCAGGGAGGAAAGACATGGTCACGTTTCAAGAGGCCACATCGTTTCTGTCTCGTTGTGAGGAGGTAGATGGCGAGAACCAGGAGATGCGGGATTTTTTCGCTCGCATCAAGCAGGGGTGCTTTCTCTTGGATGGCATCCCGATCCAAGTCAGCCCGGCGGAGTTATTCCGCTCCTCGTCACCGCAGCTGACTCATGCGTTGTATTTTCGCCTGCAGTCCGTCGTGCCGATGACCTTTATGTTGTCCGCCGTGTGCTTTGACGGCGATCCCATGGAGGTGCAGGACTTCGTCATGGTGTTGACGGTGGCGATCGGCTATATCATGGAGAACGCTGACGAGGGACCGTCGGAGAATGACGAGATTGACCTCAGGCCGATCTTCGAACAATATGGACCGATCGACGGCGGGTTGTTAGTCTCGATGACCCCCGGCGATCCAGATGAGGAGTTGGATGCAATCGGCGTCTGCCTCCCGCAAATCTCTGGCCGCACAAATCGAGCGATGATGTACGCCGTCCTCAAGGCCGGACTGTTCAATGGATTTTCTTCAAAGTAGCGTTCTCGGCGCTACTTTTTTCTTTTTTGACGGTCTTGACACTAAAAAAACGGGGGATTATACTCCAATTAGCACTCTCATGGTGAGACTGCTAACTATGACAACTACCCTGATTTCACCCCGCCAACAAGCCTTACTGGCCGCGATCATTACCGAGTACGTCGAAACGGCCAAACCGGTTAGTTCTGGTCAACTGGTCAACCGCGAAGCCTTAAAGGTCTCACCGGCGACCGTTCGGAATGATATGGCCGCCCTCGAAGAAGCGGGCTTTCTCCATCAGCCACACACCTCGGCTGGTCGGGTGCCGACCGAAGCGGCCTGGCGTCTGCATGTTGCGAACCTCCATCAAGAAAAATCCTTACGACAAAAAGAACAGGCCCATCTAGCTGAAGTCGTCCATGCCTATCGACACTCGCAACAGGAAATGATGCGCCGGTTAGCAAAAATGTTGGCCGAATTATCTGACGAGGCGGTGATCCTCGCCCACGGAAAATATGACACCTATTACACCGGCCTCTCAAATCTCTTTGCCCAGCCGGAGTTTGAAACCGTTAACGTCTTGCAAAACCTCTCCCGCGTCGTTGACCAGATGGACGAGGTGATGCAGAAGATGTTTGACCGGGTCGATGATGAAATTCGCGTAATGGTCGGGCGCGACAACCCATTCAGTCCGGATTTCGGGGCGATTGTCGTGCGGTATACCGTGCCCCACCATCAACCCGGTGTGATCGGGATCCTCGGTCCGATGCGACAAGATTACGACGAACACGTCGCGCTCCTGAAACACGCTCAACACTTATTGAAATCATTGTAAGTCCAATGTCCGACGTTCAATCCACCCCAGATAGCCAAGCTATTCCCGAAGAAGACGTGATCGCGAATCTCCAGCTGAAGGCCCAGGAACACCTGGCGGGCTGGCAACGCGCCACCGCCGATTACCAGAACCTCAAAAAACAAAGCGACAAAGAGAAGCAGGAGATGGCTGGTTTTGTTACGGCCCAGACCGTTCTCGAGTTTCTCCCGATCTACGATAACCTGAAGCGCGCGGTCAAGCATATTCCGGCGGATCAACAGGAACTCGACTGGGTCAAAGGGATTGCCCATATCGTAAAATTTTTTGAAGAAACGCTCCGTGCCTTTGGCATGACGGTTATCCCGACGGTTGGCGAAACCTTCGACCACATCAAACATCACGCTATTTCAAAGTTGAAAAAAGACGGCGTGGCCGCGGATACAATTTTAGAAGAAGTCAAAACCGGTTTCATGATGCACGACAAGGTGATTGAACCCGCGCAAGTCGTCGTCGCTGAATAATTTCTGCACATATTCTTATTCGCTTACGGCCGAGAATTACCCGGCCAGAAAGGACCAATCTATGGCAATGGTAAAATGGACCCCAATGGATATCTTCGATGACATGGATCGCTTCTTCAGCGACGACGTTCGCGGGATGCGGATGCCGCGGCTCATGACCCCAGCCGTCGATGTCTATGAAGACAAGGATCATGTGATGGTCGAAGCGCCCCTGGCCGGCGTCGACCCCGCGAAGGTCAATATCGAAATTGAAGACAACGTCTTAAAAATTTTCGGTAGTTCAGAGCATCAGACGGAGGTTGACGAAAAGAATTACTACCGCAAAGAAATTCGCAGCGGCGCCTTCTATCGGGTAGTCGCGCTGCCCAAAGCCGTCATCGGGGAAAAAGCCGAAGCGACGTTTAAAGACGGAATTCTCAAGATTTCTGTTCCGAAAGCCGACGAAGCGAAACCTAAGCGGATCACCGTGAAAACCTCCTAGCGGAGGTTTCTCGGGCGGGTGACTGATCAAAGCATGGGTCACCCACTCGAGAAAAAAACTAACCCTCAATCATGGCATTGCCACCCCAATTCAACCACCTGGCCAAACTGAACGTTCGTTGCCCAAACTGCTCAAGTCTGTTCGACTTCCAGCGCCTCCAAATCCTCGGTGAGCGCGATCAGCAAGTTCTGACCTACATTGACTGCGTCGTCTGTGGCACCTCACTCCTCTCGATTCTGGCCCTGACGCCAGGCGGGATGACGGCCCAAGGCCTCGTCACTGACCTCGTCGCTGATGAAGTCCCGGCGGTTGAACAGGACCATGCCCTCACGCACGATGATGTTCTCGGCTTATATTCGACGCTCGAAAAAAACACCACCACCTTTTTCAAGCACCCCTAATTTCATTTATTTCGCTTAAACACTTCTACCCCTATGCCAAAAATTCTCGGAATCGACCTCGGGACCACCAACTCAGCGATGGCGGTCATCGAAGGCGGTGAACCAAAAGTTCTAGAAAACGCTGAAGGCGCTCGGACGACGCCCTCGATCGTCGCCGCCTCGAAAACCGGCGAACGCCTGGTAGGCCTCGTCGCAAAACGCCAAGCGGTCGTGAACCCGACGAATACCTTGTCGTCGATTAAACGCTTGATCGGCCGCCGCTGGGATGACGCGGAAGTTCAACGTGACCTGAAAGTGATGCCCTTCAAAATTGAGCATGCCGGCGACGGCGTGAAGGTGGCGATGGGCGAAAAGGACTACACGCCACAGGAAATTTCGGCCATGGTGCTCCAGAAACTGAAAGCCGACGCGGAAGCACGTCTCGGCGAAAAAATTACCGAAGCGGTCATTACCGTCCCGGCCTACTTCGACGATGCCCAACGCCAAGCGACGAAAGACGCCGGTCGCATTGCTGGCTTTGATGTGAAGCGCATCATTAACGAACCAACCGCGGCCGCCCTCGCCTATGGGTTCAACAAGAAGAAGGATGAAAAAATTGCTGTCTATGACCTCGGCGGAGGAACCTTCGATGTCTCAATTCTCGAAGTCTCGGCTGATACGGTTGAAGTGAAATCGACGAATGGTGACACTCACCTCGGTGGTGATGACTTTGATCAAAAAATTATCCACTGGATCTTCGATGAATTCCGAAAGGAACAAGGCGTCGATCTGTCGAAGGACGAAATGGCCCTGCAACGCGTGAAGGAAGCGGCCGAAAAAGCCAAACACGAACTGTCGACCTCGATGGAAACGGAAATTAACCTACCGTTCATCTCGCAAGGCGCGGCCGGTCCGCTTCACCTGGTCAAGAAATTCACTCGCGCGCAGTTGGAAAATCTGGTCTCTGACTTAGTCGAGAAGACGATGATCCCGACGCAAAAAGCGCTTGATGATGCGGGCTTGAAACCAGCCGATATTAACGAAGTGATTCTCGTCGGTGGAATGACCCGGATGCCGATGGTCCAAGCGGCCGTCGAAAAATTCTTCGGCAAGAAACCGAACGTCAGCGTTAACCCGGATGAAGTTGTTGCGATCGGTGCGGCCGTCCAAGCTGGCGTCCTTCAAGGCGAAGTCAAAGACGTGCTCCTGCTCGATGTGACTCCGCTGAGCATGGGTCTCGAAACCATGGGCGGTGTTATGACCCCTTTAATCGACCGCAACACAACGATCCCAACCTCGAAGTCGCAAGTATTCTCGACGGCGGCTGATAATCAAACCACCGTGGAAATTCACGTCCTCCAAGGCGAACGACCGTTGGCGAATGACAACAAAACCCTCGGCAAATTCCTCCTCGGCGGTATTCCGCCGGCGCCGCGCGGTGTCCCGCAGGTTGAAGTGACGTTTGATATCGACGCGAACGGGATTCTGAAAGTCGCCGCGAAGGATAAAGCCTCCGGCAAGACCGCTGATATCACGATCCAAGGTAGTACTGGTCTATCGAAAGACGAGGTCGAAAAACTTCGTAAGGACGCCGAGCTCCACGCGGCCGAAGATTCGAAAAAGAAGGAACTGATTGAAGTAAAAAATATCGCTGAGACGATGAGCTACACCGCCGAAAAAGCGTTGAAGGACGCTGGTGATAAAGTTCCGGCTGATGTCCGCGCTGAAGTTGAAGCGAAGATCAATGACGTCAAAGCCCTCAAAAACTCTGAAGATAAGATGGCGATTGAGAACGCCTCCAAGGCGCTGTCTGACACCATGCAGAAGATTGGGCAGGCCATGAACCAAGGCGCGCCCCAGGGCCAAGGTGAGCCCCAAGCGGGCCCAGACGGGCAACCCGCCGGCGACACTAAAAAGGATGACGGCGTCGTTGAGGGGGAAGTAGTGGAGGAGAAGAAGTAACTAATCATGCCCCGCCAGAAATGGCGGGGCTTTTGGTATCACGCTGAAAAGTTGAGGGATCTAAAGGGAAGTGTTGTTGGACCACCCCGTCGCGCCACTTGGCGCGCCACCCCTCCTTACTGAAGGAGGGGACAATTTTGTCTCCTCCTCTGACGAGGAGGAGTACCGCCCGCGCTAGCGGGTGGGGAGGGGAGAATACGCCACCCCGATGCTTCGCATCACCCCTCCACACACGTGGAGGGGAAGGGAGTCGAGCTCGTGGAATAGTGAGGAGATGCGGAAGTAGTACCCCTCCATTTATATGGAGGGGTAGCGCGGAGCGCTGGGGTGGCGCATTTCTTCCACTCGCTTCGTAACTTCTACCTGCAAATACTCTACCACCCCATCAATATTGTTCATCACCTCGTCATTCGGCACGCGGATGATTTTTAACCGAAAGTGTTTCAGCCATTCAGATCGTTCTGAGTCTTTGACCATTTGTTCGGGTGCCAAGTGATGGCCGCCATCGAGCTCAACACCAAGTCGTAACTCCAAACAATAGAAATCCAAAATATATCGCCCTATACTATGTTGGCGCCGAAACTTAAAGCCAAGAAGATTACGACCGCGTAAATAGTACCAAAGTTTTCGTTCAGCCGGTGTTGCAGTATGTCGAAGCTCTCGTCGAAGACGACGGAGTTCTGGAAGCGTGTAGAATGAATCAAAATATGGCATAGGCACAGATATGCCACAGCCACGACTCAAGCGTACAATCCGCCAGGCCAGTTGTCAAAACCAGCGCCGCGGGTGTAGGGTTTGTCTACCGCCCTTTCCACGGAGGTCCCGATGTACGCCGATCGTGATCCTAAGCCGGATCCGCCCCCGCCCTCAAAGAATGAGGTGGCTGGAGTGCTTCTTATCTTGGGCTTCCTCGCACTGATGTGGCTGCTCTTCTATGCCCTTCGGCACGGCTGGTTCAAAACGATCCCGATCTAATCCAAGGTCGGTTTTTTTTGTGCTATACTTTTTTTATTATGAAATCATCCTTCAACCTCCGGGCTGGACTGGCTATGGCGTTTGCGACGATCGTTGTCGGGGTGGGATTTTTTGTCTTCATCGGCGGTAACATGGATACGAAATGTGCGTCGGAAGAAACGGCGTCGGGATGTCGGGTGTGGTTGGCCGCCGACGCTGCGATCACAAATTATGCCGATATATTTCGCTCGGTCTTTGCAACACGCTGCGTCGGCGGTGATGGACCGGATGATTGCATCGGTCCCGATATGCTCATTATGGGCGGGACACTGGTGGTCATCGGATTCCTCATCGGTGGTTGGCTTTTCCGGTCGTCGATGCAACCAAGTCCAGACGTGTTTACGCCGGGAAATAAGAAAAAACCACGGGTGTAAATCGTGGTGGGTTAGCGGGGCGCCATGAGCAACTCGATATAGAGCTGATTATTACTCATGGCGGCCAGAGTATCAGCGTCTGCCCGTTGCAGAAATCCGGTGAGACGGGCGATGGTGATGGCGAAGGCTTCATCGGCCTCTTCGGTCAGTCCAGCGACACCGACGATCAGCGGCCCGCTCATGTTGGCGAATCCATACTTGGTGATGATGGCGCCGCCGAAACGAACCTGGTATGGGTCACGGGACTGCCTACTGGTCTGGTGACCGGCGGAAAAGTTGCGCTCGCGCAGCTTAGTGTTCTTCTCGGCGACGAGCTCAACCAGACGCGCTTCGTGCTGGCCGACCTGCCCGACCAACATAGTCGTCGCCATCGGCGGGAGTTTGAGTTGCTCGATCCGGACGATGCAGCCCGTGTAGTTCGGTGAACCGAGGTGCGGCTGAATCTTTTGCCAGGTTTCCTCGAGGAGACCGAGGATTGTTCGGGCATTCTCGGTCAGACCAGCTTCCGTCAGCTTGATAACCATAGATCCTCCCTGAAGTGAAAGAACGACAACCAACCAGGAACGTCGAGACGCTAGCACGCTTCCGGTCTGAGGTCAAGGTTGCGACGCGCAAAGAACGGGTGTATTGTAATGATAAAGGAGGTAACGACTATGGTCTATCCATCGGCGTTTCTACTCGCGACCGTCAATATTATCCCAGTGATCTTAGTTGTAGCCAACCGCTGGGACGCTATTGATGTTCTTAATGCCTATTGGTGGCTCGGTTTGTTGCTGTCGCTGTCGACCCTGACGAAGCTCTCAATCATTCGGGCCAACGCCACCGAAAAAGTACGCGACGAATTTGATGTCATGGATTTGCCAGTCTGGGCCTACGTCCCGGTGGTGGTGATTGGCGCGATTGTGACGCTCTGGATTTTTCGGGTGATTGGCGCTGAATCATTAAATCTGTTCTCCGGGAGCGCTTGGCAACTGTCAGTATCAGAACTCGTCGCCGGAGTTTTTGATCCGTACGTCTTGTGGTTTGTCGGATTGATGGCGATTCGGTTTGGCTATTCGCTCTATCGTAATTTTTATGGGCAGCGCGAATTTCAGCGTTCGCGCATGTTACTTGAGCGGACTGTCATACGAATTTTTTCACTCGAAGCAGTCGCGGGAATTCTCGCCGCCGGGGCGATCACGACCAGTTTTTTTCCGCTCTGGTTGGCGACGGCGTTGATTGGCTTGACCGACGTACTTTTTCACGTGGTTGAACGAGCGGTTGGACATAAAGTTGATCATCCAAGGCAAACCGATTACGGTCGGATGCGATAAGAAAAAACGCCCCGGGAACTTAGGAGCGTGAGTCGAGCCAGAGCGACAGGCGCGTATTGGCGACGATGATCATGGCGTTGAAGTTACGGTTGTTCGCGAGGTCTGGTCCGAGCGGACCAAGGGTGTGCTTGTAGCCCCAACGATCGCCACAATGAGCGTAGAGGGTCAGTTGTCCGAATTCGAGTTTGAGATTGAGCGGGTACCCCTTGAACGACGGCGCCTTCAGCTGCAGTTCGTCGAACGCTTCAGGGGCGCCCTCGATCGCTAGACCTTGGGGTGACAGGCGCAACCGGCCCTGTTCCGAAGTGATTACGATCTCGTCTTTTCCCGAAACATAGAGAGCGATGATGGCGTCCGTGTCGACGGTCGGACGGTGATCCTGGCTCATCGGAAATCCTTTCGCGAGGAGGAAGGAAACAAAGGAACACTGCCCTGGTTAGGATGAGACGAAAAACCCTAACAAGGTTTACGCAAACTAGCATCCACGCCATCCATCGTCAAGGTGGGACGAGGGTGGTATACTTTTTTCATGATTCAGGCGATATTCTTTGATTATCACGGCGTCCTTGATCGGCGGTCATATGCTGGTCTGGTTGAGGTGCTGATCAAGGCGATCCCGCATCCGCCGGCCGATATTCGAAACCGACTTGAGCCGCAGGTCTATGCCTACGCGACCGGGGTGACCGCCCCGAACGTTTTTTGGAACGCGATGACCGAGGCCTATGGACCGAGCGTCGTGCAGACGGCAAAAAAATACCACTTACACGTTGAGCCAATTCGCGAAATGTGGGAAGCAGTGAATCATTTGCATGAAAAATATGCAATCGGGTTATTGACGGACTGTTCCGCCGATAAGCGCGATGTCATTATCCGTTCATACAATTTACCAGAATTTTTCGATCAGCTCATTTTTTCTTGCGAAACCCGCGAAACAAAAATGGACCCGAATTTCTATCGACGGATGCTCCAGGCCGGCCGGTGGCAACCCGAAGAGGTGCTGTTGATTGATGATAGCCACCAAGCGATTGGTCAGGCCAAATCCCTCGGTTTCCAGACCCATGAATTTACTAGTCCGAAAGAATGTCTAACTTTTTTCCACCGCCTATGAATGCTGACGAAGCCAAGCAAAAGTTAACACCCGAGCAATATAATGTTTGTTTTCTGAAGGGCACGGAACCGCCGGGGAGTGGAAAATGGCTGCACAATGACACCGACGGCGTCTATACGTGTGTTGTTTGTGGTCAGGAGCTTTTTCGGTCGGCCACGAAATTCGACTCGGGGACAGGCTGGCCCAGTTTTTGGGATCCGGCTGCCGGCGCGAACGTCACAACCGAAGTTGATGAGTCCATGGGCATGCGGCGACTCGAAGTCAACTGTGCGACCTGTGGCTCACATTTAGGCCATGTCTTCGACGATGGTCCCGCCCCGACCGGAAAACGGTATTGCATTAATTCACTCGCCCTCGATTTTCAAGAAAAATAAATTTATACCCGAAGGATTCCAGCCATCGCCAGCCGAACTCGGTTTAGCTCAAGAAATTTTTGAAGCGAATGGCATTTCCGAAGAGGAAACCGATCATGGTTTTCGGCATCTCGATGCCGAGGGCCGGGCCGTGTTGCAAACTGAAACGTGGGGCGAAACTCAGCAGACGATTCAGCTCACGTACGGCGAGGGTGAGGCGATGACCGAGCAAGCGAAACTTCTCACAGGTCCGGAAGCTGGAAAATCACTGACGCGCGAACATCCCCGAACGACCGCGATCATAGAAACCCGATTTTCGGATGCGGATCTTGGCGAGGTGAGTGGCTCTTTCGCGGCCAAGGTAGAAACGTTAGCTGGAACCGTTGGCTCGGACGGAAGCCTGACGGAGCGATGGGCTAATCTCGAAGTGACGGATCAAGAATTAATAGAAAAGTTCAGCGCGATTCCACTTGAGCGGCGCCAGGCGGGGAATGGCGGAGAAACCTACGTCATACTGAAGGGAGATTTGGGTGGTGGGTTTTCGATCGACGTTGGTGAACGGACAATCCTGGTTGAGTGCATGAAAAAACTTTCGATCACATACGCGACGGACGGACGACCGCGCCGCGCTAATTTTGGAACGATTGCTTGGACGGAGAAGCGACGCGAATAAAAAAAATAACCCGCGCCGATGTCGTGCAGGTGGCAAGGCAGTGGCGCGGGGTAAACTCAGACAGGTTGGCACTTCTCTCGAAACAGCCCGATAACGATTTCTTTAGGTTGAAGACGGACCGTAGAGGTCCACGAGGCCGGCGCGGCGTGATTGGTGTGTTAGACCGAATCATTCGGGCACTTGGTAGTGCGTCTCGTCGGGCAGGCTTGTTCGTCTGCAACCTCCAATCTGGTCAGTTCCGATGGTGACCGGTGAGAGCGTAACCGCTCAGTCGCGACGGACGGTCCGTCGAATCTGGGCGATCAGTCAGCGATCGAAAATCGATGTGGCCTATCAACTAGGCCGGGGTCATAGTCGTTCCATTGAAACGACGGACTTTCCGGCGGCCGAGTGGTTAGCCTCCTTTTCATACATTGGCGTAAGAACGCCGGTGCGGGTGGATGATGCGCCGAAGCACATCGACAAACCTCCTTCATCCTGCAGAGCAGGGATGTTCGCGTCCGTGGTGGACGGTGTGGGCGAACACAAGCCTGATCTGAAAGAGTCGGAGGGTGGGCGAAAGAAGCGAGCGCGCTAGACCAAGCTGAGCCACCTAGGCCGAAAACCCCTTCTCAGCTTTGGTCGTACCGAGGTTCTTTTGATATCGGTCGGGCAAAACCCATCCACGTCCGGGGCACTCTCGGGGCCCCCGCTCCGGTGATGTTCCGGCGGACGAAGATAGTTCGGTGGTTGCCCGGAAGAACCTGGGTACTAGGTCTAGCGCGATACGTACTATCTGCTATCAAAAAATGAGCAAGAAAAACAGTATATCTGAATACAAAAAATAGTCAAGGCCTAGCTCAGATCGTTCTCGTTGCTACTTTGTTCGTCCGAAAATCGCTACGTACAGAAATACCGACCGTCCATTCCAGCTGGTTTTTCGGACGGCCGTTCCGACGTGGGTAAAACTTGTATCATACAGGTTGCGGCGATGTCCACCAGAGGCAATCCAGGCGTTCACTACGAGTGCGCTCGTTCGTTGGCCGCGGCCGATATTCTCACCAGTTTTACTGAAGCGGGCCGGACCGGCAGATAACCACGAGCGATAGGTGAGCCCACCGAGCGAGGTGTGGCTGAAATATCCAAAACGGGCCATATCCTCCGCTCGGGCGGTCGCGGCTCGTCGGAGCGTATAGGAATCTTTAAGGCTTGCCAGTTTTGCGGTTGCGCGAGCGGTGTTGATTTCGGTCCGCAGGTTCGTCCCGTTTGGGGCGGCCTTGGCGGAGACGGGCCAGGCGCAAGCGACGAGGGTTATCAGCGCCAAACGAACGAAAACATGCATAGGACAACAGTATACCACGGGCTCATGCTATACTATCAGCATGGTAAAGTGGTCAATTCAGAAACTCAATCCAGCCGCGATTCTGCCGGCGAAAAAAGACCCGGAAGACGCGGGTTGGGATATTTTTACGATTGAAACCTATACATTGGCGCCAAACGAACGTCACATTTTTTCTACCGGTATTTCGGCTGCCTTTCCGCCGGACTATGTGGCGGTGATAAAAGACCGATCGAGTCTTGGGAGTAAAGGGATTGAGACGCTAGCTGGGGTGATTGACGCTGGCTATCGCGGTGAGTGGAAAATTGTTTTGCATAACACCTCATCTGAACCGTATGTCATTACCGCGGGCGATCGAATCGCGCAGTGTATTTTTTTACCAGTTCCAGCCGTAACCGTGAGCGAGGTGCCAAGTTTATCCGAGACGACGCGCGGCGCGGGTGGGTTTGGGAGTTCCGGAAAATAACTTTCATATTCTTTCATTTATTTTTACGTTATGGCCGAACAACAAATTCAACTCAAAGCATCTGACGAAGTTCTGCAGGGCCGCTACGCGAACGCGGTCCAAATTAGTCACACGAAAGAAGAGGTCGTCTTCGACTTTCTAGCGTTGATGCCGCCACATGGTCAACTGACGAGCCGAGTTATTGTCAGTCCGGCCCACGCCAAGCGGTTCCTAGCCGCGCTTCAGGAAAATCTCGGAAAATATGAAAAGCAATTCGGCGCGCTGAGTGCTGAACCGGCGCCGCGTCAGGATTTTGGCTTCACCTCGTAATATGATTCCGACCAAACAATCAACCTGGACGCCGCGATTTCTCTGGCTGTGGCTACCCCAAGTCGCCGGCGCGACGTTGTGGTGGTATATCGTGGCGCATGTTCTGGCCGGCCGTGTGAATTTCGTCAATGATAGCGCCGCCGTGTTATTGAGTGTGACCATCTTGGGCGTGATTGGACTTGGGTGGTGGATTGGTTCGGCGCTGTTCGGCGCTGTCTTGTTGCCATCGCGTTGGTGGCGGTTACTCGTGGCCGTGATTGGCGCTCTCCCGATGTGGTTTTTTTTACCGTGGCAACTTTGGACCGCGGTGGCGTGGGTGGTCGTGGTGATCGGCGGCCTGATCGGTTTAGAACAAGCCTACGAACATGCGCACAATAGCCTAATAGTCCGGACACGGCAGGTGATCGGGGCTTCGCTCGGGTTGCCGCTACTCTGTGTTTTAGTCGCCATTTCCATTTTGTACTATCAGCAACTGCGCGTCTCGACGGCCTCGCCCGATGTGCTAGCGACGAATGTGATTGAACAGTCAGCTACAACAGTCGAACGATTACTACCAAAAATTCGATCAGATTACCGGATCGGCATGACAGTGGATGAGTTGCTCGGATTATTTATCCCGAAGGCCGACGATGTCCTCGATGACGCTGGGATTACATCCGGGCAGGTGAGTCAGCAGCAACAAGACGAGCTGAAACAGCAACTTGCTGACCGTGGCGTCCCAACCGATCAGCTCAATCTCGATTTCTCACAAACCGAGGATCAACTCCGGGTGGCGATTGATCAGCAGATCGAACTGTTCCGCGGTGATATCATCGGTAATCTTCGAACGGAGTTAAGCCGAACTTTGCAGCAGGAATTGAAGGGGGATGAAACGGTTCAATCAGTCTTACAGCAATATTTTGGACGGCAATTCGACCGCTATGTGCGCGATTACTTAGTATGGCTGCC
>CAYGGC010000012.1:0-10069 GCA_964349465.1 uncultured Gammaproteobacteria bacterium
CGATGACCAGGCACTGTCGGCCCGAGGCGTTGTTCATGAACTGCGCGCGACGAATACGAAGACTCTGATTGTTCAGATCATTCATCGTTGCGCTGTTGCCGGTGTGGATCGGATCAAACCTGGTCGGCGAAGTTGCGCCGAAGAGCACACCATCCTGTGTTGACGTCACGTCGACGAGGTCGCGCCGAAAGCGATGAATTTCCTCCATCGGAATAGCCCGACCAGCATCACCGCGTTCAGGGAAGTATCCGTACTTCTTGACAGAGACCAGACGCGTGCCGGTTCCATAGACGGCCGATACGGTCGAGTCGACCTTAGCATGGACCCACGAAGGGACCAACAGGTGCGTTTGCGCCTGAGCTGTTCGCAGCGTCCAGTTCGTGAGCACCATGCTGCACATCAGGATGATGAGCGTTCGAAACACGTTCACAAATCCTCCGGGTAAAGGGTGGTGAGGCAGGGACAATAATGCAGATAACCAAACGTTGATTGTATAACGAGCTCCAAACAGGATTGTTTGGCCCGCTACTCTACTCGAAAATGAGAAAAATGTCAAGACAAAAAAACCACCAGATGATTCAGTGGTTAGCGGCGTCGCGGTCTTGAGGTGCAAATTTCTAGGAGCCGCCGCTCGGTCGCGACAAGTCGGTCCAAAGTCTTTTGATCCGGTTGATCGGGAGTAATGAGGTAGGTACGACCCACAATTGTCGCGTCAATCAGCGAGAAGTAATCGGTCGGTATCCAGTGCCAGGCCCACCACTTCAAGATCTCGTGAGGTCGGTTTGATGGGAAAATGAGCGCAAAGGCTCGCTCCTCATCGACTGACTTGCGTGATTGCGCCTCGCACGGTCGTACTCGACAAACCTCCTCTGATCCACGATGGACAACGATGGTGCCAACCTGGTCGGCCGGCAACCAGTTCTGAACCAAGTGGACAACGACCTGCTCTGGCGATCGAACACCGAACACCCGGTGCCAGGACTGATGGATCAAGGCAGGTATCTGGATGACATTGTTTTGCGTGCCGGTGTGGTGAAACCTAGGCACCAAATGGTGCTCGGTTAGGCGCATCTGATCGGCGTGACCCATGCTTTCCTCCCTTGAGGACCAAAAAAATGAGCATCACGAACGGCGACACCTTACATCGTTCAGGTTGTGTGTGTCAATGGTGTTACAGGGCCGTCACATTCGCTGTACTGCGAGTAACAAAAATCACGATTGCCCACGCGAGCAACACAACAACCAGGCCAATCACTGCGCCGGAGATAACTTTTTTTGCTGTCGCGGCGCGATCTTCGTCCGATGATGTCGCGGCGATGATACCACTAAAAATTATCATCGCGACAGCGATGAGTGACATTATTCCCAAAATCCATCTGAGAACATTGAGCGTTGTTTCTCGTAAATCAGCGTCGCCTAAGCCAAGCTGCCCCCCAACCGATTCAACGCTGAACGTCGTTTGAGCAAGCACTGGTTGTGCGACGAGGAGCGATCCAACCAAGAGTGTTCCGAGAATGATGTTTTTATGAAGTGACATGTTTTTCAGCGTGAAGATATATGCAGCCGTTCGGGCCGATGACAGTCGTATGGAATCGCTCCGCATCGATGGTAATTTTTTGACCGGGACGAAGAATAGTGACATGTCCATTAATGTCAGTTTGTAACTCACCCTCAATTACGTCAAGGACGACGTGGTCTGGATGATAGTGTGGGGCATAGCGTAAACCTGGATTGTCGTGTCGAATATGAACATGATGATAGCCTGCGACCTCGTACTCTTTCACGAGTGGTTCGTGATCGGGGTGGGGTTGCAATGGCGGGATCATATTGTTTATGGTAAGGCTACGCGGTTGTTGTGGTTATCGGAGTCGCTGGTCGATGGAGCCAGACTGAAGTAAATATTCCGACATAGAAGAAGAATCCATACACACACGCCGGCAGCGTCGTCCATTGCAACCAGAAGAGTTCGTAAGCGGAGAGGCCAAGTGAAAACAACATCCCGATAGTCGCGACCACGAGCAAAGCGGAGCGCAATTTTTTCGTCGCTCGTTGTAACGCGATGAGCGATACGACAACTACGATCAGAAACATCGCAAACCCGAACACGCAGGTTGGGATTCCCGCCAGCTTTACCGGGCCGTTGGAACCACAGCTTAGCCAACTAATCGGACCGGCGTGGCAGGATGGTCCAAACAACACCCAATAGGACAAATATCCGGACATTAGTGTCCCGAGTAATCCAAAAATCAAACTGGCAAACAGCGGAGTCGTCGAGCGGTTCATAGCATTGCGGTCAATTGATGAAGAGAAGCTTGCGTTTGGGTGCCGGCCACGATCGCGGCGGCAGCGTGCAGAAGTGGTAGTGCTTGAGCATCGCCAGCGGCCACGATGATTGGAGTGAAACCATGGATTGCCTCCGCGGAACGGTCATAGGTGTGCTGACGGACCAGTTCTTCGCCCGATCGGCGGTTGCGTGAATGAGGACTTTCAATCGTAATCGTGAAATCTCCGACGCCGGCTGGTCCGCTGAGCACATCGCCATCAATACCGAGCGCTTGTCCGGCCAGAAAAAACTCCTGACGCGCGATCGTATGCGCGCGTTGATGAGCAGCGCTCGGCAGGTCAGCGCCATCGATCATTCCCACGGCGCAGGCGTATACATTTTTTAACACCCCGCTCCGACTAACGTCAACCGGCTTGTCGCTGACACTACACATAATCCGAGCGGCTTCAAAAATGGTTTTAATCTGGTCGCGGGCGGCGCCTGATGTGCTGGCGATAACCGCCTGGCCAGGCTGATCGGTCGATAGTTCTTCCGCCATCATCGGTCCACCGAGGGCGACGATCGGGTGTTGTGGCAGATGGCCCATCAACCATTCAACTGGCGAGAGAAAGGCGTCGCTGGGAGCGCCTTTCGAAATGGTCATAACTGGAACGGTCGTTGGAATCTGCATCAGTGCTGATAGCAGCTCAGGAAAGGCAGTCGATGGGACAGCGCAAAGAACCAGGCTGGCTCCGGTGAGGGCCTGGTCGAGTGTCGCGAAGCCCGGAGTTCGTCGGGCTGGATCGGTATCCCACCAGCGGGCCTCGTAGCCGGTCGTCGGGGTAGCAATCAACTCTCCGAGCGTCCGGCCAATCCGGCCGGCCCCAATGATCGTGATGATCAACGGAGCGGTCATGGTGATTAGCTAGGGATTTTCTCTTGAATAAGCTTTGAGAACGCTTCTTGGCTATTCGGATTGGAAAGCTTGGTACCGTTGAGATAGAAACTCGGCGTACTATTCACCCCTAACCCCAGGCCATCGTTGACGTCCCGATCAACTCGAGCCTTGACGCTCGATCCAGTGTAGTCAGTGGCAAACTTTTCCGTATCTAGGCCGAGTTCTTTAGCGTATCCGGCCAGGGTCTCGTTAATATCCGTGGCGACGCTCCAGGAGCGTTGGCGGTCGTACAACAGGTCGTGCATTTCCCAGAACTTTCCCTGGAGATTCGCTGCTTCCGAGGCCCGAGCGGCCGCCTCGGCGTATTTGTGAATTGTTTTCAGTGGGAAATGGCGGTAGACAATTGTTAGTTTTTCGCCGAACTCAGTTTTTAGTCCCTTCAGGACGGGTTCATAGGCCGAACAGGCTGGGCATTGAAAGTCGCTGTAGGTAACGATCATGGCTGGCGCTGTGGCCGGTCCTTGGAGATGATCATCGGTGGTGACGGCTGGCAGGTTTCCGCCAGAGCCAGTTGGACTGCCGGACAGGAAAACAAGTCCGGCGATGCCGCCGACGATGATGACGGTGGTGAGGATCCAGCCGATAAGGGTGGTGCGAGATTGGGCCATACGGGATAGGTCAGTCAATTACTACGACAGTGTGTAGTATACAGGAGATTATTATTTTTTCCCAGCGTCTGAGACAACGTTCATCGGGTGGCCATCCGTGAAAGCACGGATATTCTCAATCGTTGTATCGAGAATACGCTGTAACCCTTCCCGCGTGTTAAACGCGTTGTGCGGCGTGACGATGACGCGTGGGTGGCTCAGGAGAACGTGATCAGCTAAGACGGTTTTCATATCAACCGACGCGTGAAAGCTCGGTGAGAGTAATTGACGTTCATCAATCACGGCGTACTCCTCTTCTAACACATCGAGTCCAACCGCGCCGAGATGGCCATGATCAAGAACTCGGACCAGGGCTTGGGTATCAATCAGCGAACCACGCGCGGTGTTAATAAGGATCGCATCCGGTTTCATCGTCAGCAATCGTTCCTCATTGAGGAGGTGTCGAGTTTCCGCGGTTGCGGGACAATGGAGCGACACAACGTCGCTGTCACGCAAAACCGTGGCGAGCTCACCATATGTGAAGCCGAGCTCAGTAACTAGCTCAGGTTTTGGGAATGGGTCGTAGGCGATAACGGTCATGCCAAATCCTTTTGCCATCCGTATCATATGCTGACCGATCCGGCCGGTTCCGATCACGCCGATTGTTTTTCCCGCAAGGTCCATCCCACGCAGATCATCAAGTCGAAAATCACCGACGCGCGTTCGATTCACGCTTGGGATAATTTTTCTGGTTAAGGCGAGGAGGAGGGCGAAGGCTTGTTCGGCGACAGTATTCTCGCCGTAGGACGGAACATTACAGACTGTGACGCCCCGTGCGGCGCAGGCAGCTAGGTCAATATGATCGTAGCCAGTTGAGAGCGTGGAGATCAGGCGCAGCGACGGAAATTGAGCGAGGACGTCGCTGGTAATTTTGCTGTAAATAAAAACGAGTAACGCTTCTGGATCGCCGAGGTCTTTGCTTTCAGCGAGATGCGTCGCGACGTAGGCGCCAGGACCAAGTTGCCGACGAATATATTCTTGTTCCCAAGGTTCGAGCTCAACTCCCGCGAGGCGTAAGGTCGTCATAGGCGTGTAAAGGTTTCCATAAGTTCTTGAATTCGTTTATCAGCTAGTCCAGTTTTTGGGTCTCGCATATCACGCATGACACAGGTCTTTAGGTGCTGTTGCATGACTTGCTCGTCAAATTTCCGGAGCGCCTGCTGGATCGCCCGGGACTGGTGAATCACGTCGATGCAATGCGCTCCTTCATCAACCATCCGCCGGACTTTCTTCAAGTGCCCATCAACAATGGCTAGGCGATGGCCGGTGCTTTTTCTTGAATCAGTCAATGTTTTCGCCATGGAAAAGGGTTATCAACAAATAGGGGGAGGGGGATATGGGGGCGAGCGGTGTGGATATCCTAATCCCCTATGGGGGGATTATACCTGTCCACAGGGATAAACACAAATCCCCCCTCCGATACCGTGATAGCGGGCTTTGGTGGCGGCTGGTATACTAGCGGCAAGAATTGTATCGACTAATAATTTGCCATATGGATCAAGTCAATATTTCCTCACCCACCGCCTCGCGCATGACTGTCCTTTCAAGCGCCATGCTTGGCCTATTGTCACTCCAGTTTATCCTCGGCAAATTGATAAACCTGTATGTGGACCTGCCAAGTAATGCAGACAAGCAAGCGCAGATGAAGGTGTTGTATTCGCAATGGCAATATGTCGGCCACATCATGATTGGCACCGCCTCGATCGCTTTAGCAATTGCTCTTCTCGTTGGTAGTTTCAAAATGAAACATGCGACATTAAAAATTTTATCGGTGGTCGGTTTTGTGGCCTTGGCCACGGCCTCCATCGGCGGTCGCATGTTTGTTGATTCGTACTCTTCGACCGGTTCGCTGGTGATGGCAATTGGATTCATTGTCGCGATGGGTGTCTATGGCCGTTTCATGTCCGTGGTGATGTCGGCAAAATAATCTTTCACCAGAATAAAGAAAGAGAGCGCGCCGGCGAAGCAGGCGCGCTCTTCTGTTCGCATGGGAAATAAAAAACCACTGAGGCCATCGTGCGCACCTAGGATCCTAACAAAAAAACCAGCTATTCCCGATCGGGTTGGCTGGCGTGGATGATGGCCTGGTTGAGAATGGCGCTGTAGCGTTCGAAGTTCACCGCCAGGTCGTTGTAGACGATAGCGTCATACTCCGTCGGCCTGAAAGTGTTCGCGGCGAAGACAAAGCAGTCGTAGCCAATTCCGGCGATCCGTCGATAGCCATACTCGTCGGCTCCGGCCAAGGCGCGAAAGCCATGTGCCAAGAGAGCGATGCTGCCGTGTTGGTCACAGCGATAGCGACGAACCCGGGGCGTCATCGGGTCGAGCAAAAACCCAGAAACCGCGATCGAGCCTTGTTCAACCCGCTTCACCACTTCGAGCGGTGGTTTCAACCCGAGCATCAGAACTCGTCCGAGAAAAGCATTGATGAGGTTATCGAGCGCATCAGCCTCGCTCGACGGGAGGTTGAGGTTGAGACGGGCCGCGAGGATGTGCTCGAGCCACCAGCTCAATACTCCTTGCTGATGGACGGTGATCGCCTCAGCCTTGTGAGCCGGAAAAGACAGTTTCGACATGACGATTTCCATAAGGCCTCCGGAGGTGGAAGGAACAGATTTGCCGGTATCCTAGACCTAAGGGTTCGCCTTGTCAAAAGGGGTTCTGGTCGCTATACTATGCCTACTCTGATTGGGCCATAGGCATGATTTTCCAGGATGACCTGGCGGCCCCAGTAGCTCTTATCTCCTAGTTTCTCGCTAACGTTCTGAATGCATGAATCCACTACTTAAAAACATTCTGATCTTTTTCGGCGTTCTGCTCAGCATTAGCTTATTGTTTGGAAGTATTAATCTTGACCAGTCATCGGCCAAGCAAGTTTCACTTGGAGAAGTGATCTCGAACATACAGGCCGACAAAGTCAAAACAGTTGATGTCGCTGGCGATAAATTGGTCGTGACCCTGAAAGACAACACGAAAGTCACGGCTCGCAAAGAACCAAACGTTGACTGGACCACGCTCGCAAAGAACTACGGTATCGCTCCGGAAAAACTTGTGACCGTGACCGGGACCGTCAAAGACACCGCGACGAGCCAGCTCTGGGTCAGCACCTTGATTCAGATTCTCCTCCCAGTCCTCCTCTTCGGTGGGTTCATCTGGATTATGTTCCGCCAGGCCCAAGGCCAAAATGGCCGGGCAATGAGTTTCGGGCAGGTCCAACAGAAGGAGCCTGATCAGCCGAAGGAAAAGAAAAAGCCGGTCACCTTCCAAGATGTCGCTGGTGCAACCGAAGCGAAAGAAGAGTTGCAGGAAATTGTAGAATTCTTAAAGAGCCCGAAGCGATTCACCGATCTCGGCGCGAAAATTCCGAAAGGCGCTTTGCTGGTCGGCTCCCCTGGGACCGGAAAAACTTTGTTAGCGAAAGCCGTTGCTGGGGAAGCGGATGTGCCGTTCTATAATATCTCCGGTTCGGAGTTCGTCGAAATGTTTGTCGGGGTTGGCGCCTCGCGCGTTCGCGATTTATTTCGCCGGGCGAAGAAAACCGCGCCAAGCATTGTGTTTATTGATGAAATTGATGCGGTCGGCCGCCAACGCGGCGCTGGTTTAGGTGGTGGTCACGATGAACGCGAACAAACCTTGAACCAAATCTTGGTGGAGATGGATGGTTTTGATACCGATACGCACGTGATTGTGATCGCGGCGACGAATCGTCCCGACATTCTTGATCCAGCCTTACTCCGACCGGGTCGGTTTGACCGCCGGGTAACGATTGACTTGCCAGACATCAACGAACGGGAAGCGATTTTGAAAGTGCACGCAGCGCAGAAGCCGCTCGGGCCGGATGTGTCGCTTCGACGGATGGCCGAACGAACGCCGGGATTCTCGGGAGCTGACTTAGCGAATATGCTCAACGAAGCGGCGATTTTGACCGCTCGCGCCAACCGCAAACAAGTCACCATGGAAGACTGTGTTCAGGCGATGGAGAAGGTGATGCTTGGACCGGAACGGAAATCAAAGGTGATGAGCGATCAAGAGAAGAAAATCACCGCCTACCATGAAGCCGGTCACGCGGTTGTTGCGCACTTCCTCCCGGCGGCTGACCCGGTGCAAAAAATCTCAATCATTTCTCGCGGCCGGGCCGGTGGGTTTACGATGAAAACCCCAACCGAAGATCGGAATTACCACACCCTCAACGAATTCACCTCCGACCTCGCAGTCATGTTGGCTGGACAAGTCGCTGAGCACGATGTCTTCAGTGAAATTTCGACTGGCGCATCCAGTGACTTACAAAACGCGACCGGTCTTGCCCGCCAGATTGTGACTCGGTATGGGATGAGCAAGCTAGGGCCTCGAACCTTTGGCCAGCGCGAAGAAATGGTCTTCCTCGGCCGAGAAATTCACGAGTCACGCGACTACTCCGAAAAAACGGCCCAGGATATTGATGAAGAAATCAACCGCTTGCTGCACGAGGCTCGACTGAATGCCCAGCGGATCGTGAAAAAAGAACGAGCCGCCCTGGAAACGATCGCCCAGCAACTGCTCGTGAAGGAAACCATCGAGCGCGATGAGTTCGAACGTCTCCTTGGGCCAAAACCGACCATCTAGCCGCACGGCGCTAGCGCTAGAGGCGGTTTTGTGGTATACTCACTTTCGTTCCTACCCGGCGTTAGGCCGGAAAACATCAACCAAACACGAAGAACAACCTCTATGATCGACACGTTCCTCAATCTCGCCGCCCTTGGCCTCGTTGTCATTGGGCTAATTTTGACTGTGCGTGTCGCCTACCTTCGGTCAATCGCCCAGCAGGCCCTTTCGATTCTGTGGCGAAAAAAGTATTTGTGGTTTATTGGGTTTTTTGCCGGTTTACTGTTTGGTCGCGGTGAGCCAGACTATCTTTTCCAAAATCTCAACTCGAGCGTCTACAGTTTTGGTCGGTTGCAGGACTATTTGACCGCGATTCGTGATGTCGTTCAAAAAGGTGAAGCGCATACATGGTGGACCTATGTCCAAGACCTATTTCAGCAAGCGCCCGGCTTGATGACCGCTTATATCGTGTTACCACTCCTCTTTGGAATGATCCTACTCTGGCTTATTTCCGTGTCGCAGGGCAGCTTAGTCAATATTATCGCACGTCTTTCCGAAAAGAAGCCAGCCAGTTTGTTTGAGGGAATTTCCGCCGGCACAACGGCATTTTGGCGTGTTTTGAGCATCAATCTTCTCAGTGTATTAATGCTTCTCGTTGTAACCGTGCTCTTCGTCGGAATTCCGGCCGCGGTCTACTTTATCGGCGGTCAGTCTGGCTGGGCCTCAGTCACGAGTGTGATGCTGTTTGTGGTGACGGTGCCGGTGAGTATGCTGATGTCGTTCCTGGTGAAGTTTTCGGTCGTCAGCACAGTGATCGAAGGGACGGCGCCGTTGCAGGCCTTCCGCCAAACCTGGGTGATGGTCAAGCAGAACCTGATGGCCGTGCTTGAATTATCGTTCGTCATCTATGCGCTGACGCTGATTGTGTACTCCTTAGTATTGTCGGTCACGAGTTTCTACATCCAACCGACCTCGTTCCTGAACCTTGGGTTGCTGTTAGGAATCACGGGCCTGACCTTTGCCCTCACCACGACCTTCAGCTACACCTGTTGGACGCTGATGTTTATGCGGTTACGACAAGGCACAACTTCCAGCGCCTTTGGAAAATGGACGACTCGTCTCGTCAATTTTACCAAGCCGAAGCAGACGATATCGTAACCTTGTCTTCTCCCTCAACCGGAGGTATACTCCGGCTGGTTTCGTTTTATGGTTTGCTGGGGGGCGGGTAGCTCAGTTGGTTAGAGCAGTCGTCTTACCCGCCTGCCGGAGTACGGACATTTCACAACTCAATAGTAAGAATCGCCCCACGATTGTTTAAAGGTTGCTGGTGGGCAGGTAGCTCAGTTGGTTAGAGCAGTCGTCTTATACACGACCGGTCGATGGTTCGAATCCATCCCTGCCCACCAGCAGAAGTTAAATAATAGTACTCCGTACGGCGGGCAGGTACACGACCGGTCGATGGGTCGAGGCTACAAGAAAACAGAACTGCTTCTGTTTTCGCGGGCCGAGACGGGTATCGCATGTTTCGTAGGAACGGCGATACCCGGGCAGTCGCAAACTGCGACTCCATCCCCGCCCACCAGCAAACAAGAAGACGGCCAAAGAGAGTTTGATGCTTAG
>CAYGGC010000012.1:10169-28444 GCA_964349465.1 uncultured Gammaproteobacteria bacterium
TCCATCCCCGCCCACCAGCAAACAAGAAGACGGCCAAAGAGAGTTTGATGCTTAGCATGCCAATCATTAAGATGGCTGAGTAACGAGCTTCTTTTGCTATAAAAAAACCACGTACGGTTACGTGGTTCCGTGTCGACGAGCCGTCGTCGAACGACTGAAGCTAAAACTGGCAGCGCCAATCACTTGTTGCAGATGGGCCGGCGGACCAAGTAGTGACTGCATCCGAAGCCGACAATCAGAGCAGAGAATGAAGTGTTGATTCAGACGACTGCGTTCATCGCTCGTTAGACAGCGACGAGTCTTGTCGCGGACAAAACTGGCAATCTCCTCTTCGGTCAGGCATGGTTCCTGAGCAACCGGGGACGATCCTTCGGGTCGGACAGCCATGTTCAAGCCTCCAGGAAAGCAAAAAGGGCGGGGAAACTGACCGCACGGTATCATAGCCAAGCGAAACTGGTCAAGGCTTGAAATATTTTACCGATCATGTACAATGTTCGGGTTCGCTCAAGTTCGTTGCCACACTACGTATCCTTTCTTGATGGGCGGTTAGCTCAGTTGGTTAGAGCGCCACATTGACATTGTGGAGGTCAGAGGTTCAACTCCTCTATCGCCCACCAAGAACGGATAATTTTGGGTTGAGCCGGATTTTGCGTAGCAAAAAGCAACTGAACTGCTTCAGTTCCGACCGGCGAGACGGGCATCTCGATGCTTCGGCAGGAGTAGAGATGCCCTGGTTAGTGGGGGCACTTACCCTATATAGCAGTAGTACGGTTTACAAAGGAGTCATTACGGAAGTTAACCAGTTGTAGAGCGGCACTATAGTATCCACCATCAGTGCAGAACAAAAAACCCCCGCCGAAGCGGAGGTGTTTTTGAAAACCAGTTGACCATTGCTACTCCCCTGAACTGGGTTCAGGCTAATTACCCGTGAAGAGTTGTTCTTTCTCGTTCGCTACTCTAATTCAGCTTCCTTCGAAATTTCACTCCGACCGGGTATTTCTTGTGCTCTTTGATCGGCTTGTTCGAATAATTTCTCCATCATCTCTGCCCGTGCGAACGGGAAAGCACGGATAGCTTTATCTACTTCCTTAAGTAGTCCTTGTGGTTTAAAGCTAGGATTTGTTACTTCGTGTTTTTGAGGAACTTGAATTTCTGCTGAAAACAAATCGAACGCCTTTTGATCATACAGCGTCATCAGCTCTTCCTTGTCCGGTCCGTCCGCCATAGGTTCAATCTCAAATTCCCACATCGCCTGCAGACGGGCTAGGGGTTGGTAGTATGGATTTTCCGGATTTTGATCCGGCTGAACCCCAGCTATTTCATTCTTCACATCTTCAATCGAAAATTCTTTCTTTTCACTATGCAAGCCATCGTACGCGCCTTGCTCTGTCATATCTTCAAACGTTAAACCGTTTTCAATTGACATAGTACATGAATCTAAAATTGAAACATAATAATAGTATAGCAAAATTATCTGTCTTTGTCAATTTGTTTATTAAAAAAACACCCCCGCTACTAGCGAGGGTATTTTCGTTTGTATCCTTTACGCTGTCGCGTGACCGCGGCGGCGGAGTTGGCGGAAGGAGATGGCTCCAGCGGCCACGAGGACGAGGCCAAGAATGAAGGTCATGTAATCCATCAAGCCAGCACCGGTTGTCGCGAGACCGAGTACTTGTGGGATCTTGACCGTCACAATCGCTTCGGCCACAATCGGGTCGAAGAAATCAGCAGTGACGAAGGCACGGTTAATGTGTTGGCCAGCGATGACGTTATCTCCGACGACAACTTTATAAGTCAGGGTCTTCGAAGCACCAGCGGCGAGCGTCCCGATATTCCAGGTTCGCGTTGTCCGGCCACCCGCTAAGAAGGTGAAACCATCTGGCAGGTTATCCGTTACAACGACGTTCGTCGCGTCAGCATCACCAGTATTAGTGACGACGAGTGTGTAGGTGAGCGTCTGACCACGTTCGGCGGTCTTATCATCAACTGATTTTGTCAGGGTTAAATCCGCTTCAGCCGAGACGCCGAGAACTAGCGGAACAGTTACGGTCGTTGGGACTGAGTCACTGACTGGCGGCGTTTGATCCGTGTCGAACGTGCCAGTATTATTCAACGTCGTTGAAGCGGTCAGGCTTGGGTTGACGAGAACCGTCACGTTCACCGTACCGGTACTACCCGGCGCTTTTGTGCCGAGGTTCCACGTTACGACACCGGCGGCAAAGGTTCCGCCATTGTCAGCCGAGACAAAGGTTGTATTGGCCGGCAGCGGATCGGTGATGATCGCGTTCGTCGCGGCGGTGTTGCCGGAGACGGTCCAAGTTAAGCCATAGGTGAAGGTTTGACCCTTCGTGGCGGTCGCCGGGCCAGTCTTGTCGAGGGTAATCGTTGTGACTGGAATCAAGCGGTTTCCGAAGTCGCAGGTCGCTTCCGAAATAATCGAGTTTTCGAGAGACATGACCGAGAAACTTTGGTTGAGTGAGAGTTTGCAGCTTGAATTCTTAATGGTTGGCGGACCCTCACGGTTGTAGTCGTAGCTAATCGGCAAATCAATCGTATGACAGCCCGACGCGGTGACTGGATAGGTTTGTGCCCAACCAGTTTTTTGGACTTCACAAATCTGATACGTACCAGCGGTGAGATCATCGAACCAGTACCAGCCATCAACGTTATTGTGGTTCTGGGTGACAATCGATTTTTCACCAGTGTCGAGTGCTTTGTTCAAGTTGGTGTCCAAGAACATCGTCCACCCGTTCAACGCGGCTTCACCTGCGTCCCAGGTTGCGTTCGCGTTGACGTCATTGAACTTTTGACCGTGAATGCCATAGGTTTCGTTTTCGAAGTAGCAGGTCGCGCCATCATTCGAGACGTCCATGTAAATCAATCCGTCTTCACTGCAATTGCCGAACGCGCGAACAAAGGAATACTGAGCTGGACCGCTCTCAGAAACAGTGTAGAAGCCGGTTGGGACGTTAACCGAGACGCCACTCTTAATGTTCTTCACATCTGGGAGGCCATTTGTGCCGTGGAGCGTGAAGGTCCAATCAGCTGGTTCGGCCGTTCCACCGCGGACAATCTTATAGATCGTGACTGAGCCGGTGTTGCGGGTGTTCGTGTAGGCGCAGATAACGTGTTCACCGTTACCAACGTTCACGCTATCGTCTTTTCCAGGAATAACGGTTGTTTCGTTGTCGTTGATTCCGTTATCGTTTGCGTCGTTGTAGCACGAGAGCGGCGAGGTTGAGTAATCGGAAAGGCTCCCAGCTTCCGACATGTAGTATGTGCCGGTATCAACTGAAACCTGTCCGGTTGTACCGTCAGTTCCAAGGAGATAGGCGCTTGCCTGGTCATCGTCGCCTAGGGTCGAGCCGATCTGCAAGGTGACGGCGCCCGGAAGACCCGACCAAACTTTTTGCAGTTCGATTGTGCCTCGATTGCGGGTGTTCGTAAACGTACACGTTGTAGTGGTGTCGTTAATCACCGTCGCGGTTGATGGATTGGCATTTGTACAGCGCAACCCGGCGACCGATGTGAACGAGTAATCGGCTGGTTCAGTTTCTGTCACGGTGTAATCACCAGTCGGGAGATCAGAAACGAGAATTTCACCGCTAGCATTGGTCGTGTATGGAGTGTTGCCTACCATGAAGTCTACTCCAGACATCGTCTGTTGATCTTGGTCGAGTTTGATGATTTTTAAATCACCCGTTTCGCGGATCAATGAGTTATTCGTTGTAACGGTGACGCTCGAACCATTTCCCGTCGGAATCATGACGGTTGCGGAAGGAGAAAAGCTCGGATTTCCAAAATCGTAATTCGGGACTGTTGGAAGGCTTGGCTCGCTGACTGTACAAGAAGTTCCGGTTGGAATTCCATTAATCGTTTGTGATCCACCAGCCGAGACATTCGCGTCCCCAATAAAACCAGTACCGCAATCGTAATGAATCGCGAACGGTCCGGTGTAGCCGTTTGGTCCGCCGGTTAGTTCTTTCTCAAGCACGAGCGACCCGGTGTCACGGGTGTTGGTGAAGACACACTTCACAGTTTCTGATGCCGCGACGTTCAATGATAGAACACCAGTCTTGATATTTCCGGTACTGTCAGTGTCATTACAGACAATACTGGTTAGGGTCCAGCCCGATGTGGCAGCTTCTGTGACTGAGTATGCGCCTTGGTTTAATGCGGCCACAATCTGTCCGCCGTCAGTTAACGAACTGGCAAGGGCGGCCTCTTGGCTGTTGAAGGTGAAGCTTTGCGTGCTGCCATCCGGTACCGTCTGTTTTTCAATAATGACGTTGCCCTGGAAGATCGCTCCAGCTTGCATCTGGTTGTCGCGATTACCAATCGAGCTACCATCCATTGCTGATAAAGCAACGTGGTATGGCGAACCTGGAATAGCGGTTGCGCCACTCGTACCGTTGAAGGCAAACCATTCGTCCGTGTTCGCGATGTGTGCACCGAAGAAGAGGGCGATGCCACAAGTTGTTTCACCCTGTCGGCTCGTGGTACACATGTCACCACTGTTAGCGACGGTGAAATCAACCGTTGTCGATGTTTCGCTGTCAGCTGCGTATGAGCCGGTTAGCGACGGCGTTGTGGCACTGTCGAGATCGCCACCGCGCATTACAAAGTTGCGAGTGCCAGTTTCAAATTGGCCAGAACCATTTGGATCAGATGGAATTGGGAGAGTGTTTTCGGTAGCGTCAGAGGTTACACAACCATCAATATCCTGACAGAGGTCAGCTTCCGTGATCCAGTTTTCTGAAGCATCCCATGTCGTCAAGAAGTCATAAGCGTGCTTGCCTTGCTTCGTTGTTCCGTATTGGAGCGTGACTGAGTGGGCGCTACCTGGGACGAAGCCATCTAACCATAGGCGTTGAACAGTCGAATCCCCTTCATGATACAGCGAGTTATTCGATTGGAGGTTACCAAACGTCCAACGACATCCGGTGTCACCAGAAGCGTATCCATCACCATCGTCATTCGAACATTGGTCGTATGATCCAATACTAGCCGCTTCGGCTGCTTTCGGAGCCAAAAAAGCCAACGAACTTGTATTCGCCAGCATCGACACGCCGACGATAATATTCAAAACAGTCCACGAGCGTTCGCGGAGGAGGTGGCGCCATCCGTATTTCCGCTGACGCAGCGGGACGGTCTGGCTGGAAAAATCTTTGCGCATAGAAATATCGCGATGGATAATATATAAAATTAGAGCTTGAAGTATACCACCCTGGACTAAGAATGATACGCATTCTTTATCACAAATCAATCAATTTGTCAATCCTGCGTGCACACCTTATCCCCTCTTTGCCCAGTTTTCGTTGATTAGGCCATTTTCGTGCTATAGTTTCCGCATGAAAAAGACGAAAAAGTCAGCTCAAAGTATGCCCGCGACCCGCTGGCTCTTAACTGAAAGAACCGCCCCACCGGTTGTGGCTTTTGGCGTCATGATAGGTGTTATTCTTCTCACGCTTCTTTTCAATACCGTCGTACAACCAAAAACAGGGAAGAAGGAATCAGGCGACACACCGACAACCGCCGTGTCATTTACTGGTACGGACGGCGTCGTGATTTCGGCGGACCTCGAGTATCCGTCGGGCGCCGGACCCTTTCCGGTCGTGATTCTTCTCCACGAATTCGGTCAGGACCGGAGTCAGTGGAACCCGTACCGAGATTTTTTTATTGCTGAAGGGTTCGCGGTCTTACGGTATGATATCCGTGGGTTTGGCCAAAGCACTCTATCGTCCATTCCGGGCGCACAAGCTACCTGGTTTGCGAGTATGCCGACCGACCTCGTCGCGGCGGTACGATTTCTCAAAGAACAGCAACGATTTTACGCGAAGAAAATCTTTGTGGTCGGATCTGGCCTTGGCGCGAATATTGCCTATATCGGCTCGGGCACAAGTAGCGACATCGACAAAACGGTGATGCTTTCTCCGTCTGTCTTGCCACAACTCGACGGCTCGGACATCGATAATTTTTTCCCGAAGAACATTCTCGCGTTGGCCAATATCGATGAACAGCCGGTGGTTGAGGCGATGCTCTCACGGGTGACAAATGAAAAAAACTCTGAATTTATTTCCGATCCTGGGGTTCGTGGTTTAGCGCTTGTTCAACGTCCGGAACTGCAAACTCGGATTATTAACTGGTTACGCCAATGAACCCACGCGAAATTGTTGTGATTGATGAACCGGGCTATAGTCGGGTTGATATTTGGCTGACGAAGCACACCGACTTGTCACGGACCCAGATCCAAAAACACATTAAAGCCGGAGACATTACCCTCAATGGGAAAAAAGTTTCCCCGCACCATAATATCCATAATGGCGACACGCTAGCGCTACCGAACCTCGATACCGCGGTCCATGAAAAAGCGCGAAAAGAATCGCCGCTTGAGCCAGTCATTCTTTTTGAGGATGAGAATTACCTGGTGGTCAATAAGCCATCCGGCCTGGTCGTACATGGCGGCCCGGGGATTCATGAATCAACCCTTGCGGACTGGGCAGTCAAACACGATCCGAAAATTTCCGACGTTGGCGATCAAGCCGAGACGCGGCCGGGTATCGTGCACCGACTCGATCGAGATGTTTCCGGAGTGATGGTTGTCGCGAAGACCGATGACGCCTTCTATGATCTGAAGCGGCAATTTCAGAACCACTCCATTTCAAAACAATATACCGCTCTTGTCTACAATCGGTTAACTGATCAACAAGGTCGAATCACTTTCGCGATTGCTCGCAAGGCCGATAAATCTGGTTTGATGGTCGCGCGACCGAATAGCACTGAAGGCAAAGCGGCTGAAACCCGTTTTACCGTCGATCGATTTGTGAAGAGCATGTCGCTGGTTCGTGTGACAACGCTGACTGGGCGCAGCCATCAAATCCGCGTGCACTTCAAAGCCATTGGTCATCCGCTCGTCGGCGACCCGCTCTACAAAATCCGCAAGTTAAAAGTCACAAAAATTACTCCCCCACGGATTTTCCTTCACGCGACGAAGTTGGCCTTTGACGCGCTTGATGGATCACGAAAAGAGTTCGAGACCGAGTTACCCGTCGATTTGCAGCGTTTCCTAGCGAAAGTGGGGTAAAGCGAATCGCCTCGTCTTGACCGCCGGCCCTTGTTCTGGTAGACTCGGTTGGCAATTTTTTCCACCCTTATGACCGACCTCGCCCGTACCGATATCAAGCCAGGACAAACCGTCCGCGTTCACCAGAAGATCAAAGAAGGAGAGAAAGAACGTCTCCAAGTCTTTGAAGGTTTAGTGATCGCTCAGAAGCACGGCAAAACGCAAAACGCGACTTTTACTGTTCGCAAGACGTCGGATGGCGTCGGCGTTGAGCGTATTTTTCCGATCCACTCCCCGATCATCGCCAAACTCGAGCTCGTCCGAACCTCCAAGGTTCGCCGCGCGAAGCTCTACCATGTTCGTAAGCCGGGCACACGCCCCTTACGCGAAAAGATCGTCAAAAAGAAGTAAAGAAAAAAGCCCTGGCCAGCGGTCAGGGTCTTTTGTATTTCGGAACGAGCTTAGAGGCGCTCAACGAGTCGCTTCAGGAAGTGGCCCAGGTACGGCGCGCGGCGTTTGACGACCGCTTGGACTTCTTCATGCGTGACGGCGTCGCCAGCCGCGTCGGTCACGAGTGATAATCCGAGGAACCGGAGGCCCAGGTGACGCGCGAGGATTGCCTCGGGAATCATCGACATCCCGACGATGTCGCAACCGTTGTTCTGAAGGAACTTGGCCGCCGCCGGGGTTTCGAAGTGCGGACCACGAACGTTGGCGATGACCCGGCTCGATATGGCTGGATCAATCTCCCGACAGAGTGTATAAAGGTGATGGTCGTAGACCGCTGAGCAGTCGAGGAAGGTCGGCGCTCCGCGGAGCGGTGAGGGAACATTGGTAATTACGTCGTTGTGGTCATGAACGACAACCATCTGCCCAACCTCTAGAACAGGGATCAGGCCACCGACGGCATTCGTGTGGACGAAGACCTTGCAGCCAGCTGCCTTAGCGACACGCACATAGTGCAGGACCGCCGGCATGCCGGTAACGTCGTCCGGGAATTCGTAGAGGTGTTTTCGTCCGTGGAAGACGAGCGCCTTTTTCTTATCGATCGTCAACGAACTGATCTTACCGGAATGTCCCGGAACCGTCGGCGGTAGGAAGCCGGCAAGATTCGTGGCCGCGAACGTGGCGTCCACCTTTCCCAACTGCTTCGCGGCCGCATCCCAGCCGGACCCGAAGACGATCGCGACATCGTGCGACGTGGTGTTGGTCATCAGGGACAGATCTCGAGCCGCTTCCTCGGCGACCAAAACGGGATTGTCTTGCAAACGCCTCAGTGTCTCAGCCTGGTTTGCCATGCTGACCTCCGTGGTGGATTAGGGAGAACCATAATAGAAAGAACCGCTCGACACCTTACGTTGGATTAAGGAAAAAGGCAAGGAGGGATGGCCTGACTTGCCAAAATGAAGTTTTTTTGGCACACTACGGCAGCAAAACAATACGCGGACGTGGTCCCTCGATGCGCTCCGCTTACTCGGGACAGGCTGTATTTTTGAAAATTCTCCCATGCTGAGTAAATATCGAGCTAGTTAGGGAGTTAAAACGGGCGGACGTGGCGGAATGGTATACGCGCAAGCTTGAGGTGCTTGTTCCCGCAAGGGATTGGAGGTTCGAGTCCTCTCGTCCGCACCAGTCAGTAAATGAGCGAAAATCGCGCGCGCTCGACCACCCGATTTTCGCTTCGTAGCCGAGTTTTCTCCCTTTCAAAAGAAAGTTCGAGCCGATATTTTTCAGAAATGCACGAAGTTCGGCTGGCTCGCCGTGGTTAGCCAGGATTTTGGCCTCTTTATTGCGTAAAAGAAACTCTTTCATCGGTTCGAGCCAAAAACTGCCTTTCTGCCGAAGTTCACCAATTCGTTGTTCCAAAGAAACCCTTTGCCCAAGTAATTGGTCTTTCTTGGCTTTGTAGTCAGCAACTTCGAGAACGCCTTCTAAATGCGAGTCGAGCAGGCGGTCTAATTTCGCGTCCGTGGTCTTTATTTGCTCTTTAAGCGACGTTACAAACTCAATGGACTGCTTACCTTCCTGCTCTCGATCTTCCTCAAGCTTGGCCAACATCTTATCAGTCCAATCATCGGGGAACGAAAGGCCAGAGTAAATCGCCTTGACCTGCTCGACTAACGCTTCTTCTCGAAGATAACCCTTTTCTTCGCAGAAACCTTTTTTCTTAGTACAGCGATAGTACGTATGACCCTTCTGAACTTCGGCAGTGATATAACAACCGCACGAGCATTTCATAAGTCCACCAAACAAATGTGATTTGTTGTGCTTGGCTTGCGGTTTACCGCGGCGAGCCATGACCGCTTGGCACTCGTCGAATAATCGTTTAGAGATAATTGGCTTGTGCGCCGCCGGGTACAATTCTCCGTTGTAACGAATCAGGCCGCAGTAGAACGGATTAGAAAGAATCTTTTGGACAAAGCTAACCGCCATCGGTCCACCGAAGCGAGTTGATAGTCCTTTTTCATTCATCAAGTTTGCTAAGTCCTGAAAACCATACTCGCTTGTAGCGTAGAGTTGATACATTTTTCGGATATGTGGCGCTGTCTTTTCATCAACGATAATAGTTTTCTTTATCCGGTCATTTTCATACCCGGACGGCGCCCAACCCGGCCACTCTCCACGACGAAGTTTCTGTCGCTGACCACGTTTGATGTTCTCGCGGAGATTATCGACGAAGTATTTACTTTGGCCAAAAGCAATACTCAACATAAATAAGCCTTGCGGCGTTGGTTCAAACCAAAAGGTTGGAAACTTCATCGCCTTGAGTAGTCCGCGATCAACCAAATGGATTATTTGACCACCATCAACCGAATTGCGTGCCAAGCGGTCGGGATGCCAAGCAAGTATTCCATCAGCTTTTCCTTTTTCGATTGAATCTAGCATTTCGCCGAACTTCGTTCGGCCCGGTTCCTTGGCGGTTTTTGCTTCCTGAAAGGAAGCGACGATTTCAAGTTTTTCTTTGGCGGCAAATTCTTTCAATTCAACAAGTTGAGCTTCAATACTCAGAACCTGCTGGCTATCTTCTTCAGTTGATTTCCGAGCGTAGAGATAATATTTCATATCTATGGGTTAGAGAGAAAAGCCCGCGTTCGCCCGCGCCCTCTCGGGCGCAAAGGGAGAAAACTCGGCTACGAAGCGAAAATCGGGTGGTCGAGCGCGCGCGATTTTCGCTCATTTACTGACTGGTGCGGCTTATACGAGCAGATTCGAACGGATTTCGCGGGCGGCGGCTAGCGCCCCCTCGCCCCCGCAGCCGCCGCCCGGGCGCGCCTTTTCAAAAACCGCCAAAGAACCGGGAAAAATATCGGCTCGAACTTTCTTTTGGGGCGAACGCGGGCTTTTCTCTCTTTATGGTATAATATTGCTGTCTGTAATGAGTAGCAATATTAGGATAACATAATATGGATAGTAGTCAAGAACATAATTTGGGCCAAAATATTAAGAAACTACGACTGAAGCACGGTCTTTCACAGGACGAACTCGCTAGGAAAGCCGGTATACCCTACACAACTCTGACGAAGGTTGAGACAAGTGTGATAAAGAAACCCTCGGTATTCATCGTGGCCAAGTTAGCCAAGACACTAGGAGTATCCATTGAGAACCTGTTAGCATGATCTACAAACATCAATACTTTCGACTCGATAGCGATAAGCGGCAGGTATTTGATGAGAACGATCGCGAGCTACGTCTCACCGGAAACGCTTATCGTGTTTTGGCGTTTCTTTGTGAAAAAGGTCTTGGGACGGTCACCGATATTGGCGCGCACCTTGATTATGCAAAGGATTACGACGAGAATCACCTACGACAATACCGCTATAAGATAAACACCATCGTTGGCCACGATGTTATTTCGTATAATAACGGGGTTTATACGGTTGTTGGCGTTGCGCAAAAAACTGAAGAAATTCAACGTAATACGGTTTCGTTACATGCCGAAGGGTTACAATCTCCGGATGAATCAACTAACTCTATCGACATGAGCTCAAAAACTCCAGTACAACAAAATAAACTGTGGTTAAAAAGACCAATAACGTGGATTATCGCGGCCGCCATTCTTGTGGTGGGTGTATCTTCGCCACTTATTTGGCGCTGGCACACAACGCGCATTTCCTCATCTACGCCACAAGCTAGTCGGGTTAGCTGTCCGCCAGATGCGCCAATAAAAGGAAACGCACAATCTGGTATCTACCATGTTCCTAGCGGATCATATTATGACAAGACACGTCCCGAACGTTGTTTTAGTTCCGAAACCGAGGCGCAGAACGCGGGATACAGGAAGAGTAAAAACTAACTTTTCTCATATTCTATATGATCACAAAAATTGGGAATTACGAACTTAACAACACAGTAGAAAAAACAACAGGTTTAAAAGAATACACTGACGATGAATATGCACTATTTTCATTCGCAGGCCATTCGAGAATATTAAGCGATGAAAAAATTTATCATGGTGATCCCGTTGAGTTTGTAGGATGTTCCTGGACAGTTATTATTGGTGCCAACAAGGGGAAAATATTTAACATTGGATTACTTGCTGCCGATTACGATACTCAAAATATAGAAGAGATCTTTAAGTCAACACTTAAGTACCTAGTGGCTAGTGTTGGTAAATACCACGCGCATCCAATAATGAGCAAGAAATATACATGGAATATGGGGGCGGGAAGCATAGGACTTGATATGCAGAAAAAGTTGGGACGTAAAGCAGTAACTGTTTTTCTCACCTCGGTCGGCATAGCGGACGAGATGGTAAGTTATTTAGCAAGAAATAATAAGTAGCTTACACATATGTTCAGATTTTTCGAGAAAAAGAAAAAGCTTGTTCCAGCAAGTCCAGGGAGCCTTTGGGGTGGATATTATGGAGTAAAAAATTCTGAAAAGGTACTAAAAGAAAAAGGTGAGGTTCTTGGCGATCTACTTGCCGAAAAAGCCGCGCCTGCTAGCCTAGATCAGTTACAAACCTTTTTCAGAATGGCAATTGATGATTCTGGCACTGATAAGGAAATAAAGTCCCGACTATCTTCAATCAGTGAAGCTGAGTGGAAGGACGTACGCCAAGAGTTTTTATTTTTTTATCTTTATGTTATTGGTCATATGTCAGTACAATATATTGAAATAAAAAAAGCCGAGTACTTCTCTGACCAGTTGAGATTAAGAGCGGGAGTGGCTTACATATTTGTCGATGGCCTACCACAACGCTATTCAGATGAACCAATGCAGTTGCTAATGAAATCATACAACGAGAGAGCCGTTTTGTATGACAAAACCAGAGGCTTGCTCGGGGCGAATAAGGAGTCGGAAGACTCAACCCTTCACGAATTCGGGAGGTATTTATCGATGATGCTCTTGGGGATTGAAGATTCTACGACAATATTGACCGTAAAAACTGTTGCATTAAAATATTTACTTCCTTTGGAGGTACCGCAGTTATTAACGGGAAAACCCTAGACAAACGGTAATGAAAATTCCCAGCCGTCCTATCTTTGTCACGCTTGGTCTACTTGCCATCATTAACATTATTGGTATTGACGTTTATGGCGTCACTTCGCACTTTAGTGGCGAATGTAGTGGTAACATCGCCCGAGTTCGGCTACAAGGTAGCCTGGTAACGTATATCACGCCCGATGCTTTAGATAATCAGGGTTATATTAATGTTGATCAAACCGCGTCTGAGGATATTGTTAAATCTTTAAAAGATGCCGATGAAGATACAGATGTTGAGGCTATTATATTGGAAATCGACTCAACAGGGGGAACGCCAGTGGCTGCAGAAGAAGTTGCGAAAGCACTTAAAGCTTCAAACAAGCCTACTGTCGCATTGATTAGAGAATACGGCGATTCTGCGGCCTATTGGTCAGCCACTGGAGCTAGCCGTATCTTCGCTTCAAACAACTCAGATGTCGGGAGTATCGGCGTTACCATGTCCTATCTCGATTACTCAAAAAAGAACACAAAAGATGGAATACTGTATCAACAAATTAGCTCGGGAAAGTTTAAAGATGCCGGAGATCCAAATAAGCCACTGACGGACGAAGAGCGAAAATACTTCGAACGAGATGTGGCTTTATTGAATGAAAACTTTATTAAAACCGTATCTTCCAATCGTAACCTTGACATAGAGAAAGTACGAGCAATGGCTGACGGTTCCAGCATGCTTGGGCAAATGGCTTTGGAAAAAGGTTTAATCGACGAGATTGGCGGGTTAACGGAAGTGAAAAATTACTTTAAATCAAAGTTAAAAGTTGATCCTAAGGTTTGCGAGTATTAAGACCACAAAACAATGACTAATAATTCCTTTCGGAAAGGTGCATATGCTCTAAGTATATTAGTCGTGCTTGTGCTTGGAGCGGCTTTAGTATATCAGGGGGGTGAAATATCAAAACTAAAGGCGAATAATAATCAAGGTATCGGAAGGCTTTCTACCCGGCATCCCGATCAAAGCCTAAGAAGTTCCTTTGAAGATGCCAAACAACACAGTGCGATGGCGGATATCGCAGAACTTGCCTGCTTTCCGTCGAGTAGGTTTGACTGTAGCTCTGAAAGTTGCCTACCTAACGCACCAGCGTCGTATTACTTTGTTGACTACGGAACTGAAACGGGAACCTATTTTAGATGCGACTCCAAGGGTTGTGACTCATATCCCGTTAAAGTTGTTCCTTCGGGAGTCTATACCCAATTTACTCCAGCAACGGGGCAAGCAATGTTTTTTAAAGTAGCCAGTGATGATACACTTGGGAATAAGGGGGAGTTTATTGACATTGCCACGCTAGGAACATCCTCGCTCGTATCATTTGGAAAGTGTGAGTAGTGATCAAATTATAAACTAGTGACACTCCGAATCAGTAAATTATGCGAATCTCTAAAATAACGATCGAAAACTTTCGATCCATTAAACACGCGGAAATTACGGCCGATAAGTTTAATATTTTTGTTGGTCAAAACAACCATGGTAAAACAAATCTTTTTGAAGCCATAGACTGGTTCTATAGCGGAAAAGGCGATATTGGAAAAATCAGATTCTTACGGACAGGAAATGTTGAAGTAAGTGTTGAAATTGAGTTTTCTGAAATTACAGATGGAATACAAAAAATGAAAAACGCAAAAAACAAAACCACTATTCAAAATCTTGTCGGTAGTAATGACTTTGTACGCGTTAAGCGTACTAGTCTCGATCAAAAAAACAGAAAAGTTTTTGATACTGTAAATAACACTTGGACTGAGAAGAATCCTTTTGGAGCAGATGGTACTCTTAATGATTTTCTTCCTCGTTTTGAATACGTAAGCACCCAAATGAATCCAATGGATGTTGCCGAGTACGGTAAGAACACCCCTATCGCGAATATGCTATCGGGCGTCTTGACTGCTATTTTAGAACAGAATCCAGATTATGCGGCCTTTCGTGAAAAGTTTGATGAATTATTTACCGCCCAAGAATCAGAAATTAGAGTAAAATTAGATGAGCTAAGTGGTAAAGTCAGAGTACGATTAGAAAAACAGTTTCCTGATACTAGTAAAGTAGAGTTTGTAGTAGCAGAACCAATTTTTGAAGATCTTCTAAAAAACTTTAATACCTCTATCGATGATGGAGTGTATACTGACGCGGACGAAAAAGGTGATGGTATGCAGCGCGCTTTAATGCTTGCAATCATTCAAACTTATGCTGAATTCCGACGTGAACATGAGGAAACCAGCAAGTTCTTTTTATTCTTTATTGACGAAGGAGAGCTACATTTGCACCCAACCGCACAAAGAAAGTTAAAAAATTCTCTCCTCGAATTAGCAAATGGCGGCGACCAAGTTTTTATTAACACACATTCTTCGGTTTTGGTTGTTGACGAAAACCCAGGGCAAACCACATTTAAAGTAGAAAAAATAAATAAGGAAACCAATATTAAACCTATTACAGAGGTGGAGAAACCCTTTGTTGTTTACGAGTTGCTTGGTGGTAGTCCTGCGGACTTGCTCTTACCAAAAAACTTTTTAATTGTTGAAGGTAAAAGTGATCTGGATTTTTTGAATAAAGTCATTACTCGTCATTATACCGAAAAACCTCGAATCCAAATTGTTCCGGCTGATGGCGATATTGCGAATACACAAAGGTCTTTCAACGCCATTGTGCAAATATTCAAGCCTCTTGAAACTAGTATTTACAAAGATACCGTGGTGATTTTCGTTGATAAGCAAAATGATCGGTCTCAGCTAGATACTTTTCTAGCAAATCATCCTGGATTACAGATTGGTACTCAAGTTTTTGAGTCACCGGTTCCAACTATTGAGGAATATTATCCAGCAACTTGGAAAAAAACTTCTGCGGGAGTAAGGACAATGTCAGGTGGCGACAAGCTAATTCAAGCTAACTCAGCGGGTGACGGGATTACAAAAAGTGACTTCGAAAGTCAAATGCCAAAGTTATTCGAAGCCCTAAGTAAATGTTGGGGATTAGCATATGAATAGAATTTGCCGCCAAAAATAATTGAAAAGTAATCGTAGTTTCCTTACATGGAATCTGAAATATTTATTAGAAATTGGCTCATAAGATCGGAGCGACAAGGGGTCCCAGTGGACATAGGCGATAACTTTATTGCTCTATGGATATCTTTTAATGCCTGGATGAAGTCAAAATTTGGAGAAGGCGCAACTGATTCAGCTATGATCGATAGTGTGAGTCGTCTTGATGATTTTAAAACAACCTTTAGTCAACTAAAAGCACAAGCGGATTTTAGAAATAAACTTGCAGAGTTGGAAGGCTTTACGGTTGTAGATATGAGAGATCAAGATAACAGGACAAAGTTTAAAGAATACATTGGTACCTTTGAATCATTAATGAGCATTTTGTACTTAATAAGGTGTAATCTTTTTCATGGCAGGAAAAATATTGACGATGATAAGAATGACCTTAAGTTAGTTTGTTTAGCTTATTATATTCTTTTGCCATTGTTCAAAAAACATATAGGATACCAAAGTTGATTGGCTTGATAAAAAGAATTTGCCGCCAAAGGTAAAGTCCGATAGACTTTACCTACGAATTCCGAATCTGTACTAATTCGGAATCCGTAGAAAAAACTTGAAATCGTCGAAAAGGCGCGCCCGGGCGGCGGCTGCGGGGGCGAAGGGGCGCTAGCCGCCGCCCGCGAAATCCGTTCGAATCTGCTCGTATAAGCCGCACCAAAAAAAGATATAACACCCGATCATTTCGGCGGCTTTGTGTAATTTTTTTGTAAAAAAAGAAGGGGCCGGTTCGGTGTCGTGGGACACGTACTTCGACCCCAGGTCTGCACAGGCGCAAGGCCCTCGTTGTGTTGGCTGACACCAGTCTAGCAGCCCATAGGCCACGGCGGGAGGTGCCCTCTGAGAGGGAGCGTACAGCCTCGACGAAGCGAGGTGAGTGCACTGGTCGTGCAGACATATCGGGTGGGTGGCACGCTGGAAGCGTGTTCAGTAGGGCGCTCCGGTTGAGCACCGGTTGCGCGTGAAGCTCGTTCGTCGTCTTGACCATCAGATACCTGTCGGAAACAGGTCGGTGTGTCTGGGAATTCCCAGGCGCAAATGCTTGCCCTACCCTTGGGTTTTTGGGCCAGTCAGGCGCGATCGTGATGTCCGACAAGTCCTCGGACGTGATCTATCCAGCCGGTGAAACCGACTGAACATATCGAAATCTCGATCAACAGGTGCGCCACCGCTAGGTTGCCTGTTTCTTGGCACGCTCCTTACGAAGCGAGCCGACTGTTGACGAAGGTCGCATTTCGGCGACCACTCTCCTACGAACCTTTCGGTTCAAGCATCCGTGACTCGGTCTGACGGCCGAGGCGGATCACGCAGCCAAGCGACTGTGTGGTGTTTTCGGAGACGAAGCGTGTCCACGCCCTCAAGCACGGAACACTTCCTACATGATATCGGCGACCATACGGCCACCACCCTTTTCAATGTGCTCTCTTTGCCTTAGCAACAAGTATGTCGATAATCATACGCTGACCACCGCGCGAGTCAAAGATGCTTCCCCACACACTATCCACAGACTTTTCCCCATGAAGAATTTTCTCAGATACAAGTATGTCTAAAGGCAGAGTCACCTAAAAATACATTGCTTATTTGTACAAAATCACGTAGAGTATCGTCGTGTTTGGACGGTTACCCCGCAATCAGCGCTTTGTGCAGATGCGGGACAAGGCTCAGTTGGGCCCCGCCGTAGGCGGGGCGGGCAGAAGCGAGGCGAAGACGAGCGATCGACGAACTGCCAGTGGCCGTTCGTCGCTGCCCAGGATAGAGTCCCGATGAACAGGACCAAACGGGCGCTTCTAAAAAAGTTTCTGCGCCCAGGTCGTTCGTTTTTCTGCTTCTGGGGATGTAGCTCAGTTGGTTAGAGCGTCTCGTTTACACCGAGAAGGTCAGGGGTTCGAATCCCTTCGTCCCTACCAGAAGCAGAAAAACGAAATAGCCGCATCAACATGTAATGGCCCAATCCCCTGTTCGCAGGCCATGATATACTTCAATCATGACGTTTTTCATTGAATTGTTAGTTATCGGACTGGGAGTTCTCTTGGTTGTCAAAACCCAGTGGATCTACGATTTTACTGGCCCGATCGATTTCGCTGAAAAATTTCTCGGGACTGAAGGTGGTTCGCGGTTATTTATCAAGTTACTGGGAACACTCTTGATTCTCGGCTCCTTCCTCGCGATGACTGGACTCCTTGGGGCAATGGTTGATGGAATTTTTGGTTCATTGCTCGGACGAGCGAATATTTAATGGGCCCTTGGTCACGATGTCCGCAGAGCGGAACGTCGGGGCTCATTTCCCCGCTAACCGCGGGGTAAAGTCCGAGCGCCGCACTTCTTTCTCTAAATTTTGCAATTCAAATAGTCGATTGCCCGTGGTGGGCCCTTAGCTCATTTGGTAGAGCGCCGCCTTTGCAAGGCGGAGGTGACCGGTTCGAGCCCGGTAGGGTCCACCACGGGCAATCGGATGAGCTGGCGGAGGTGACTGGGTTGAGCGGAGCGAGACGGGTCATTAGTCGTGACCCCGGCCCGAAGGGCGAGTCCGGTAGGGTCCACCAAGCTTGAAAAAAACCGGCCAATAGGCTACTCTGGTCGGGCGTTATATAGTCGTGGATGTGCTCGTACAATTCTCTGGTGTATGCCTAGGTAGCTCATCGGTAGAGCGCTGCCCTGAAGAGGCAGGCGTGGCCAGTTCGACTCTGGCCCTAGGCACCAG
>CAYGGC010000013.1:0-27567 GCA_964349465.1 uncultured Gammaproteobacteria bacterium
TGTTCGTATAATAACCCCAGTATTGCCTATTTAGAGTAATATTGCTAGGGTCAAAGCAGGCAAAATTGGTGGCGGCAGGAACTTCCACACCAATTTTATGTATTACATGTATCTTTTAAAGAGTTTAAGGGATAACAAGCTCTATATTGGCTTTACCAACGACTTATTTTCCCGAAAATCAAAACATGACCAGGGCAAGGTTTTTTCTACCAGCTGGCGACGTCCGCTGGAACTTGTGTATTTTGAAGGGTATAAGTCCCTTGCGGATGCGCGGCGTCGAGAAAAGAATCTGAAATTATTCTCCAAGGCATATTATTCTCTTAAAAAACGTATACCCCTTTCTCTTTCAGGCGAATAAATTGGTGTGGGGGAAAGGCTGCTTATTTTGTATGGAAAACTTTCAATCACAGCTTGATCGCACTGAAACTGAGCTTCGGATACGAAATTATAGTCCGAGAACGGTGAAGATCTACCTGCATTTCCTGCGGGAATACTTTGATTTTCTTGCGGCGCGGCCTGATGAACACCCTGAGCAATCAATGCGGCAGCATTTCCTCGGCCTTGAGAAGCGGGGAGCGTCGGCGCAAACGCGGAATCTATGTCTGAGCGCGTTGAAGTTTTATTACCGCCATGTTGTTCGGGAGAAAGCGCCGATCACTATTCAGACCGCGAAACGACCCTTGAGCTTGCCGGTGGTATTGTCGCGCGAAGAGATTGGGCGAATGCTCGAGGGGACGCAAAATACCAAACACCGATTGATGTTAGCATTGGCGTATGGGGCTGGACTGCGCGTGAGTGAAGTTGTCGCGCTACGAGTTCAGGATCTCGATTTTTCTGAAATGACGATGCATATCAAAGAGGCGAAGGGGCGGAAAGATCGGGTCAGCGTTGTGCCGGAGAAAATCCTCAGCGACTTGAAAAAACTTGTAACTGAAAAACCTGGGCAGGACTATGTCTTTCCGAGTGAGTGGGGTGGAAGATTGACGACGCGTACGGCGCAGAAAGTGTTTGAACAAGCGCTCGGTCGGGCGGGGATCAAGAAGGCGGCGACGTTTCACAGTCTGCGCCATAGTTTCGCGACCCACCTGTTGGAAAATGGTGTTGATATTCGGTATGTGCAAGTCTTACTCGGCCACAACAATATCCGGACAACGCAACGCTACACCCAAGTGACAAATCCGATGCTTAAAAGCATTCGAAGCCCGCTGAGCTGACGCTTGGTCGGACGTATTCACATCTTGTGTTGATTTTTTGGTGTGGTAAAATTTGTTTACTTATTTTTAGGGATACGCCCATGCCAGAACGCGAAGGCTTTGAACCAATCGATGGCGAAGACGGGACGCACGAAGTTGATGACCGTGTGGCTACCCCTGAAACAAACGACGGTGACGAAAAAGTTGCGGAGATTGATTCGGTTGAAGGATTTACGCCGGAGGAGCTAGAAAAAGGATCACAAGAATAAAAAGCTTATTGGTAACGAGAAAAAACATGGACGACGCCATGCAAGATGACGATCAGGTGACCGACGCGCCAGTCGCGGAAGAACCAGTAGAAGAAGAGATGGAATCAACGGAAGAGCTGGCTGAAGAAGAGGGTGAAGAGGACGATGATGACGAAGATGATGAGTAACCAATAAACAAACGAGGCCTCGGGTTGACCGGGGTCTTTTTTACCACCTCGGCGCGACGCGCCACCCCTCCTCGTGCGAGGAGGGGAATAAAAAAGACCCCCTAGCGTAGGCGGCCTGTCGATTGTTTTTGGTCCCTGATGCGGGCAAGTGTGGTTCACAGAGGAACCGGATGCCGGCGTCGGGTCGGACCCTGGTGCCACTACGTGGCTGTTTCTCGGCAAGCGAGGCGTGGCCGCGAAGGGCGAATCGTGGTCCTAGCTAGGGGTGGGTGAAACGTGGAACGTCTCGCTACTTTGGGTGATCCCAGGGAGTGGACTTCATGTACCAGTCTCCGAGGTGGAGGAACCCTTGTTTGCAGGCGTACAGCCTGCGTGCGGACGGCCGTGAAAAGGTGAAAAACCCCCGGTCACGGTTTTGTTAGGGTATTCCTATCCGAAAAAAGGGTCAAGAGAAGTAATCCACAAGGCGCGGCTGATTTGATATTTTCCATAGAAAAAACCGAGCTTATGCAGCGCGGTTTAGGGTGCAACCGAAGACCGTTCGTCGATCATCGATTCGTCTAGTACCCAGCGTGGGATACCGAAGTTGAAATCCTTATCCGAGAACTCCTCGACATCGAGCTCGGGGGCATTTTCATCGATACCGCATTCGACGAGTAGTTCTTCAAGCCAGTCGCCGTTTTCCGGCTCGGGCAGGACGGGAACCATGACCGGAGCCGGATGGTGCTCACAACGATGTGAGATACCGATCTCATGGCCACAGGTGCCGCAACAGGCAAGGGACATTGTTCACCTCCAAGGAGCGGGTTTGTTCGGGTGACGTTTTGCTGTTAGGATAACGCCGAACCCTAACCGAACGCTATCCATCTGTCAACCCAGCACCACAACGAATGTTTCTTGAGACGACGAAGACCTATGATTGAACAAGCCAAAATATTTACTTTTACTACCAGAATGGCCCTTATCCGTTGTGGTGCTGGGTCAACCCAATGATTATCCACCTGACCGGCCCCGATACCTACCGTTCGCGCGTTCGTCTCCACCAATTGCGAGATGCTTTTGTCGCGAAACACGATCCGGCCGGATTTAACGTCGTGATGCTGGATGGTTTGACCGCAACAGTTGCCGAGATCCGAGCGGCGGTGAGTGGTGGTGGGTTGTTTGCAAAAAAAAACTTTGTTGCGTTGAACGGGTATGATCCAGCGGCCTCGTCGACGCCGCCGAACGATGTCCTTGCGGCGATAGAAAAAAGTGGCGCGACGAGCGATACGATTATTGTCATACGTGAGTTAACTGGCGCGGGCGTCAAAAAAAAATCCAGTCGTGGGAAGAAAGCGGTAGCAGCAATTCTGCGAATTCCCGAAGCGAAGCGCGAAGAGTTTCCGGCGCTGACAGCGATTGAGGCGAAGCAATGGTTAGTTGCTGAGGCGAAGCGACTTGGGAGTGAACTCTCGCCGGCGTTGGCCGAGCAGCTCGTCGCGGCCTGCGACAACGATGTGTGGCGGATGGCGATGGAGCTGGATAAATTGAGCCTCCATGCCGGATCGCGGCCGATTACGGCCGAAGATATTTCGGAGTTGGTGGTCGCCGCGGTGAGTAGCGATATGTTCGCATTAACGGACGCGATCGGCGGACGTAACCGCGCCCGAGCCCTACACCTTTTACATCAGGAACTGGCCGCCGGGGTTCACCCGCTAGCGCTTATTGCGATGATTGCTCGCCATCTTCGAACCTTGCGTCAGGTCCAAGAAGCGGTTGAGGAAGGATTGGCGCCCGCACAAATTGCCCCGGCCCTCGACCTCCATCCGTTTGTGGTTCAGAAAGCCTTAGCGCAAAGCAAAAAATTTACCCGCGGTGAGTTAGCGACCTGGCACCGACAGCTGCTCGAAACCGATTGGTATATAAAATCAACTCCGCTGGATGCGGAGGTGATGCTTGATGTTCTGATTGGAAAAACCTAAACGCCTTTCGCGAGTCGGGCGAGTAGTCGTGATTTCTTACGGCCGGCGGTATTGCGGTGAACGATTTTCTTTTGCGCTGCTTTATCGTACGCCACAACTAATTGTCCGGTAATGGTCTTCGCTTCGCCGAGGTTTTTTGCGGTATAGGCTTTGCGAAGTTTGACCTGCAATTTTTTCAGGTTCAACTTCACCGCTAAATTGCGTTCACGGGCTTTAATGTTTTGTCGGAGGGCCTTGAAGGCCGCGCGTTTGATAGGCATGAAGATGTGAGTTCAAAACAAAATTCAGGCGGAGTGTATCATGGTCCAAGCAGATTTGCAAGGGCTTGCGCGCCAGCCTCAGGAAGACTAGAGTAACAGTAGCAGTTCTTTGGTGCTGGCTGGAGTGGAACTAGGGGTCTTGGCAAGGCGCCCTGGTACATGGGCCACTCCTAGACGGCGGCTCCCTCAGTCTCGTACCCGAGCCATCGGATACAGTGGTGACCACGAACTACGCACCTCCATCGCGCGGTCGTCATTGGCCAGCACCTCCTTCTTTGAACGGTTTCCCGGACCGTTCTTTTTTGTTGACTTGACGGCGAAAAAATGGGGGAGTAGGGTGGCGATATTAGGGGTGCGTTGGTTTTTTTCAACGCTGCTCCACGCTCTTTGACGTAACGACTTCTACAACGTTCATGTGGAGGCTCACTCCTCATCGGAGGCGTTCATGCACCTGCCAGTGCTTTTCTCTTCATTTCAGGGGATGCGGACGCGTGGCTGGTTGTTTCTGACTGTGTTAGTCGCTCTCAAGGTGATGGAATACAGCGCGGCACACGCTGGGGTCGATGAGCAGTTACTCCTCTTCTACCCCGTCTTCTTTCTGGTCGGGCTGTGGCTCGGGCATCAACTGGCTCGACTCATCGCTCGGCGATACCAGTGGTCAGTGAATTGGCCACGCGTGACCGAGGCGTATCTCTTGACCAGCTTGATTCAGTTGCCACTCGGCCTGGTCAGAATTGGGCAGGCGATCATTGGCACTGAACCGTTGCTGCCATGGGTTGGTCTGTTTTTCAAGGCTGTCCAACTGACCTGTTTCTACCACTACGTCGTTCACCTGCACCGCCCGAGGCCACGTTCACACGTCGCCTTCGGTCGACTGGAGAGACCATGAAAAGAATCGGGCTGTTGTGGGTGATGTTGGTGGTGGGATCGGCAACTGCTCTGCAGGCGTCACCCTACGACGTTGCTCGGTGGCGAGCGCAGATCACGGTCGGTTCCGATACGTTGCGCTTCTGGCTCGATCCGGGTATCTACGATGAAGCCAAGTCAGGCTTCATGAGGTGGGAAGATTCCCAGTCAGCGGCCCGTTCGGCCTGTATGAATTGCGACCCCCGTGGATGGGGAACGTCGGAATTCATGCAGTACCGCATGAACCAGATGCTGAAGGAGCAGAATCCTCGCTACCTCGCCGATCTCACATTCTTCTTCATGAATGTCGAGCGCCTCGGGACTGGAGCTGGATCGTTGACTTTTCGTCTGACCGCCGCGGACTCCGCGATCGTCTCATTCAGCAACAGTCGACGGTTCGTGTCTGAACCACCGAAACAGCTGGATGTGGCGGCCGCCGTCGCACGTCGGGGCGAAGGTTTCGAGATGACTTGTCGACAAGCTGAGCTCATGCTCGGTGGACAATCGCTTCTGACGCGATCACAGATTGATCGGCGTCGGCAGCAACTAGCCTACCGGCACGCTCGGTACAACGAGTTCATCATTCCTGTGCGCATCACGTCGCCGCCGCGCAATCTGTTCGATCAGGTTCAGGCGGTGCGGATCTACTTCAACGGCCAACCGGTGAACTTCGAACGGAATGGCCAAGACCTTGTCGGCGCGCGCTAGCTCGGCGACAAGAGATTCACCCGAGAGGAGGTGATTGGCATGCGGTTCATGAATCAGATCCGTCGCTATGCGGCGGTCGGTATGCTCGCGGTGGTAGTGACGCTCGTCGTCGCGACGGCCGCGCAGGCGTGGACCATCAACGGGACCGAGCAGCAGAACATCCCGTTCTGGTACTCGCTGAAGGAAGCGGTCTGCGCCTACATGGGCATTTTCTGCGAGTAGTCGCTCACTCTTCCGCGGCGCCAGGCCCTTTGGCCCCATCCGGGTCGCCCCCCTCCTGACTTCTGCGGAAGTCATCGTTCCACCTCACCCCACCGTGTGTCTTCCGGTGGTTTTTTTATTGCCGACGGGCGAAGATTGATGAGCGCTGAGATTTTCCGCGTCCCCGCTTCGCAAGTCCGTTTTGACCGGCCGGAAGTTTGTCTTTGAGTTGAGCGAGCTGGTCGCGGAAAGCAGCGGCCTTTTCGAATTCAAGATTTTTTGCAGCGAGGTCCATTTTTTCTTCAAGCTCAGCGGAGAGTCGAACCGCTTCATCGGCTGGAATTGCGTCGACGTTCAACTTCGGCACGTCATCAACTTCACGACGGAGACCGGCCAGCCGGTCATCGCGGATAGCTTTTTCAATCGTGGTTGGGGTAATACCGTGGCGGGCGTTATAGTCTTCTTGGACTTTTCGACGTCGGCGGGTTTCGGTGATCGCTCGTTCCATTGAGCCGGTCATTCGATCGGCATACATCACGACACGTCCTTGGGAGTGCCGAGCGGCCCGACCCATCGTCTGCATCAGTGCTGTTTCGGAGCGCAAAAAACCTTCTTTATCGGCATCGAGGATGAGGACGAGCGACACTTCGGGCAAATCAAGTCCTTCGCGGAGGAGATTGATTCCGACGAGTACTTGATAGGTGCCGAGCCGCAAGTCACGGAGAATTTCTAGGCGCTCGAGCGTTTCAACGTCCGAGTGGAGATACTGCACCTTGATACCTAGTTCATCTAAATATTCTGTTAAATCCTCGGACATGCGTTTTGTGAGCGTGGTCACTAAAATTCGTTGACCTTTGGCGGTGGTGGCCTGGATTTCTTTCAGAATATCGTCGATCTGATTCTTGGTTGGTCGGACCTCGATGGCTGGGTCGAGCAGTCCGGTGGGCCGAATCAATTGTTCAACAACTTGTTTTGATTCTTTGAGCTCGTAGTCGGCCGGTGTGGCGGACACAAAGACGCGTTGCTGAACGCGATCGAGGAATTCGTCGAACTGCAACGGACGGTTATCGAGGGCCGAGGGAAGTCGGAAACCGTAATCGACCAAGGTGGATTTTCGGGACTGGTCACCCGCGTACATCGCGCGAAGTTGAGGGATCGTCATGTGTGACTCGTCGATAAACAAGAGGAAGTCCTTTGGGAAGTAATCAATCAACGTTGATGGCGGTTGTCCGGCCTGTCGAAAATCAAAGAAGCGGGAATAATTTTCCACTCCCGAGCAATACCCGGTTTGGAGGAGCATCTCCACATCAAAATTCGTTCGTTGCTCGAGGCGTTCGGCGGCTAGGAGTTTTTGTTCTTTTTTTAGCACCGCGAGTCGGTCTTTGAGCTCCGCTCGGATTGTGTCGGCGATGACCGGTAGCTGGTTCGTCGCGGCCACAAATTGTTTACCCGGAAAAATAGTTAACTCGACATGCGTCTGTAACGTTCGACCGGTTAGCACGTCAAACGTCGTTATTGACGATATTGTTTCGCCTTCGAATTCAATCCGGACGCCGTCCTCGCTATAGGCGGGATGAACGTCAATGATGTCACCACGAACGCGGAATGCGCCACGTTTAAAGTCGATGTCATTTCGCTGATACAGCGCAGTGGTCAAATCAAGGAGCAGTTTTGACCGACGAATTTCTTGACCTCGTTTCAGCGGGATCGAGACGGCTTGGTACTGGACCGGGTTCCCAAGACCATAGATACAAGAGACGGAGGCGACAATGAGCACATCGCGTCTGGTCAAGAGAGCGTGGGTCGCTGCATTTCGCAGGCGGTCAATTTCTTCGTTGACCTGCGACTCTTTTTCGATATAGAGATCTTTTTGTGGAACGTAGGCTTCGGGTTGATAATAATCGTAATAGGAAACGAAATAGTGGACCGCATTTTGTGGAAAAAATTCTCGAAACTCATTTGCGAGTTGCGCGGCGAGGGTTTTATTATGGGAAATTATCAACGTCGGGCGATTCACAGTGGCCACCACGTTCGCCATTGTGTAGGTTTTCCCCGACCCAGTTACTCCAAGAAGTGTCTGCGCCGGGAGGCCCTGTGCGAGACCGTCGGTCAGTTTTTTGATCGCGCCCGGTTGGTCACCAGTCGGCTTCCAGGGGGCTTGTAAAATAAATTTTTCAGCCATATCCAGCTACTGTAGCACGATCCGGAAGTCAATAGAACCCTGATGAGTTCCGACCAAGGTGTTGTTGCTTGACCAGAGAGAAAGTGGTATAGTTTGCCTACAAGCTATGGCCAAAAAAAATATTGAGACCGAGGTTCAAGCGTCTGTCACCACTAGCCAACGACTTTCGATTGGCTTAATTTCGTTAAGCTTGAGTCTTATTTCGCTCTCCCTCGGGGTCGCGATTTTTTCTAGCTCCGGAGCAGTGCTGTTTGTCACGCCGGACGTGACCGCTTCAGCGACGCCGTCAACGGCGACCGCGGCGACGTTAACCTGGACGGCGCCAGGGGACGATGGCACGACTGGTACGGCGACGAGTTATGATATTCGGATGTCGGCGAGTCCAATCACGGCTAACAGTTTTAGCACGGCCACGCAGCTAACCGGCGAGCCGGTGCCGCAGATTGCCGGTAGCACGGAAACCTATACTGCCACCAATTTATCGCCATCAACAACCTACTACTTTGCCCTGAAGACGACTGACGATGCCGGAAACGTCTCGGAGATGTCGAACGTCGCGACGAAAGTAACCGCCTCGCTCGTGCAAGCTTGCCTTCCAACATATAGTTGTACAGAGTGGACAGTGTGCACTGGCGGAACCCAAACACGAACCTGTAGCGTCACGAATGGCTGCGCGGCCGGACTCGATCAGCCGATCGATAGTCAATCCTGCACAAGTGCTGATGGCACCGGCGCACAACGAGTAACCGTCAAGCGGCACATTATTGCGGCGGGAACAGGCACCGGGACAAAATCGTTAGTACGTATTATCACTCCGGCGACTGGAAAAGTTACCAAGGAGTTCGCGCCGTTTGCGAGTACCGACAAGAATGGAACAATGATCGCGGTTGGGGAATTCACGGGTGACCAGCAAGCTGATGTGGTGGTTGGAACTGGTCCAGGCACGAATGCGAAGGTCAAAGTGTATACCGATCGCGGTGTAAAAATTGCTGAGTTCAATCCATACTCAACGCAACGCGGAACGGGCGTCTCGGTTGCCGCTGGCGATATTAACGGGGATGGTCGCGACGAGCTCATTACCGTGCCGGCAAAAGGTACGTCACAAATTCGGATTTTCACCTATGATCCAACGACGAAAAAATTCGTAGCCTATGCTCAAGGGTTCGCCTATGCCCGCACCTTGCTGAACGGCTTTTCGGTTGCGAGCAGTGACCTGAATCTTGATGGCAAAGCCGAAATTATTGTGGCGCCACGGACAAAAGGACGGAGCGTAACGGTCTGGCAAATTACCGCCGATAAAAAGTTCAAGAAAATTTCAGCGTTTAGCGCCTATCCGTTAACGCCAACCAGCGGGCTCACGGTGAGCACGGGTGACATCAATGGTGATGGGCGAGAAGAGATTCTGACCGCAATGGGTCCAGGTTACTGGACCGACGTCAAAGCCTTCGATCTTCGAGGACGGATGATAGCTCATGTTGAGCCTCTCAGCCGATCGTATTTAGGCGGGGTGGCCTTAACCTCGTTGGATACGAATGCTGATGGACGAGACGAGGTCATCACCGGGACCTATCTCCGCGGTGACCCGGGGGTTCGAGTCTTCCGCTATGACGGCACCACGAAGAAATTCAAGCGCATTCAGTCGTACAATGCCTACCCGAGTCGGATGCAGTTCGGCTTGCGACTCGGAAGTATCTAAAACCTATGATTGCTTCGTTAGCCGGAACGGTAACGGCGCGTGATGAGAAGTCTTTTGTGGTTGATGTCCACGGCGTCGGGCTGCGGGTTTTTGCGTTAGCGCGAACACTTGAGCAGTTTCCGCTTCAATCAACCGCGAAGTTGTTCACGCATCTCAATGTTCGTGAAGATGCACTCGAATTATACGGATTTGCGACAGTTCAAGAACATCGCCTATTCGAAAGATTATTGTCCGTTTCCGGGGTTGGCCCAAAAGTTGCGCTTGGGGTGTTGTCCGCGGCCAGCGTGAGCGACTTGGAGACTGCAATTGAGCGCGGCGACGCGAAAGTCTTAACCAAGGTCTCCGGGGTCGGGACCAAAACCGCCGAACGAATTATTGTTGACCTGCGCGGCAAGTTGTCGGATGTCCAGACAACGGATGATGGCTCACTCTCGTCAGTGATTGATGCGCTGATGTCGTTGGGATACACAAATCGTGAAGCGCGTGAGGCTGCGACCGCGACGCCAAGTGATCAGCCAGTTGCGAGTCGCGTGAAGGCGGCCTTACGGCAGATTGGACGCTCATGAATCCTGTGACGATCCGACCAATCGAGGCGACTGATACAATTTCTGACCTGATTGCCGCCCAGCCGCTGCAGCCGTTTTTACAGTCGCCCGTTTGGGCAGATTTTCAACGGGCGCTTGGTCGCCGCGTGTGGCAACTTGGGGCGTTTCATGAAGAGCAGCTAGTTGGTGCCGCGTTGATTATTGAGCACCAACTCTTGATGGGTAAAACCTATTTGTATTGCCCGCGTGGGCCCGTTGCCACATCGCTCGTAGCGCTCCATGCTTTACTCGAAGCGATTCGGGCCGTCGGTGATGAGGTGGGAGCAATGTACGTAAAAATCGATCCAGGGTTGTATTCGTTCCCGTTTGACCGCGCAGATTTCCCAAAGAATTTTTCTGTCGGTACGACGCTCCAGCCACACGTGACACAAGTGCTTGACTTGCAGGCCGATCCCGAGAGCGTGCTAGCCGCGATGCATCAAAAAACTCGATACAATATTCGCCTCGCTGAAAAAAAAGGCGTGACCGTGCGCTGGTCGACCGATGATCATGACCTCGACATTTTTTTACAGTTGATAACGTCGACCTACACACGTCAGGGGATTCGGCTTCATCCGCCGGCGTATTATCGAGCGATGTGGCAGTATCTCAAAAAAGTGGAAATGGTAGAGTTAGGAATTGCCGAAATCTCAGGTCGACCACTGGCGGCTAATATGGTGATTTGGCATGACCAGACGGCGACCTACCTCCATGGTGGTTCTTCTGATCAAGAAAAACAGTTGATGGCACCCTACCTCTTACAGTGGTCAACAATACAACGAGCGATTACGCGAAACATTACAGCGTATGATTTCTGGGGAGTTGCCCCGAACGAGAGTCAGACTCATAAATGGGCGGGCGTGACCCGGTTCAAAAAAGGCTTTGGCGGACGCGTGGTCAGTTTCCCGCCGGCCCTCAATATGATTTTACAACCAGCCTGGTATCAGGCCTATCGGTTAGCCAAACGGATGCGCGGGGGAGTTGATCTGTAGAAACACAACAACCGGCCAAACTGGTGCCCCCCAGAGGAATCGAACCTCTATTGCGAGATCCGGAATCTCGTGTCCTATCCGTTGAACGAGGGAGGCATCACCTTGGCCTGTTAGACGGGCTCGAGTGTACCATAGGAAGCAATGAATCGCCAAGGTTTTTTTGCAATATTTTTTCTGTGGAAAACCTTTTTTCGTTTTCCAAAACCCCTTTGTTTTTAGGGGTTGACGAGACTGGGAAGTCGGACTATACTTTGAATGTAAGTAGGAACGAAGTAGATCTCCGGATCGAATGGTGTCCGAAAGCCCCCAAGCTTTCCCCCCACCTTCGCCTCCCGCGATCTACCTCCCAACAAACCCCCTACTTCCCCCATGGTCTACGCTCTGCGCAGACCTTCTTCCTTTTATAGCGCTTTTTTGTAAACGTGCTAGGATTCTTGTATGAGCAAACACCTTCTCACTATCCACGGGCATAAAGTGCGGTGCGAGGACGATCGCGCGTATTACGGTATAAAGCATTTAGCGTACAAACTCGATCGTGACGACGTTTTGGAAATGTTTCAACAAACTGAGGTCGCAAAACAAGTTGATTTCGAAGATGAAGATCATCGCAAATTCAGCCTCGTCGATGGTGAGAACGGTGATTTTGTAGTCGTCGCGACCAATGTCAACCACGGCTGGTTCTAAAAAACGCCGGAATCTTCATGGCTATACCGTGACCGTCTCGGACGATCATTTTCGGTTATTGCAGCGTCTTGCGTCAGCGACACTGAGCACTCTGTTTCGTCAGGCTCGAGAACATGGTCTGGCCCAGGTTGTGCTCGACGGGACGACCTACCATATTCATCGACACGCCGATCACACCTTTGCGATCGAGCCGCGGGACGATCAGCATCATCCCTCCCTCTAGCCTTGGCTCGAACCACGCAACCTGATAGAATACGCTTCCTATGCCCCTGATGCGCCGCCCACCATCATTTGAACTGATCAACGTTCATCGCGTCCAAGCTGAGAAAGAGATTATGTTGTTTTTGAAAAATGCGGAAAAAGATTTTGTTGAAGGATTGTTTTATACAGCCAAGCGTTACGGAAAAAGTTCATTTCAATATAAGGGCGACACTTACGATATTCTCAAAAATAAAGATGCGTCGTTTAGCATCCTCTACAGCGAAAACCAAAACCTGACTCCCGAATCATTATCCTAAGCCTATGCTCCGGCATCTGAAGCGCGTGATACCACGGTGGGCGATTCGACGGTATCATTTCGCTTTAGCCTGGCTGGCGGCGTTCTGGTATCGTCACCCCTCTCGTCAACTGACCGTGATTGGCGTCACCGGGACTGACGGTAAAACCACGACGAGCTGGATGATTGCGCAACTCCTGAAGCATAGCGGCGCAAAAGTGGGTTTAAGCTCGACGGTGTTTACGATGATTGGGGATCAGGCGACGCTGAATGAAACCCATATGACGATGCCGGGTCGCTTTCGGTTGCAGCGCCAACTCCGGGCGATGGTTGATGCCGGTTGTCGCTACGCCGTTATTGAAATGTCCTCACAAGGCCTGGCCCAGAATCGTCACGTTGGTGTAGACATTGATTGCGCGGTTATCACCAACCTGACGCCGGAGCATCTTGAATCGCATGGAAGTTTTGAAGCGTATCGTCAGGCGAAAGGGATTCTCTTTGGTCAAATTATTCGTAGCGGCGATAAAACCATTGATGGCCAGGCGGTAAAAAAAGTAACGGTCGTTAATCTTGATGATGCGAACGCAGAGTTTTATTTGAAATATTGGGCCGAGGAGCACCACGGCGTGTCGTTGAAAGCGGCGCCGGAGATTCCCTTAGCTCTCAAGCAAAAAACGGTGGTTTGGCAAGTGAACGGACTTGAGTCAGAAACACAAGGAATGAAGTTTACGCTCCACGGGACTACTATTCATCTCCCGTATCTCGGTGCATACAACATCTTGAACGCACTGGAAGCAGTGGCAGTCGCCACCGCCTACGGGGTAACCGAAGGAGAGGCGGTATCCGCGCTCCAATTACTGCCAGCAATTCCTGGTCGAGCGGAACGCGTCCCGTTACCAAACGGAGGGGCGGTCGTTGTTGATTATGCCCTGACGCCGCATGCCCTTCAATCCTTCTATCATGCTTTACAACAACACGGCGCAACAGCGATTGTGGCCGTTTTTGGCGCGGCCGGCGGCGGTCGCGACAAATGGAAGCGTCCGAAACTTGGTCAGATTGCGGAACAATACTGCGCGAAGATTGTTCTTACCACAGACGATCCAGATAACGAAGATCCGAAAAAAATCTGTGAGGAAATTCTCAGCGGTATGTCTGCCGCCGGCCGCGCCAAGACAACCATAATTCTTGATCGGGGAGGGGCGATTCAGCAAGCGGTTGCCATGGCACATTCTGGTTCAGTGGTCGCGATTACAGGCATGGGCGCGGAAACCTCGATGATTGTGAAAGGGAAGAAAGTGGAGTGGAGTGATGTTGAGGTGGTAAAAAAACTGACAGCGTAGCATGAGTTTTTTTTCCGGTGGGTTTCTCTATAATCCAGACACGCAATCTGTTCTGCTGCACAAACGAGACACCAAGACTACGATAAACCCTGGGCAATGGGCTTTCTTTGGTGGTACGAGTGAAGAAGGAGAAAAACCGGTGGAAACTTTTATTCGTGAGATGAGTGAAGAACTTGGAGTAACGATACAATCATCGGAAGTTATTCCACTGGTGAATTATTGGAATCCCGATCGTCAAACACATCGTCATATTTTTTACGTTGTGAGTCGAATTCCAAAAAATCACCTAACCCTACAAGAAGGAGAAGCGTTTGAATGGGTCGATCTTCGTCGTGTGTTTTCCTATGATTTGACCGAAAAGACCATTAGCGATCTCCGTTTATTTTTACGAACACTGGCGGCATGAATCTGCATTGGAAAAAATTATCCGAAACAACGCGTCGATTAAACGCGTATCGGAGTATGCATACGCGCCGCTACCAATTGCCCAACGGTCAAACCGGAACCTTTTATATTTCCGAACGCGGTCGAGTCGTCTGCGTTTTTATTCTAACCAAAGACAAAAAAATTGTTCTGGCGAAACAATTCCGACCGGGTCCGGGCAAAGTTCTGTGGGAAATTCCGGGTGGGATGATCGAGCCGGGCGAACGTCCGCGTCGAGCCGCGCTGCGCGAAGCTCGCGAAGAAACTGGCTATACCGGCGAACTCATTTCCCTCGGGGTCAGTTCGAATGATGCTTGGTCAAATCTCGAGCGTCACCATTTTCTCATTATTAATGCAGAGCGGGGAGGGGAGATTGAGCTTGATGACCATGAGTGTATTGAAACCGTGCTGGTTGATCTGCCGCGGTTGCGGATGCTCATCCAACGCGGCGCGATGACTGACAGCGAAACTGCTTATCGGGCGCTCGAATATCTTCGTTTATTGTAGTCGAGCGACGAGGTGAGTGTGTATGATTCTGCTATCCCGGCCGTTTTTTGTTTTGTACTGGGCTTGACAAAAAGCGGAAAAAATGTAAGGTTTTCCTAACGCATTCAGGTTCTCGTCCTTTCTACCATCACAAGGAGTGTTCGTATGGTCAAATCAAGTATCACCAAAGTACTGGCAAACGATATGAAGCGTTTTTGGCGGCGCTACGGCGATGATCCAGAAGGATTCTTCACTCGTCCGGCCATCGAAACGTGGTTGGCACTGTTGTTAGCTGGCGGGTATCGCATGGCGGATACCGAATCGCGGCAGCAGATTCGCGATCGATTTCATCGCTTAGCCGCAAGTAAACGACTGCCTGATGACGTTGCTAGTCTAGCGGTTGAGGCGATGGCGGCGATGGTTCCTCCGAACCATCGGTATCTCCATGATGTACGTCGGATGAACGCCGGTTGTTCAGTGCTTCTTCCGCGAGTGCCGTGGACACGGATTAATCCGCGAAAACATGGCTTCAACGGAGCGTTCATTTTGGCGGCGCGCGATGGACTCAACGTCGTGCCTCGCCGGCTGGATGACCTATCTTCCTACGCCTCGGCCATGAATACCTTGGCGCATCTCTATGAGCGTCGGAAGCTGTTCTGGCAACAAGCGGTGCTTTTTCAAAGAAAAGGCGAGGCGATTATTACGATCGTACAAAGCTTTCCAGATCAAGCCGAACTCATCCCAGGTGGACGCGGACTGTATTCCTTGGCGATCCGTCGAAATAACGTCTTTCACATACCTTGCGAGGAGGCGATGAAGATCCTGATGCATGCCAATCCCAGCCCTTCGTAATGTGGGGCTTTTTTTAATTTTTCCGATTTGACTGTGTATGAAAACTGCATAAGGTTGGGGACAACATCAGGAGATGTATCCACACCAGAAAAACAAAAAACGCTAACATTAGCCAAAAATATCTATATTGACAAAGTTTGGCTATTATTCTTGACATCATTTACAAAAGTTGGTAGTATCAACCAACATTTCAGGTTGAGATTTCAAACCTATTTTCGCGCATAATCGGCTCGATCAGAGCCAACGGGGCGCCTCCGGGCGCAGTTTATCAGCCTAATAACCCCCCATTCGAACGAGTGGGGAGAGGGGTTTATTTTCATGTCGTCGTCCACCGCCGCACCACGGAAAGTCTTTACCACCCTACACGAAGCGACTCCGCTTCCGGATCTCATCGAGATCCAGAAACGAAGTTATGACTGGTTCTTCCGTGACGGGCTGAAGGAACTGTTTGAAGAAATTTCCCCAGTCCGCGACTTTATTGGTCGCGATCTTGAGTTGTATTTCCTCGACTACTATCTCGACGAACCGAAGTTCGACGAAGTCACCGCCAAGGCGAAAAATATTACCTTCGAAGCCGCCTTGCGCGTGCAAATTCGCCTCGTGAACAAAAAAACTGGCGAAATTAAGGAACAAGAAATCTACTTAGGTGACTTCCCGCTGATGACCGATCGCGGGACGTTTATTGTGAACGGGATCGAACGCGTTGTTGTTTCACAGCTCATCCGTTCGGCTGGTGTATTCTTTACCGCCGAAATGACCCGCGGCCATCGCTACTATGGGGCGAAAATTATCCCGAACCGTGGAGCCTGGCTCGAATTGGAAACAGATACGAACGGTGTTATTTCCGTCAAAATCGACCGCAAGCGCAAAGTGCCAATTACGACGTTCCTCCGTGCCTTCGGGTATAGCGATGACCAAACCCTGTTCGACCTCTTTAAAGACGTCGATACAAACCCCGACATGAAATACATCGAAGCGACGGTCGCGAAAGACGCGGCGCACGATGAATCGGAAGGGTTAAAAGAAGTCTATAAGCGTATTCGTCCGGGCGATCTCGCGACGATCGATAACGCTCGCGATCTCATTTACAAAATGTTTTTCTCGTTCGATCGCTACGACTTCGGTCGCGTCGGACGCTATAAACTGAATACCCGTTTCAACTTCAATTTCCCGAACGATAAAGAACACCGCGTCTTACAGAAGAACGATGTGGTTGAAATTATCAAAGAAATTATCCGCCTGAACAATTCGCAGAAGGATCCGGACGATATCGACCACTTGGGCAACCGCCGGGTGCGCGCGATTGGTGAGCTCGTCCAGAACAAATTCCGCGTCGGTTTGGCTCGGATGGAGCGGATCATCAAGGATCGTATGTCGACCCTCGACATCAATACTTTGACTCCGAACCAGTTGATCAACGCCCGACCAGTGATCGGTTCGATTAAGGAATTCTTCATGAGCTCGCAGTTATCGCAGTTCATGGACCAGACGAACCCGCTCGCTGAACTCGAACACAAGCGCCGCCTCTCCGCGATGGGTCCGGGTGGTCTGTCCCGCGAACGCGCTGGTTTCGACGTCCGCGACGTCCACCGCACCCACTACGGCCGCATCTGTCCGATCGCGACGCCAGAAGGTCCGAACATTGGTTTAGTTGGTCACTTGTCGACCTACGCCCGCGTGAACGACTATGGTTTTATTGAAACACCCTTCCGCAAAGTCTTCCACGATGTCCCGAACGATGGGGAATCGGCGGTCGGCGAAACGGCTCGCGAAGATCTTGGAGGTGTGGTGAAGAAAGGTGAAAAGATTACCGCCGCTCAAGCGAAACAGCTGAAATCCGTTGATCTGAAAACCATCGCGGTCAAACCACGTGCCTCGAAGGATGTTATTTACGTCGATGCTTTTACGGAAGAGCGCGGCGTGACGACCGCGGCGACGACCCCACTCGACGACGATGGCCATTTCATGAAAGATAAAGTTGAAGCGCGGGTTCACGGTGAACCGGCGATTGTGCCGATTGAACTGATCGACTATATGGACGTCTCGCCGAAGCAGATTGTGTCGGTCGCGACCGCCCTCATTCCATTCCTCGAACACGATGACGCCGTTCGCGCCCTGATGGGTACGAACATGCAACGCCAGGCCGTTTCCTGTATCAAACCGGAAGCGCCGATTGTCGGGACCGGCATTGAAGCTCGCGCGGCGGCCGATTCCGGACAGGTTATCCTCGCTCAGAAAGCGGGAAAAGTGATTAAAGTCCAAGCCAGCGAAATCCAAATCATGGAAGACGATGGCAACATCCGAACCTACAATCTCCGCAATTTCTTCCGTTCCAATGCGTCAACCTCGATCAACCAGAAAGCGGTGGTTATGCCGGGTGAACGCGTCGAAAAAGGCGGACTCTTAGCTGACGGTGCGGCGACGGAAAATGGTGAACTTGCCCTCGGACAAAACCTCGTCGTTGCCTTTATTCCGTGGGAAGGTGGTAACTACGAAGACGCGATTCTGATTTCGGAAAAAGTTGTCCAGAAAGATCGCTACACCTCGATTCACATCGAAGACTACACGATCGATATCCGCGACACGAAACTTGGGCCCGAAGTTATTACCCGCGATATCCCAAACATTTCTGAAGAAAAACTGAAGGACCTCGATGAAGAAGGTGTGGTTCGTATCGGTGCATCAGTCGCCTCGGGCGATATCCTCGTCGGTAAGATTACGCCGAAAGGGGAGACCGAACTCTCAGCCGAAGAAAAATTGCTCCGCGCGATTTTCGGTGAAAAAGCGAAAGACGTCAAAGACTCCTCGCTCTATCTCGAACATGGCGAACACGGCAAAGTCGTTGATATTAAAATTTTCTCTCGCGATAAGGGTGATAAGTTGCCAGCCGGCGTCATCAAACAGATCCAAGTCTCCGTTGCCCAGCTCCGGAAAATCCAAGTCGGTGACAAAATGGCCGGTCGCCACGGAAACAAAGGCGTTATCTCTCGCATCGTCGCGATGGAAGATATGCCGTACCTCGCTGACGGCACTCCTGTTGATATTATCTTGAACCCGCTCGGTGTCGCTTCCCGTATGAACCTTGGGCAGATTCTTGAAACGCACTTAGGGATTGCAGCGAAACGTCTCGGCTTCCGTGTCGTGACGCCGGTGCTCGATGGTGTGCCAGAATCAAAAATTCGCGAACTTCTTGTTGAATCCGGTTTGCCGGAAACAGGGAAGATGACGGTCTATGATGGTCGCACCGGAAAACCATTCGATCTCCCAGTCACGGTCGGTGTCATGTACGTCTTGAAGCTGAACCACTTAGTCGAAGACAAGATTCACCAACGCTCAATCGGGCCATACTCACTCGTTACCCAGCAGCCACTCGGCGGTAAAGCTCAGTTCGGTGGCCAACGGTTCGGTGAAATGGAAGTCTGGGCGCTCGAAGCCTACGGCGCCGCGGCGATGTTGCAGGAAATCCTGACCATCAAGTCCGACGACGTCCCAGGCCGCTCGAAAGCTTACGAATCAGTTATCAAAGGTGAGCCAATCCAAAAACTCAATGTTCCTGAATCCTTTAACGTCCTCGTGCGGGAACTGAAAGGCCTCGGCCTCGAAGTTGACCTGGTCGGCGCGAAGATGGAACCGATTGAAGAGGAGCGGAAGCGCCCACCGGTCGCGATTGCGCCGGAGATTCTCCCAGACGAAGCTCCTGAACCGCAGCCAGAGCCGGCGATGACTGACGAAGCCTAATCCCACGACCATGCCATACGAAGAAACACGCGCCGTCGATTTTACTGCCATCCGCCTGAAGGTCGCCTCCCCGGAGGACATTCACCGCTGGTCATTCGGCGAAGTCACAAAACCAGAAACGATTAACTATCGCACGCAAAAACCGGAAAAATCCGGACTCTTTGCGGAAGAAATTTTCGGACCCTCAAAGGACTGGGAATGTTTCTGCGGAAAATATAAGCGCATCCGTTACAAGGGGATTGTCTGTGATAAGTGTGGCGTTGAAGTCACGCGCTCAGTTGTTCGTCGTGAACGAATGGGCCATATTGACCTGGCCGCGCCGGTCTCACATATCTGGTTCCTCCGTGGCGTCCCATCGAAAATCGGCTTGATGCTCGATATCGGCGTCCAGGATCTCGAAAAAGTTATTTACTTTGCGAACTTCATCATCACCAAGGTGCATGATGACCTTCGCAAAGAAACTCTGGCCCAACTTGAAACAGAATATACGGGTAAGAAGAAGCAGATCGAAGGGGATATTCATAACCAACAGAATCAGATCAAGCAAAAATTAAGCGCCGCGACGAAAGAGAAGGAAAAGGAAGCGCTGCAAACCGATCTCGATAACCTCGGCGTCGCGAAGGCTGAGCAACTCGCTCGTCTTGATGAAGCGGTTGATGCGGCTCGGAAGGAAATTAAGGGTTTAGCGCCGTTGCAGATTCTGACCGAACAGTCCTACCAAGATTTATCGTTGAAATACGGTCATGTTTTCGAAGCCTCAATCGGTGCTGAAGCGATTCACCATCTCTTAACGAAAATCGATCTCGACAAGATGATCGAAGAGTTGGATGCGGAAGTTGTTGACGCGACGGAAACGAAACAGCGCCGCATCGTTCGCCGTTTGCGTTTGGCGAAAAACCTGAAGACGAACAACATCCGTCCGGAATGGATGATTATGACGGTGATGCCGATCATTCCGCCGGATCTGCGCCCGATGGTGCAACTCGATGGTGGTCGTTTCGCGACCTCCGATTTGAACGATCTCTATCGTCGGGTCATCAACCGTAACAACCGCTTGAAGCGCCTATTGGAATTGAACGCACCGGAAGTTATCGTGCGCAACGAAAAGCGCATGCTCCAAGAAGCGGTTGACGCCTTGATCGATAACGGCGCGCGCCATGGAAAAACCGTGACCGCTTCGACGGGTCAAAAACGCATGCTCCGCTCGATTGCTGATATGTTAAAAGGGAAGCAGGGTCGGTTCCGCCAAAACCTGCTCGGGAAGCGTGTCGACTATTCTGGCCGCTCGGTCATCGTTATCGGTTCGCACTTGAAGCTCTACCAATGTGGTATCCCGAAGCGGATGGCGCTTGAGCTCTTCCGCCCATTCGTGATTTCGCAATTGATTAAGCGCGAACTTGTCCATAACGTCCGCTCAGCTGGTCGCTATATTGAAGCTGGCCACGCGGAAGTCTGGGATATTCTCGAAGAGGTCACGAAGAACGCGCACGTGCTCCTCAACCGCGCCCCAACCCTTCACCGTCTCGGGATTCAAGCGTTCCAGCCAATCCTGATTGAAGGTAAAGCGATTCAGATTCACCCGATGGTTTGTTCGGCCTTCAACGCCGACTTCGACGGTGACCAAATGGCCGTGCACGTTCCGTTAACCGAACAGGCCAAGTGGGAAGCGGCGAACTTGATGCTGTCCTCGAAGAACCTGTTGAAGCCAGCGACCGGTACGCCAGTCGTCTCGCCGAACATGGATATTGTCTTGGGTTGCTACTACATGACCCAACTTGGCCCGAAGACGGAGTACGTCTTCGCCAACGAACAAGAATCGATCATGGCCTATGAAGCTGGCCTGATCAACGTCCAAAGCGAAATCCAAGTCCGCATGGACGGGGAACGCGTGGTCACGACGGTCGGTCGGATTCTCTTCAACCAAATCTTGCCCGCTAAGTTTGGATTCGTGAACGAGAGCATGGACAAGAAAAATCTTTCTTCCCTCGTCGCAAAGTGTCTGACGAACTTTGGTGGCGATTCGACGGTTGAACTGCTCGATGCGATTAAGAACTTCGGTTTCAAATATGTCACCCAATCCGGTATTTCCTGGGGGATGGCCGACCTTGATGTGCCGGTCCGCAAAGCGGAAATCCTGGCCACGGCCGAAGCGAAAATCGTGGAAATTCAGAACGCCTTTGATGCTGGTCTTCTGACGGAAGACGAACGGTATGTCCGCGTCATCAACGTTTGGTCCGGCGCAAAAGAAGAGGTCCAAGCCGTCTCGAAAGAAACGCTTGATAAGCTTGGTCCGGTTTTCATGATGATCAACTCCGGTGCTCGTGGTTCTTGGGCTCAGACCACCCAAATGATGGGTATGAAAGGTTTGGTCGCCAACCCATCCGGTAAAACCATGGAACTGCCGGTCAAGGCGTCGTTCAAAGAAGGCTTCGATGTTCTTGAATACTTCATCTCGACGCACGGCGCTCGTAAAGGTTTGACCGATACCGCGCTGCGAACTGCGAACGCTGGGTACCTCACCCGACGTCTCGTCGATGTTTCGCAAGACGTGGTGGTTGCACTCGAAGACTGTGGTGATACGACTGGCTTTGTTGTGACTCGCCAAGAAAGCGACGACATGGGCTACGACATCCTGCAACGCATGACTGGCCGCGTCCTCGCCGCCGATCTGGTTGACGCGAAAGGGAAGACCCTCGCCAATGCTGGTGACCTCCTGACCCCGGAAAAAATTGCAAAACTTGGCAAAGCTGATTTCAGCGAAGCTACACTTCGCTCTGTGCTCAGCTGTAAGGCCAAACGCGGCGTCTGCCAATTCTGCTATGGGTATGACCTAGGTCATAACGACCTGGTGAAAATCGGGACCGCTGTCGGAATTATCGCCGCCCAATCCATCGGTGAACCAGGAACTCAGCTGACGATGCGCACCTTCCACACCGGTGGTGTGGCTGGTGGCCAAGATATCACCCAAGGGTTACCGCGGGTTGAAGAACTCTTCGAAGCTCGTCCAGTCAAGTCACCGGCGTTTCTCGCCGATGTCGCTGGTCAAATCACGATTGAAAATGCTGATGGCATGCGAATCGTGAAGATTAAGCACCGCGCGAACGGCCACGATGACTATCAATTACCGGCCAAGCGTGCCAAGAAGAAAGCCGATATCAAAGTGACGGATGGTCAGAAAGTCAAAGCTGGCGACATCATCATGTTGCTTGGCGAAGACGAAGTGCCGGCGACGAAAGCTGGGACGGTGAAGATTACCGACACGGCAGTCTACGTCGAATTCGAGCACGAAACGACGACCGATCACGAAATTCCAACTTCCTACACGCTCAACGTGAAAGAAGGCGACCTCGTGACGCCAGGCACGGCCTTAACCGAAGGTTCAATCAATGTTCAGGATCTTCATGCACTTCAGGGCCGGATCGCTGTCCAGAAGTACATCATCAAAGAAATCCAGTTCATCTACTCCTCGCAAGGCCAATATTTGAACGACAAACACATCGAAGTGATTGTTCGCCAGATGTTTGCTCGCGTCTATCTGAAGGAATCCGGCGATACTGATCTCGTGGCTGGTGAAATCGCGGAACGTAGCGTTGTTGAAGACCTGATCCGCAACCTGCCGAAGAGTAAAAAACCGCCGGTGCTTGAGCCGTTGCTTCTCGGGGTGACGAAAGCCTCGCTCTCGACCGATAGCTGGCTCTCGGCCGCCTCCTTCCAAGAAACCGCTCGCGTCTTGATTGACGCCGCCGTTTCCGGGAAGCTCGATCCGCTCCGCGGGTTGAAGGAAAACGTCATCATCGGCAAACCAATCCCGGCTGGTACCGGATTTGCTCTCCATCAAGAAAAGAATCGCGAGGCGGAACTCGCGGCCAAAGAAGCGGCTAAATAGTTGCTGAAAAACCACCCCCACACCAGAACCTGGTGTGGGGGTTTTGGTTGTGAAAAAGCATTTTTTTTGATATAGTTCTGGCTCTATGGCCACGAAAAATAGTCCCTCCAAACGCCGCCCCGTCGTGAAGGAGGAGTCGGTTGAGCGAGCGACAAACCCCCGTACTCCAACACCGCTGAAACTCAAGCCAGAGACCCGTCATGGCGTCGTGATAGTCTTATTGCTCCTCGGCGCGGCTATCGGTGCCCTTAGCGTTTTTGGGTTAGCCGATCCGATTGGCGGGACGATTAGTAACGCGATTGGAACGGTGGTTGGGTGGCAACGGTATGTGACCTGGGTCTATTTAGCCGTCATCGGATACCTTTTCCTCTTTCCAGAGCGGTACCGGCTCTCTGCGGTTCGTTGGATTGGCTTTGGGATTGCCTTGATCGCTAGTCTTGGTCTCCTTCACTTACTCGTTCCAGTTGACTCCTCATTTGACGATGCGATCAATGGTCAGGGTGGTGGCTTTATCGGACACATGTTTAGTTACCCATTCCGGACGGCCTTCGGGATGATTGCGACGGTCTTGATCATCCTGGCCATCTTTGTGGTTGGGTTATTGATGATGCTTGATACAACCTTGCAGTCGCTGGCGCGACGGGGGAATGTGCCCGGTCAACTCTTCTTGAAACTTCGGAGTTTTTTCTGGCGCCAACGATTAGCGAAAGTCCAAACGGAGATGGCGGAAACGGAAGTGGATGAACCGGAGTTTTCGCAACGCGAGGTGGCGGATGGTGAAGCTGAGGCTGAGACCGATGAAGTCCCAGCGCCCACGGCACACGAACCTGAACAAACGTATGTTCCCGTCAAACCCAAAGCAGTCAAACGACCGAAGCGCAACATTATTATCCCGATCGACTTGCTGGACTTGAATGACAGTCGGCCAACCAGCGGTAATATCGACGGGAATAAAGAAAAAATTCGTAAAACATTAGAGACGTTTGGGATCGCAGTTGAAATGGATGACGTGAACGTCGGGCCGACGGTCACGCAGTTTACCCTCAAACCGGCCGAGGGCGTGCGCTTAGCGCAAATCGCCTCGCTCAGCAACGATCTCGCCTTAGCCTTAGCCGCCCACCCGATCCGGATTGAGGCGCCGATTCCAGGTAAGTCGCTGGTGGGGATTGAAGTGCCAAACCAAAGTACGGCGCTGGTCAATCTCCGTGACATTCTTAACTCGGGTGAATTTAAAACCCGTAGCTCGAACCTCGCCTTCAGTCTTGGAAAGGATGTTTCTGGGAAGCCGTGGGTTACGAATCTTGACGCGATGCCGCACTTGTTGATCGCTGGCGCAACTGGATCCGGAAAGTCCGTCATGGTGAACGGATTAATTTTAAGCCTACTATACTCAAACTCGCCGGATGATTTGAAGTTTATCCTCGTTGACCCGAAGCGCGTCGAGTTGTCGCTCTATAACGGAATTCCGCATTTGCTAACGCCGGTGATTACCGATACAACGAAGACGATTAATGCCTTACGCTGGGTGGTAAGCGAAATGGATCGACGGTATGGCGTACTCCAGAATGCCGGAAAGCGGAATATCGCCTCGTATCGCAAAGAGGTGAATGACGATATGCCGTATATCGTGGTCGTGATTGATGAGTTGGCCGATTTGATGACCGTGGCGGCGAACGAAGTCGAAGGCGCGATCGTGCGTCTGGCCCAAATGGCTCGTGCGGTTGGTATTCACTTAGTCCTGGCAACGCAACGCCCGTCGGTTGATGTTATTACTGGTCTGATTAAAGCCAACGTGACGGCTCGGATCGCCTTTAGCGTGGCCTCAGGAATTGATTCACGAACGATTCTGGATACAAGTGGCGCCGAAAAATTGCTCGGCAAAGGGGATATGTTATTTGTCTCAGCGGAACTTTCAAAACCAAAACGTCTTCAGGGTGCGTATGTTGGTGAGAAAGAAGTTGAGCGTGTGACACAGTTTCTGAAGACCCAGGGTCAACCGGAGTACATGACCGATATTGTCGATAAGCCAGCTCCGCAAATTGGTGGGAGCATGGAAGATCTTGGCGATGATGAATTATTATCCGAAGCGAAAGAAGTTATTCTCCAAGCTGATAAGGCTTCAGCCTCGCTTCTGCAACGACGTTTGCGCGTTGGGTATGCCCGCGCCGCTCGTATCCTTGATCTCCTCGAAGAGCAAGGTTTTATCGGACCGGGCGAAGGCGCGAAACCGCGCGAGGTCTACGGGCATAGCGGCGGCGGCGCGCTTGATGCGTCACCAGCAGCCATGGAAGAACAACTGACAACGACTACAACGCCGGAAAATGAAGGTGAGGAGGAAGACACTGAGCCAACGGACGAGTCCGAAGATGAGGTGACTGAATCTGAAGAAGAGCGGACCGCATGAGTTGGCGAAGCCGGGCCCTGATTTCTCCTGAAAGCGTTGGTGGGCGCTTACACCAGTTGCGTGAAGAAGCTCATCTCACCATCGAGGCAGTCGCTGCGGAGTTGCAGATCGCCGTTAAACACTTACAGTCGATCGAAGCGTCGCGCTATCAGGATTTACCGGGTAAGGTTTATGCCCGTAATTTTGCGCGTCGCTATATTGAACGCATGGGCCTGAACGTCGAGACCGCGATGGAACAGTTTGATAAAGAATACGACGTTTTAACCGTCCCGCAGCAACGTCGAAACCCAATTCTACCGCAACGAGCCAACGCCGAGCACCCATGGTGGTATCGCCATGGCCGAATCGTGATGGCGAGTGTTGTGGTCGCGCTTGTCGCCGGGTATTTTGGGTGGCAAATTGTTCGTCTCGTTACGCCGCCGACGCTGGCCGTGACCCAGCCTGCCGAAGATGCGCTGGTGACGGTCGCGACCTATACCATCAAAGGCGTGACAGAGGAAGGGTCGGAAGTGCGCATCAATAACGAAACCTCAACGGTCACATCAGATGGATCGTTTTCGGTTGATGTTGACCTTCAGCCGGGCGTGAATACTTTAAAAATTTCTGCCAAAAAGAAACGGAGTGGGGAGCGGACGATAGTTCGGCAGATTCTCTACGAAGTTCCGAAGGAGTAGGTGCTACTACTTGAAAAAGAAAACCCCGCAGGAGACAACATGTCTGCTACGGGGAGAGATTTTTTTGTAGGAAATCTTGAAAACCCGTGTCGTTTTAATTTTCCAGGACAGCGTCCCAGGTCGATTCGAGCGGCGGTTCCATGACGGCTGGGTCGTAGACGAGTGCGTGCTCGTTCCAGAACCTGACCGACTTGACCTTCTCCTCGGGAGACAGCGTCGGGTCCCAAGGCTCCTTCGGGGCCAGAGAGCCGACGTAGGCCGTGACGAGATCGTAGACCCCGGTCCGTTCCGTGGGCTTGGCGATCAGTACAACGTGGCCGATCTCCGGGCCGATAGCATCGACAGCCACACGTGAAGGCTTCAGTCGATTGAGGCGCCGCGCGAAGGTCGTTTTGGTGCTGGTCGTGATCAACGGAGTGCTGAGGCATCCCGATCGACCAACAATCCGACCCAGATCAACATCGGTGGCGATCCATCCTCCGTTCAACGGGAGGGTAATCGATCCGACCGTCTCCTCCAGGAGGTCGAAGACCTCCGGGTGAGCCTGCAGGTGCAGGGCGGCGTTGGTCGGAACAAGAATTGTGTGACCACACTTGGTTCGATACACGCAGTCCTCCTCGAGTTACCAGCGATCCAAGCGCCGGTTATTGTCGTCGGGTTGACGAGTACGGATGGCGTAGATCGCCATTCCGACCAAAGCAGCAACCGCGAGAATGTCAGTCCACGAGAGCATTGTGGTTTCCTTTCCGCGGCAAGGGATGCAACGGTTAGAGGAGCGACAGTTGTTGGTTGTTGACCGGAGCAGAACGGCGTTGCGACTTCGGGATCACATACTCACAGCACTCGCCGATGAACAGATTCGTCCACTGGCGAAGGAAAGAGTTGAAGAAGCTTCGGAACCAGCAATGCGTGCCTGGCTCAATGGGCTTGGCGCAGACTTGGCAATTGTGTCGCTGGCGAGCGACGACCGTTTTCCATTCGATCTTCATCGAACCTCCGTGGTTACGGGTCGAGTTGTCGCTTGATCAAGCGCAGGATGTCATCGAGGCTGTACGGCTTCGGTGCGAAATCGTTTGCACCGGCGGCGATCGCTTTGGCTTCGATGTCGTCGGTGTCGCCGCTGACGAGGATGATCCTCGTCGCGCCAACCTCAGGGTGTGCGCGGATCGCGGTGACCAGTTCGAGTCCGGTCATCAACGGCATGGTGTTATCCGTGATGATTAAGTCGGGCTGATGGGCGATACACCAGTTGAGGCCCTGCAAGCCGTTCTCGGTGGTGTGTGTGGTGTAGCCGCGATTGATGAGGAACAGTTCGAGCATGTCGCGTATCACCTGATGATCTTCGACAATCAGGATGCGTCTCTTTGTCATTTTGATCTCCTGGGTTGTGAATGTGCGGTTGGTGTTTTGTCTCACTTGAGTCCTCCTGTCCAACGAGCAGGTCGGGCAGAAAGACTCGAGTGAG
>CAYGGC010000014.1:0-18485 GCA_964349465.1 uncultured Gammaproteobacteria bacterium
CGAGTCCTGCTCGGGTCACCACGAGATTTTTTTAAATACAAAACCGCCGAGTCAGTGACTCGACGGTCTAGGAACTAGAATGGTTATTTTACACTCGGCACGCCTTTGGCGATGGAGATGGTTTTACTGAGCTCGAGCGTTCGACCATTCCCATTGGTAATGATCAACGTCTGAGCACCTTTCACCAGCTTGCCCGACGCAAAGGTCATCGTGACCTTCCCGTTCGACAACGATGTTTTGGATGCTTTCAGATTTCCGAACGCGGCACTAAGTGTTCCAGAGAAGTTTGAGCCGGTTACTTCAACTGTGGTTGTTTTACCATCAGCTTTCACGACGCGGAAGGCCGTCGACTTTGGAGCCTTTTTTGCTGTGCCGGTGACGGCGAACTTGGTGAAGTGTTCGGTCTTAATGGTGGCGACATTATTTTTTGTGTCGACGAGACCGGTCGAGCCAGAATCTTCCCAAGTATTGGTGTTTGGATTGAAATAGGTCGGGGTGAGACGCTTTTCAACGAGACCATTTTTCGCGAGCTCGGATTGTGAATATGGCACGGTAACTTCAGCTGGTTTATCAAGATTAGTGACAGCGTTCCCGGCATTATCAATTGCTTTGACTTCATACGCGAGGGTTGCCGGAGTATCAGTCGTGGTTTTATTCAAGTTGATAGAGGGCGAAAGTGTGATTTTGATTGTCCCAGTAAGATCAACAGCGAACGGCGGTAACGTGACGGAGGCGCCATCCGGCAGCGAGACTGAACAGGTTTGGTCAGCACTGCATGACTTCGTGACTGGGCCAGGAACGCTCACGCCCGCATCAGCCATCGCCAAGTTCATGGTATTCGCGCCGACTTTTGTTTTTATATCCTTCTCTTCGCTCTCGAGCATTTTGTTTCCCTTCAAGTCGACGACATCAACGTGCCAGGTTTCACCACTAGTGACGTTGAGCGTATAGGTGCCATCTTTAGCGACGCCGCCGCTCACTGACGCGCCATCATCAGTCCACGCTGTCACGATTCCGCCACCATCGGTTTTTCCATTGCTGGTCACCTTGCCTTTAATTGTCGCGTTGCTGATTTCGAATTTTAGATTTGCCGTGGCGCTTGAACCTCCGCTGACTTTTACCGTTTTTGCGTCAGGCGTGATTTGCGTTGCGGCGACTGAGGGTGTATCCCCGGCCGAAACGAGGTAGGTGCCGTTTGGGACCTTGGCCGTATAGACGCCAGATTCATTTGTTTCGACGGTTACGCTGACCATATCGGCCACCTTGGCTGAGGCGCTATTTTCTAGCCCCGGACGATTATCAAGGTTGACTACGGCTCGCGCGACTACGCCATTATTAGCATCGGTCACGGTTCCGGTAATAGTGTTGGTGCCTTGTCGGACAGTCAGGTTTTTTGTGACCGTTTGCCCAGCGCCGATTGTCACGGTGTTTTGACTAGCCGGACGATTCATGAGGCCATTCGTTTTTTCCGGGTTTTCGATGTTGTAATCAAAGATCCAAACGCCTTTCGCCAGCGGCAGTGAATACGTTCCGGTGCCACTCACGTCAGTGCTTACAAAGTTTCCGTTTTCATCAACTGCCTCAATCGTGATATCCGAACCGCTCCCGGCGGCCGCAGTCCCATCGGGCAACGAGAGTGTTCCTGACAACGTCGCGTCGAAGGCAAGGACCGTGAGATTCTTTGTGGCCGTTGCGCCAGTAATTGAAACTTTTGCTTTGGTACTGCCGGTATAATTCGATCCTTCCGTGGCTTCGGCGCCAACCAAGATTGAGGCACCAGGAACATCCGAATAAGAGTATTTAATCGTGAAACTTCCGTTCACGACCGGGGCGGACACTTTTGTGCCCTTGCGCGATGATTGCACGAAGGCCGATCCGACGTAGTCGGTTAGTTTCACACCAGCGGCATTCTGGATTTCACCGGTGACCGTTTTATCAATCGTCTTTAAAGTAATATTCAGATCAGCTACCGTTTGTGTATTCGTCACGGTCGCGCTAACTGGGGCGACTTGGCTGTAGGCCGGATCGGCGCTATTCAAACCGATCGTCCATGTGCCTGGCCCGACAGTCAAATCATAGCTTCCGTCTGGACCGGTGTTACCGACCGGACGATCGCATCCACCTTCACGAACTGCCATAAGCGAAACGTTTGCGATTCCTTTGCCGGCCCCATCAATAACCTTTCCCTTCAGGTGCGCCCCGTTAACGACCGCTTGTACTGTGCCGAGGTTGACGGTTCCGCCTTCGGTCATGACAAAGGTGGTCGCGGTCGGGTCAAAAGATTTTCCTTGCAAATCTTGGTGGAAAGCGCAGAGATTATAAATCCCTGGCGTGAGATAGACGCTGATCGATGAGTCGCTTTGCTGAACTTTACGAGTTGTGCCGACGCCGTCGGTTCGACGGAAATCAATATCGGCCACGAAGTTGCTTGTCGTCAGTTTGTTTCCATCGCTGTTTAATAGCGTGGCCGAAACTTTTCCGGTCGCTGGGGTGACCACGAAATTAACGGTTTGTGATTCGGTCGTTTCATTCGCCGCAAAGTCAACGCGGATTGGCGCCTGTTCAGCAATCCATTGCGGCGTGTATTCTGAAAGATTAACCGCGGCCTGCGCGAACCAGGTCCCGCCGACAACGGTCGTCGTGTAACTACCATTCCCGTCCGTGCGGCCACTCGAGCTCGTCGCGCCGGTGATATTGTACGGCGTGAATTGAACATCAGCATCGGTAATTTTTTTACCCGTAGTGTCGGTCACGGTTCCGGTAATGGTTTTCGCCGCAGTTGAATGCGTAAAGTTATAGGTGCGGACCGCGTCTCCCGATTGATAGACGAAATTTTGCGCGTGGGGATCATTTCGGTTGTAGCCGGTGATTGGCCGACTTTCAACGGTGTAGGCTGTTCCGGCTGTTAACGTGGAGGAAAACGTGTAAGCGCCGGAACTATCGGTGGTTGTTTGGACATTAAAAACACCATCAGCGGTGTGAAGTTCGACCACGGCGTTAGGAATGGCGGTCCCGCCGGTAGTTTTGACCGTTCCTTGCACGACCGGGGAATCAGCAAAAGCGGGAATAATGTCTGGCAAAGAAATTGTCAACGTCATAAAAAAGACACCGATGGTCATGGCGTACCATCCACGGCGAATGTGCGGCTTATGCAGCATATATTTTTTCCTCCATAGTAAATTTTTATTTTTTGGCTAAGATATAGCCTTTTTTGATATTTTCTACCCTTAGTATAGCACTTTTTTGACGCTTTGTAAAGTATTTGGTGGTAAACCCTTGACAAATATAAAAAAAATTGTATAATGTCATGTTAAACTATTAACCGTCTCTATGATCAAAACCTTTCTTCGTGTCGGACTTGGGGTGGTGGCGCTGACGGTTGTCAGTGGTTTTTTTGCGAACCCCGTCCAGGCATCGACGATCTCCCCCGCCAGCAACTACCGGCTGAAGGATTCAGCCATCATTGAGCGCGATGGCGTTTGGCATGTGTTTAGTATCCACGATTGCTCGCCCTTAGTGCCGAGCTGTACTACATCAAGTCAGGGGTTTCGACACTACAGTTCAGTTGATATGTTCACCTGGACTGACTATGGGTTTGTTTTAGCGCCAACCGGAACCGGCGCGGAAGCGACGGAAGTTTGGGCGCCGTCAATTGTAGAACACGATGGAACATACTATATGTTTTACACGGGCGTCACACGAAACGCTCACAACACGTTGGAGCAGTCGATTGTCTTCGCAACCTCAACCGATCTGATGACCTGGACGCGTCCGGCGAATAATACCGCGTTGAACTGCGATACGGTTAGCTGGGCCTATTGGAACACGAGCGATTCCTACGATGGTGCCGCATGTCGTGATCCGCAGGTGCATTGGAACGACACCGCTGGCGTTTGGGTTATGACCTACTCCACGCGACTCCCTGATGATGGGACGGCGGCGCCGTGGTTTGTTCATCCCATGGTGATCGCGATGGCGGTCTCAACCAACTTGACCGACTGGACTGACGCCGGGTACATGAATACGACGCGCTGGTATGTCGCCGAATCGCCAGTGATGGTGGAAAAAAATAATCAGGTCTATTTAATCTGGACGGACAATTGTGCGCGTGGCGCGTGTTTGCAATACGCGACGGCGCCGACGATCGCCGGACCGTTCACTCGGGTAGGCCCAATCACGACCGATCAACCAATGGCCTACGCGGCAGAATTTTTTTCTCGCGGCGCGAACGACTACTCATTGTCCGTCCTTGGATTTTCTTTAAAGATTCACTCAGTCACGTGGCCAGGAAACGTACCGACGCAAACACCGTTAGTCGTAACGATGTTACGCGGGACGGCGTGGTTGGATGATGATCGAGATCTTATCTTTGCGAGTAGCGAGACGCCAGTCGCCGGAGTACCGATGGCACTCTACCGAGATACCGGTGACAACGTTTTTTCACCCGACACTGATCAACGGTATGCGGTAACGACGAGTGATTCAAATGGCGCCGTAACCTTCCCTTCGGTCTTACCCGGTACCTATTGGGCGATGAGCGATCTGACCCAGGTTATTCCTGGTCAAACGAATAGTATTGTCCCGCAAGAACTTGTGCACGGACCGTTTGTTGTCACCGGCGCAGGGACGCAGAACTTTTCTTTGCCATCCTACGCGGCCGGCTCGGTCTGGCCGACGGCGCCGCTGACTGCCATGAATCTTTACGCGCAGGCTGAACCAGCATTACCATTCACCGATCTTCGCGAGATTTCCGTTGGGCAACTAGGAAGCGGTCAGGCGCTTCTGACGCTTTCAAATTCTGACGCGGATACATGGTGGTATTGGAATGCCGGCTGGCAACTCGGCGACGGTACGAGTGCCACAGCCAACACCCTTGAGACGGTGAACGCACATCTTGCTGATTTTCCAGTCGGTGTTGGCCAGTTGCGCTGGCGCGTGTTTCCAACCACGCTTGACCAAGATATTCAATACGTCAGTGTGCGGCACGACCATCGTTCCGATCAGCCTAGCGGCCTGTCCGTTCCGCCTGGTAACCCGCTCACGCTCCGTCCGACGCGGACGTTTGCAGTACACGACGCTGATGGAAACGCTCTAGCGGTACAAATTGAAATTGATCGGCTATCGGATTTTTCTAGTCCAGATCGCTATCGCGCTTCGACCTTGTCGAGTTGCGCCGGCTGGTTATTTTCCTGTCCACTGACATCGAGTGACATGACTGGATTTCAACCGCCGGCCAACCTACAGATTGACCAGACGTTCTGGCGTGCCCGCACCATTGACCTCAATGGTTCCGGCGAGTGGTCCGATTGGAGCGCGCCCGTTACTGTTGCGATGCCGCCGGCCTTAGTAGCATCAGAACCGAGTCTAACTATTCGCTCAACCACCTCGGTGGATATTTCCTGGACGACCAATGTCGCCTCTAGTAGTAGTTATGAATATTTTTCGGACGAGGATGAGGGTTCATATTTTGACCCGTCGTTCAATCTAGATCACCACTACACGATAACAAATCTCACGCCTGGTATGACGTATGATTTTATAGTGGTTTCGATTGACGACGTCGGCCAGTGGACGCGACGGGAAGTGCTTGACGTGACCATGCCTGCGGTGGAGCTTAGCATCAGTGATATTCAGACGACTGTTTCAAGTGATACGGTAATTCTTCGATGGACAACGAATGTGCCAGCGCGAGGTCGGGTTGAGTACGGCGTGAATGGCGTATACAGCCAGACGCAGGTGCATACTGATCTGCAGACCATCCACCAAATCACACTGACCAACCTGACGCCTGGACAAACGTACCAGTATCGGATTATTTCTGAGACGGCGATGAGCGTCCAAACACCAAGTGCAACTTTCACACTGCAGCAAATCTATTATGAACCGCCAATGCTCGACGACCCGTTGCCAATCTTGCGGACGCCAATTCGTCGCGGTGGTCGCCGGTAGTTTCTGGGAATAAAAAAAACGCGCCTCGGGGCGCGTTTTTTCTTTTACGAGATAACCGGTTCGGTTGTTGGGGGTGGCGTTGATGGCATACCCGCCTTCAAAGCATCTTTCAAACTTTTTCCGGCTTTAAATTTTGGAACGGTGACGGCTGGAATCTGAATCTTTTCTCCCGGCTTTTGCGGATTGACACCCATGCGGGCTTCGCGTCGCTTAGCCATAAACGTCCCAAACCCAGTCAGCGTAACTTCACCGCCAACTTGGAGCGTCGAGGTCACAACCTCTTCAAACGTATTCAACATATCCTCGGCTTGCTTTTTGGTTACGCCAAGCTTCTCGGACATTTTTTCTGCGAGCTCAATTTTGTTCATTCGCTCACCCCCTTTCGAATTGCGCAATGTCATAGATAGTTAAACGGTTACTTCCCGATAGATTCGTTCCATGGAAATCGCGCGGCCGTCTGTGAATGTCATCAGGACCGCGTTGACGGCGACGATGCCGTGCTCAGGAATTTCGAAGGCGACATTCGTGCCGGTGAGGAAACGTTGCAGCGCCAAATCTTTATCAACGCCGAGGGAGGAGTCGCGCAGGCCGACCATCCCTACATCGGTGACAAAGGCCGTGCCTTTTGCGAGGAGTCGAGTGTCGGCGGTTGGGACATGCGTATGGGTTCCGAGAACGGCGCTGACTTTGCCATCGAGATACCAGCCCATCACGACTTTTTCACTCGTCGTCTCGGCGTGGAAATCGACAATAATAGCGTCCGCGGTGGGCAAGCCTTTGTTGAGGAGTCGGCCCATGACCGAAAATGGGTTCTCCAGCCGGTCAATGTGCATTCCGTATTCGCCCAATAAGTTTATCACGTAGACCTTTTTTCCGCTAACCTCAAACATTTTTTGACCACTGCCCACCGTCTCGTTCGGAAAGTTGATTGGGCGGGTGACAATATTTGGTTCGTTGGCGTAAATCTCTCGCGCTTCGGGCTTCGAGAAGCTGTGGTTACCGCCCGTGCCGATGTCGATGCCAGCTGCGATCAAATCTTGCAGGGTGCTCTTTGTAATTCCCTTCCCATGCGCGGCATTTTCGATATTGGCCATCACGACATTTGGCTGGAGCTCGGTTCGAAGCTGCGGTAAGACCGCCGCAATCGCTTTGCGGCCAGGCTTACCAACAATATCACCGAAGAACAAAATTTTCATAGAGAAAATTTTTTTTCCTCATCCCCAACCCCTCTCCACATATGTGGAGAGGGGTGTCCGCCGGACGGGGTGAGGTTAGCGGGCATATTCAATAACGCGTTTTTCCCGAATGACGGTTACCTTAATTTCGCCTGGATACTGCATTTCCGATTCAATCTTTTGGGCGATATCATGTGCGAGTTTCGTCGCGGCAAAATCATCAAGTTGTTCTGGCTTGACGAAGACCCGCATTTCTCGACCGGCTTGAATCGCGTAGGCACGATCAACACCCGGGAATGATTTCGCCGCGTTTTCTAATTCATCGAGACGCTGGACGTAATTTTCGTAGGTGCCCTTACGCGCGCCCGGGCGAGCCCCGGAAACAGCGTCGGCCGATTTCACGATACAGCCTTCAATGCTCTTTGGGCTATCTTCGTGGTGAGCAATCGACATGTACGCCACTTCTTCTGGAAGGTTGTACTTCTTCATGATCTCATACCCAAGTTGCGGGTGGCCGCCTTGGACTTCGTGGTCAATCGCCTTTCCGATGTCGTGGAGTAAACCACCTTTTTTTGCGATCGCGACGTTTGCGCCAAGTTCTTCAGCAATCGCACCGGAGAGCAATCCGACTTCAATACAGTGGCGGAGTTGGTTCTGGCCGTAGCTGGTGCGATATTTCATGCGGCCAAGGAGTTGCAAGAGTTTTGGATCGAGTCCGGCGACGCCGACTTCGTAGGCCGCTTCTTCGCCAGCCTTCTTCATGTCGTTGGCCATTTCTTTTTTCACTTGCTCAATCGTGTCTTCAATTCGACCTGGGTGGATTCGGCCGTCGACCATGAGTTTCTCTAAAACGCGTTTGGCTAAGTGACGGCGGACCGGATTAAAGCCACTGATGACAATTGAGTCCGGGGTTTCGTCAATAATTAACTCGACGCCGGTGAGCGCTTCGAGCGCTTTAATATTCCGCCCTTCTTTACCGATAATACGACCCTTCATGTCTTCACTGGGCAAGTCGACAACGGTGGTGCTGGTTTCGGTCGAGTGGTTAGAAGCGACGCGCGACACGGCGGTGGAAAGAATTTTTCGGGCCTCGGCTTCGACTTCCTCGGTACCGAGTTGCTGAATTTTCCGAATCCGCGAGAGGAGTTCGTCCTTCATTCGGCTTTCGGTATTTTCGATTAACACCCGTTTCGCGTCGTCGCGGGTGAGTTCCGCAATCCGTTCAAGTTTCTGGAATTGTTCGTCCTTGATCTTTAAGACTTCGGCTTTAGCTTCGTCGAGTTTCACAGCTTTGTCGGCCGTTTGCTTTTTTTCCTGTTCAAGTTCGAGGAGTTTCTGATCAAACATCGTTTCACGCTTTTCTAAGCGGGCTTGATGGTGGGCGAGTTCTTGGCGACGGTCGGTTTCTTCTTTTTTCGCGTCGTCGACAATCTTAATCGCCTGATCTTTGGCCTTGATCAGGAGTTCACGTTCTTTCGATTTCGCTTCTTCGATAACTGTGCTGGCTCGTGCTTCAGCGGATTGCGCTTCGCGTACGGCCCACGTTTTGCGTAAGAAGTAACCGGCGAGAATTCCCGCGGGGATTCCGACCATGGCGATGAGTGCCCACAGTGCTGATGTTGACATGAGAAAAAGACGTTAGAAATGAAACGACACCCCGCTGGTCGGCCGCGTTTGCTGTTCGAGTGAGTTGGGCGAACGATTGGAACATGGTGATCAGCGAAAAAGTAGTCAACGTGATCCTAGCAAAACCAGCTTTTTTTTGCAAGGTTAGCCTAGTTTAGGGCCTGAACACGTACTGATAACAACCAGGTTGCGTAGGTATTGTCCCAAGTTATGTCTGAAAAAACCAAAAAGAAAAACGCGCCATGCAAGATGCACATGGCGCGGTGAAGCGAGTTGCGGCTAGGCCGCGGGAGCAGGCGTCGGATCGAGGTCCGACAACCGGTACTGGAACAGGAGGGTCCGGAGGTCGTCGGGATGCGACGTGTCGAAGCAGATCGCCTCCTTGTTGCCCAAATACGTATGGGCGATCGTTCCGGCCGATCCAGGGCAGAAGGTTGCGTTCTCCTTCAGGCGGCAGTCGCGTTCGAGCGATGCCAGGTCGAAGAACGTCTCCGGCTGCCTGATCTCGATCGAGATGCGATCACGACCAAGTCCCGTAGTCAGCCTCACCTGGCGCTTGAGAGCCGTCAGGCGATTCCAGAAGTATTCGGTCTTGAGCGAGCTCGTCTTGCGGAACTGTGCGAGCTGCGCCTTCGTCAACTTCTTGGCAGGAACTGCGGCGGGGGCGTCATTGACGCCCGCCATGATTGTGGAATCCATCGTGGATTCCTTTCATGGTGATGGTCGTAGTTTTGTGACAACTCTACCGAAGAGCCGTCACCCGGTCGTAACACCTTGTACAGCGGTAGAAGCTGCAGCGTAGCTGCGGGGGATATGGTCGATATGGGCTCCTCCAGGGTGTGTAATGAGCGGAAAAAGAAGGGGTGGGAGTTCCTGAGCGGAATGTGACTCACGTTTCCGAGGAAACGGACCGCAGGTGCCGCGAACCTGCGTCGGTAGTCAAGGGGCCCACCCCCAAGATACGCAAGTTGAAAACACCTACCCATTCGGTTTACTCCTCTCGTGCGGGACTGTCAACAGGGGTTTTCCCGATAGCGCTTGGGTCACAAAAAAGCGGCCCGGCGGGCCGCTTCTCTAGCCTGATTGCTGATTTATTTCTTGGTGATGATTTGGTCGATCAAACCGTACTTTTTCGCCTCCTCGGCGCTCATGAAATTATCACGGTCCGTATCCCGTTCGATAATTTTCAATGTTTGACCGGTATGTTTCGCGAGGAGAGCATTCATGCGGTCCTTGATTTTCATGATATGTTCGGCGCGAATCTTAATATCCGAGGCTTGGCCTTCGGCACCGCCCATGACCTGGTGAATCATGATTTCCGCATTCGGGAGGGCCATCCGCTTGCCCTTCGCGCCGGCGGCTAACAGGAACGCGCCCATCGAGGCAGCCATTCCCACGCAGATCGTCGACACGTCGGCTTTCACAAATTGCATCGTGTCATAAATCGCCATCCCGGCACTGACCGAGCCACCCGGTGAGTTGATATACAGGCGAATATCTTTGTTTGTATCTTCGCTATCAAGGAAAAGGAGTTGGGCGATAATGACGTTCGCCATATGATCATCGATTGCGTCGCCGACAAAAATAATCCGTTCCTTCAGAAGACGCGAATAAATATCGAAGGCGCGTTCGCCGTAGCTCGTCTTTTCGATAACCGTTGGGATAAGGTATTGGTTGCGGGGAGTATTCATAGTGTCTATTCTAGCAAATTATTTGATGTTTGAGGAGAGGTTCGAGTGACGACTTTCCACCCATGCTTCAACGGCACAAGTTTTCCGTCGATCGTAAACCCAGCGGCTTTTTTATGTCCCCCGCCGCCAAATTTTTTCGCGAGGGCGGCGACGTCGATCTCACTGGTCGTTCGAAAACTTCCTTTCACTTTTCCGCCTGGTAATTCGGTTAATACGAAAGCAATCTTGCCCTCTCCCAACATCTGTAAAAAATTTGAAATACCGGCCGCCGCTTCGTGATCAACGCCACATTCCTCCAAGTCTTTCAGGGTAATCACTGTCGAGACAAGGTCATGTTTCGGATTGTACTTTAATCGCGATAACGCCCGACCCCAGAGTTGCAACGAACCAATCGATTTATTTTTCATCGTTGCGACGGTAATGCGTTTATGGTCAGCGCCTTTAGCCATCAGTTGCGCAGCAATTTCGAGTGACTCCAGAGTTGTCCCTTGGTTGGAAAAGTGACCAGTGTCGGTCAAAATGCCCGTCAGTAAACTGTTCGCTGCGTGGCCAGTTAACGGTACGCCGAGGCTGTGAAGAATTTTGTACATAATCTCCGTGGTTGCCCCGGCCGAAGTATCGACATAATTTAAGTCAACCAACTCCTCGCCTTTATACTTCGTGATGGTTGGGTGGTGATCAATGTTCACGACGCAGGTGGTGCTCGGATTGCGTTTCCGCAGATCATCAGCTAACGGCGATCGTTTCATGTCACCGGTATCAAAAATAACCACGACCGAATAATCATGAACGGTGCCCTCAATTTCCCGGCGAATCAGGTGCGGGCCAAGAAGATAATCAAACATCGGTGGAATCGGTTCGGGCGAATGACAGACATAGTCCTTGCCGAGGTGCTGGACAAGATGGGCCATCGCTAACATCGAGCCGATGCTATCACCATCGATGCCGGTGGTCATCGTTAGCAGGACGTGATCGGCCTGTCGGAGCCGTTGTTGGAGTTGCTGGGCGAAGTGGTGATGGGATGGCATAAAGCCGGCTAGTGTACGTAAAATCGGCCCAGGCGTCAAGTCAGGGGCTATCCTGGGCTTCAAGCGCTATCGTCGCCGCGGTTCGCGCGGGTTGAGGGCTTGGCCTGGTTGAAGCCCCTTTTCCTCTTTTTGACGGTCGCGTTCGAGTCGTTCTTCTTCAACTGTTGCGGCGTCGAGACTGAGACCAAGGTCGGTCGAGGTCATGGAATCAAGAATTTTGGTGATTTGCGCGGCGCGTTCGGTTGACGAGTCAACATGAAAAGCTAGTTTCGGCACAAATTTCATGACCAACCGTTTATTCAAAATATCTTGAATATCGCCAATTTTCCCTTTGATGATTTTTAGGGCCGCTTCTTCGTGCGTCGCTGGCATAACCGAAATCCAGACTTTCGCATTTTCGGCGTCGTCGGACACTTCGGCCCGGCTGACCGTCACGAAAAAGCTTCGGGGAAATTCAACATCGCGTGACAGGATGGTCGCGACTTCTTGCTGGACCAGCGAATTTAATTTAGCAATCCGTTCGCTCATGCGCCGACCTCAAGTTTGCGAAGTTTCGTGACCTTGATGTTGCCGATGAGTTGATCCCCGATCGCAATGACCGTCGTGCCTTCAACTTTCATCCCGCACTCATTACCACTCGTCACGTCTTTCGTATTTTGCTTATTCGATTGCAGTTGGGTGATTTTGCCCGTCGCGACTGGCTTACCGTTGCGCATCACATTCACGTCAGCGCCGAACGAGATGGTTCCGTCCGTGACTTTTCCGCCAACCACTTGGAAGGTGTTCTCGTTACGGAAAATTGCTAAGACTTTTAGCCGTCCAATTTCCTGTTCCTCAATAATCGGGGGCAACATGCTTTCAAGCTCCTTGACCACGTCGTCAATCAAGTCGTAGATAACATCAAAACTTTTAATTGGAATGCTTTTACTGCGCGCCAGCTGGTCAGCCTTCGGCGACACTTGGACGTGAAAACCATAGATTGCTGATTTTGCCGCTTCAGCCCGAAGAACTTCGGCGTCAGAGATGATCCCGAGGCCACGCTGGACGATTTCGACCGCAACTTCCGGATGCTGAATTTTTTTCATTGACTCCTGAATCGCTTCAGCCGAACCAACTGTGTCGGTTTTGAGAATGATATGCAATTTTTTCACGGCTGGTTGATCCTCATCCCCGTCTTTGGCTGGCGCCTGGTTCTTGCTGACGACGGAACGCAAGTGCTGGCGCATCTGGTGTGACTTCACTTTTTTCTTCAGCTCGGTTGCGTCTTCGTTGGACACGCGGAGAATATCGCCGACTTGCGGCGCAGCTTTTAAGCCGAGAATTTGAATTGGGGTTGAGGGTGGCGCGGTTTTAATAACTTCACTGCGATCATTTTTTAGGGAGCGGATTTTTCCCCAGACCTGACCGACAACAACATTTTCGCCGACATGAAGCGTACCGGTCTGAATTAAGACCGAGGCAATCGGACCCTGTTTCGGATCAACATGGGATTCAATAATTGTGCCAACCGCTGGCCGTGACGGGTTGACCATTAAACCACTGCTATCAACATCGGCCACCAGGAGAATCGCCTCGAGGAGTTCGGTGATTCCGGTTTTTTCTTTGGCGGAAACGAGGACAAACGGAACTTTCCCGCCCCATTCTTCCGAGAGGACATTCAGCTCTGATAATTCTTTCTTGATTTTTTCCGGGTTTGCTTCCGGTTTATCGGACTTGGTAATGGCGACTAAGAACGGAATCTTCGCCTCGAGCGCGATCTTGAGCGCCTCCTTCGTTTGCGGTTTGACGCCATCGTCGGCGGCGACGACGAGAATTGCGACGTCGGCGATTTTTGTACCGCGTGCGCGCATCTGACCGAAGGCTTCGTGGCCAGGGGTGTCAATAAAGGTAATCAGCCGGTTGTGTTGGGTGATTTGATAAGCTCCGATTGCTTGAGTAATACCACCGGCTTCCCCACCGGTGACATTCGTAGATCGAATCGTGTCGAGAAGCGAGGTCTTACCATGATCAACGTGGCCCATAATCACGACGACTGGTGGCCGCGCGATCAGCGTAGCGTTCGGATCTTCTTTGAGCCACTCAGTGCTGTCGGAACTGGCCGGGTCATCGGTGGTGGTCTCTTCTGTATCAAGGACGACGGTTTTACCGAGATCATCGGCAATAATCGTGGCCGTATCAAAATCGATCATTTCATTGATCGAGGCCATAATACCATTCTTGATCAGTTCAGCGGTGACGGCTGTGACCGGTAAATTAAGCTTCGCCGCGAGGTCGCGGACGGCGAGTGTAGCCGGAATTTTGATAGCGAGTTCATCCATAAGCTCCGAGAGTCTACGAAAATTGGGCTTGTTTGTCAACCCATGATGCATCTCACGAGCCTACCGGTTGGAGGATATTTTCTGGCGTAACAGTGAACTTCGATAGCGTTGTCGCTGAAATGGTCGAAGACGGACGACCTGGCACTGAATTTTTTGACGCTGCAGGTCAGTGACCAGGGTTGTGGTGTAGGTTGCCTGATCGTGCCCGAGGGCAATAATTTGTGGTCGGAGTTTCCGAATAAAAGCATAACGACGCCGTGGGTCACGTGGCGCGAGTACGGCGCGGTCAACGAGCGGTTCTTCTACAACTCGAGCGAGTCGCTCCTGCTCTGAGTGAATCGGACGACGTCGCTTGATATGGGTAATGACGCGTTCCCGACCGACCGCAACAACTAACTCAGTGCCAAGTTTTTTTGCTTGGCGAAAAAACGAACGGTGACCAGGATGAAAAATATCAAACGCGCCAAACACGAGGACGCGGATGCGGAGTGGTTGACTGGAGGGCATTGCTTAGCCTTAAAAATGTCGCTCGCGGCCAACGATAATCGGCAACTTCTTTTTTGCGAGGGTGAGAGTGAGTGGGGCTGGGACGGTGACTTGCCCGTCCAGGAGGAGTTGAGTCTGTCCCCCGGTGCTGGTTACCTTCGCTTCCCGAATTGGGAAGACCGAGATCGCCGAGGTGGATGTACTGAAGGGGCCCCACCCGGATTTCTGAGCGCTATTCACGACTAATTCAAGCCGACCATCAGCCGGATTGCTGACCCGACCAGATGTTTCAAGATTAGCAATCACCATTCGATCATCGGGATTGGCCGAGGTAACTGAAAATTGTCCGTCACACTGGACTGACGCGCCGATCGGTAGTTGTGCGTTGAGTAAAAAGTATTGATTATTCGCCTGCCCAACGTCGACATGCTCAACGACACGACGAGAAATACTGTCACAGGCCGCGGCCCCTGACGGTAATCCTAAAAATGTTGAAATGGTCTGCGGTTCACCAACCGGAATTACGCCAATCGTGACATCCGTCGCGAGGAGGTCAGGCAACAAGGTAGTAATCGTTTTATCGTTACCGACTATCACGACGGTCGTCGCACCGCGTTTTATTCCATCGCGAACCGCTTCGTGGATATTTTTAAGAATCGTAATTTTTTCGCTTCGACCGTGAATACCGAGCGCGTTTAAGCGAGCCTCGATCTTAGCGATCTCGGCTTGGTATTTACGGTCTTGTAACCAACTGTCGTACAGGTAAAAGTACACCGCGATGTGTCTATTTTCCTTCGGCTACCGTTTCGTGACCAGCCATCGTCACTTTGCCGTGAAGAACCGCGCCGTGCGCGATCACAATTGTTTGCGTATCAACGTTGCCGATGATTTTTCCGCTCGCGGCTAATTCAATTTTTCCAGCGCATTTTACGTGCCCGCGGATTTCTCCAGCCACCAAAATATTTGCAGCTTCAACGTCGGCTTTAATTTTCGCCGTTTCGCCGACGCGTAAATTTTTACTTGTTTTGAGGGTGCCGCTGACCTGACCATCGACGACGACATCGCCGGAGCCAACAAAATTACCATCGACCTTCACGGACGCGCCGATGACTGTCTCGAGGTCTTTACTATCGCCCTGTTCTCGCTGAAATATCGCCATACGTTCAATGCCGTTACAATAAGGTGGTGCGGCAATAGTGTACGTCGCTAGCGTGGAACCGTCAACGCTAGCTCAAGGGGCGGGAATAGTCAGAGCCCAGCCGGGCAGAATGGTGGTTGAAGTAGCGAGGCTGGGGTGGGCGGTTGTGTTGACCCCGATAATTTCCGTCCAGCGGGTACCATCGCCGAGCATTTTTTCGGCGATATCCCACAGCGTGTCCCCCGCGTGAACAACATATGTACTGACGACAGCCGGACGAACAAATTTTTTAAGCTCGATGTGGCCGATTCGGAACGACAACTGTTGTCGGACTTCGCTGATGCGCCCATCAGCTTGCGTCGCTGTCGCAGTGACGACATATTTTCCGGTCGGCCGAATATCGGCGAGAAGTTTTATCGCAAATGATGTTGTGGTCGTCAACGCGCCCTCTAGCCGAACTGACTTTACCGCTCGCTCGTTCACGTAAATCGTGATCGTTTGGTTTCCTTTGCCGACGCCGGTAATCGTAATACTCGGGCGAGTTCCGCCACGAACCACCGGTCGTAACAAGGTTGGCCCGGTCACGCCCGAGCCGGTGGTTGCCGCCGCCACGGTCGTGAACGTGTCGTCTGCTGATTGTGTTTGGTTTCCGGCGGCATCAGTGTTCGTCAGGCGGAAATGGTACGTTGTGCTTGGCGTTAATCCCGTGATAGCAAGTTGATGCGACGTGGCCAAGGTCGTACGCTCGACTACTTGACCGTAAGTAGTAGTGACCCCGACGCGAGCCCGAGCCGTGGCTTCTTCGGATGTGTTCCATCGGATGGTCGCGGTCGTGCTGGTTGTGTCGACGGTTATCGCTGACAAGATGGGACCAGTGGTATCGTTTATTGTTGGACTGGTGAGAATCGCCACACCATTAGATGTTGAAATGGTACTGGCGTTACCTGCAGTATCAATAGCGCGAACCGAAAAATAATAGGTACTTCCAACAGTGAGCGTCAGGTTTGTTGCCGTAACGTTCGTCTGTAGGTCCACATTAGTAAATGATGTGAGATCGGTCCCACCAGGGGTTGAACCAATCGCGTACTCGTAGCGGGCGATGCCAGATGTCACATCAGTGCTCACGGCCCAGTTTCCAGACAGTGTTGTCGTAGACGTTTGGTTAGCGATATCGCTGCCGGTTCCATCGTTCACACTTGCCGGGGCGGTTGGAGCGGTACTGTCAAAGAAGTACGGACCGCTCGAGAGAGTTCCGCCTGATTGTGTATCAGTTTGATCGTACGCACTGAGATGGAGATACCAGCTCGCACCATCGGTGGCCGTTGTCGACAGCGTCGCATTACTAACATCGCATCCAACGACGCACCAGCTCGGGTCGGCATCAAGCGCGGTCGCGGAACTCGACGTGTTCCACAGATACCGATAGTACTCGACTCCACCGGAACCAAACGGAGTATTCGATGTAAATGTGAAAGCGCCAGAGGTGAACCAGGTTGAGGTGGCCCGGGTGCCGGTAATATCTGGACTCGCGGCAATCGTTGGATACTGACTCGTGGCGGTGAACGGGGTTTCGTCGCCATCGCTATTTCTCGCCTTCACTCGGAAGGTGTAGAGCGTATTCGGCTGGAGACCGGTTTTTGTCCAAATGCTCGAGGTGACCCAGCCAGAGTTTGTTCCGGTGACCGTTTCCTCAAACCACAACGCGGCTTGCCCGACACCCAAATTTGTTAATGTGCCGTCAGCACTGACACTGATGCTTTGCGATTGTAAGCTTGAAACGGAGATGTCCGTTGGAGTTTGGATTGAGGTAAAAAAAGTAACAGAGGCACTATCGGCGGCGCCTTGCGCGTCGGTCACTCGAACTGTTCGCGTGTAGGACGTATTCGGGGTGAGTCCAGTTTCTGTACAGCTCGTGCTGTTCGCGGCGAGGTTCGTGCATCCGCTCACATTCCCCGATCCGTCACGAACATCATAACGTGTTTCGCCTGAGGCATTGTCAGTCCATGTCCAGGTTATCGTGCTGGTGGAATTAGCGCTGTGTGCGACAGCCGTTGGTGTTGACGGTGGAATCGTATAGGTCACACGCAGGATCGGACGATTACCACTCGTCGGATGGTCACTAGAATCAATGGCGCCATCATTACCATTTGATTCGTCAGTCATAATCCCGATGGCAAGAATATCGGATCCGGTAATTCGCGATTGAATATCAGCCACCACGGATCCACCTAATGATTGCGTTTTCGCACCGGTGGTCGACCAACTCACTCCACTTGCATACACCGAACCACCACCAATCGCATCAAGAAAAGAACTATCAGCGACACTCACCGCATCGAGCGGATCAGTTGGAGGATGAGTAATCGTAATTGTCTGTACGGTTGAATTTGAAACTGTTACAAGGAAACTCGCGCCAGTGATCGTCGCGTTGTTTGGGATCCCAGCGAGGGAAAAAACTAATCCAGCGCGGTGCATTGTGGTGATATAATTCGAGATCACACTGCAATCGGAAGGATTGTTTCCGGATTGGCCATAAGGCAGCGTGGCGCCGCTCACGTCTTCAGAAAAATATGTTGAAGAGTCGACGACACATGGATTGAATTCTGACCAAAGATCACTTCGTACCGGACTGTCGTCCCACGTGACAGACAGATCGACACTTCCCGTTTGCGCGACGACGCGCGTCGGAATCGTAAACTGTACAACCGTGTAACCGAGATAGGTGAGTTGTCCAACTAGCAGCAAGAGCGAGGCGAGCACCGAAACAACGGCGAGTCGTTGTCGACGTAGATAACTAGAATACGATTCTTGATAGTCAAGTTGCGGACCGCGTAGCGCCGCGACAGCAAATGACTCAGTTGAGTGCTGGAAGAGGTGCAGTGGAATTTCCAAGAGAAACATTACCAGCCATACAGCGGTTGACGCGAACCGTCCAATCAGAAAATACCCCAGTGCAATAAAGCGATTGGAGTCGCGGGGAGTCAGAGGTTCATTCAGTCTGACGAGAACCCGTGAAAAAAATTTGCGGCTTGTGATGAGCCAACCCATGCTGATGTAGTTTTTCTTTTGTTTTT
>CAYGGC010000015.1:0-9761 GCA_964349465.1 uncultured Gammaproteobacteria bacterium
CACGACGTCGTCAGCTGGTCCGGCGAAATATGTTTCTTACTCCTCAACCGCTTTGGCCACGGCCCAAGCCGTTCCTCAGGGCGATACCGTCTTGTACTTTCATGCTAACTGGTGTCCGATTTGTCAGGTCCTCGATCCCGATATCACAAAGAATATATCCCAACTACCAGTTGGGGTAACGATTTTGAAAGTTGATTACGACAAAGAAACCGCCCTAAAAAAGAAATACGGGGTCACGTATCAACACACCTTTGTCCAAGTAGATCCAAATGGGGAGAAACTAAAATTGTGGAGTGGCTCGTCTGACGCTTTGGCCATCCGAGACGAAATACTCTAACCAGTATGCTCGTTATCCTCTTTGCGTTTGCGGCCGGGGTCGTTACCATCTTGGCGCCTTGTATTTTACCGGTCTTGCCAATTGTCCTGTCCGGCGGTGCAACGCAGGGGCGGTTGCGTCCATGGGGGATTATAACGGGCGTCATCCTGTCGTTTTCCGTCTTTACGTTGGCCCTATCGTGGGCAGTCCAACAGCTCGGGCTATCGCCAAATTTCTCAAGAAATTTTGGCATCGGCCTGCTAGCGCTGATTGGAATACTATTTCTTGTCCCGCGCTGGATGAGCTTGATCGAGAGTTGGATGAGCGCCCGCCTGGCCCGGTCTGGGCAGCCAACTGTCCGGCACGGGTTTGGCGGTGGACTCCTTCTCGGCCTTGGTTTAGGGGCGGTCTGGACACCATGCGCCGGACCAATTTTAGCCAGTGTGGTGGCAGCCGCGCAAACTGGGGCGGTTACCAGTCAAACAGTGGCGATCACGATTGCATATGCGGTTGGTGCGGCGTTACCGATGGGCCTGATTGCCGGACTGGGTCAGCGGATGATGGTTCGTGTTCGTTGGCTCGGTCAGCGCACGGGTACGATCCAAAAGCTATTTGGGGTCGTGTTGCTCATCGTGGCGGTTATGATGATAACAAACACTGATCGACGCCTCCAATCATGGATTATTTCCGTAACGCCAAATTGGCTGCCGCAACTTCAACAATTTGAGGAACGTATTGATATGAAACAATCGACAGGATCGAAAGAATCGACCAGTGAGCTCGGTCTGAACGATTTTAGCCAAGCTCCTGAGCTAACCGGGATCACTGGCTGGATAAACGGTCAACCCATCACGCTGGCCGAATTGCGTGGCAAAGTTGTGCTCGTAAAATTTTGGACGTACACCTGTATCAATTGTATTCGAACCTTACCGTATGTCCAAGCCTGGTATGATAGATATCACGACCAAGGATTTGAAATTATTGCCGTGCATACACCAGAATTTGCTTTCGAAAAAGTACCAGCCAACGTCGAAAAGGCGGTTAAGGATTTTGCCATCACATACCCAGTCGCCCTGGACCCAAACTACCAGACATGGAACGCGTATGACAATCGTTATTGGCCGGCGAAATATTTTATTGATGCCACCGGAAAAATCCGCGCCACCCATTTTGGTGAAGGGAAATATGATGAATCAGAAAAAATAATACAAGCCCTTCTCCGTGAAGCGGGCCAGACAATAACTGATCCGATTGTGAGCGATAGCGCTTCGCCTTTTCGTGTTGGGCAATCACCAGAAACATATTTTGGGATAGCACGGGCGGAAGGTTTTACCTCAGACCAGGCGCTCACTGTCGGGACGAAAAAATATTCGATCAATCGGGACCTGCAGAAAAACGCTTGGGCGTTTTCGGGTGACTGGACAACGGCGGGTGAAGCCTCAACGAGCTCGGCCGGAAGCAGTCTCATGATGCACGTCGCCACTAAAGACATGTATGTGGTCATGGCAAATACAACCGAAAATCCTTTACCTGTGAACGTCCGGATTGATGGGGTCGGTACAACTCAACTCGTTGTTCCAGCTTCGACTGGTGGCCAAGCACTTTACCGCGTCGCTACCTTTCCGGTATTTAGTGAGCATGCTGTTTCTTTAGAATTTCCGCTGGGCGGAGTGGCGGTGTACGCAGCCACATTTAGTGGTCAGGAACCATCTGGGTTGGCTTGTGGCACTGATGGACGATGTTCTATTGTTCCGACGAAATAACAAACAACCGCCGGGCGATGCTCGACGGTTGAAAGGTCGGGATTATTCTGCTCGCAAACGGTGATGAACTTTTGTTCGAGCTCCTTGAATCCAGGTGTACAGAATTGGCACGACAATCATCGATAAGAAACCGGACAGTCCAATGCCGGCGATGATGGTAACGGCTAACCCGCGCCAGAATTCTGATTCAATCGCGAGCGGTAGTAAGCCACCAAGCGCGACGAGCTTCGTTAGGAGAATTGGACGGAATCGCACACCGACGGCGCGGATAATCGCTTCTTTCGGTGAAAGACCTTGCTCGTCAACGAGTTGGTTGGCATAGTCCATCAGGAAAATTGCGACGTTTTCAACAATCCCGACGAGGATGGTAATGCCGAGCAGTTCAAGGAACCCGAGATCAGAGCCAGTCGCCCAGAGCGCCGGGAAAACGCCGATGAAGGACAAGGGCACGGTGACCAGCATGACGACTGGTTGGCTAAAGGACTTAAACTGAAGAACGAGGACAATATAGGTGAGGATAATCGCGACGACGAGGGCGAGGCCAAGTTCCTTAAATGACTTCGCGATGTCATCGAATTCGCCCCGACTTTCGTTTGAGTCGATGCCGAGTGCCTTCAACTTTGCCGGAGTCGCATAGTCGTTTAAGGCTTTTTGAACAACGAAGACATTTGAGTTGTTTCCATCGACGCGGGCTTTCACGTTCACATAGCGCTGCCCATCAAAGCGTTGGATAGCATCGACGGCGGTACCGAGTGCGACCGTCGCGACGTCCCGAACACGAATTGCTGTGCCGGTTCGGTTGACGACCGGTATATTTCGAAGATCTTCGAGGGAGGTGCTCACGGCAGCATTCACCAGGTAAATATCTGCATCACCTTCAACGCCAGAATATTTTGTCACCTTCGTAGACTCCATCAGTACTTTTAGTTGCTGGCCAATCTCAAAACTGGATAATCCGGCCAGTTGAACCTTTGTGCGGTCAAGCGTAATTTGGATTTCTGGTGTGCCCCGATCGGTAAATCCATCATCAACCTTTATGACGTTTTTTTGTTTGGCGAGGAAAGCACCGACGTCTTTCGCCGCCCGTTCAAGAACAACCGGATCGTTGTCGTAGAGCTGCGTGCTGATCTGAAAATCAGGCTCTGGTGTGCCACTGCCAACTTCGTTAACGAGGACATCATTCAGGTTCGGAACATTTTTTACCGCGGCACGCAAGCGCTCGACAATATCCTTGCTGCCATTCTGGTCACCACGCTCGGCGAGCGGTTTCAGTTCCGTCCAGAGAAAGAGACTCGTCGCGTTTTGGTCGTAATAGAAGAAATGGTCAATCCCGGACTCGGCCGCGGCTAAGGTTTCCAGGGCGCGTCCAGTCATATCCCGATCCGTCATACTCAAGCCGGGCTTTAGGCTGGCGGAAATGGTAATATTCGGATTGTCGCTGGGTTTTGAAAACTGGACTGTTTGGACTTTTCCGATCGCGACAATACTCATTGATCCGGCGACGAGCAGGAGTCCGATCACCAACGTCACGACTTGTTTCCAGCGTCGATCGAGAATCGCCCGATTGACTCGCATAAACCATTCGGCCGCGCGGGACAATCCTTCAACCTCATGAGCCTTGCCATCAGCGGTGTTGGTAGCGACATGCGGCTTGATCAGGTATTTTGTGAAGAGCGGAATAAACCCAATCGGCACGAGATACGACGCGACGAGAGCAGGAATAACGGTTAATGGGATGTACTTAATGATTTCTCCGAAGATACCACTGACCACCCCGAAGGGCACGAAGACAATCACCGAGGTGAGCACGGCCATAAACAAGGAGGCGCCATACCGACGACCGGATTCCAAGATGGCCTCATCTTTTTTATATTTCAGGTCACGGTAACGTTGGATCGCTTCAACCATGACGATAGCCGGATCGACAATTAAGCCGAGGACAAGAATGAGCGAGAATAACACAATAGTATTGAGTTGAATCCCGAGCACGCCGAGGGTCAGGAAGGTAAACAGCAAAGAAATTGGAATTGCGAGGGCGGCGACCAAAGCGGCGCGCCAATTCACGAATAACAACATCGCGAGGAACAGCAACTGAATGCCGCCGAGCAAATAAAAATTAGCGTCGGAACCAATTGCCCCGCTTACAATTTCATTGATTTGCTCTTGCGTTGATTTTGCCTGATCGCTTAACAAAATTACTTCGATGCCCGCCGGAACCTGGCCATCTTTTTTGGCCGTCTCTAAGTGGTCAAGCATGGCTTGGCGAACGCGGATAACATCGGCGGTGCCGGTTACTTCAACGGCCAGAAGAATACCGGGTTGGCTGGCCAGTTTCTCGCCCTGTCGACGCGCAAAACGGTTAATCGCTCCACCATCATCAAAGCCGCGACGAACCTCAGCTACATCAACCACTCGGACGGGCCGCCTGGTTGAGGGATTCACACCCACGAGCAATTCAGAAATATCGGTCAGCGAAGAATACGCACCAACCGTTGTGACCGCTGTTGAACGACCGTCGATCTCCACGGCGCCGAGCGGAAAATTGACGTTCGCGCCTTGGAGTGTGAGCTGCAGTGTTTGCAAGCTGACGCCGCTGGCCGCTAATTTCGTTGGATCGAATTGAATCGTGATGCGCGCGGGCGCATCGTTAAATAGTTTGACGGATTTGACCCCGTCAACGTCACTCAGTTCTTTTTGAATGATGGTTGTATCTGTGCGAATCGTATCGAGATTGTCGCTGGCGTTGGTGATGCCGAGGATGAACGACGGCCCATTGGTCGAAAAAGTTTGGACGCGAGGTTGTTCAACATCAGTCGGCAGGTCGCCGCGCGCGGATTGAACTTTCGACTGCACATCCTGGATTGCCGTATCGAGTTTGACCGATTCGTCTAGCGTGACAACGACATTTGAGAAACTATTCGCCGAGGTGGACGAAGTCTGTTTTAGCCCTTTAACGTCTTTTAAGGCGCTTTCAATAATGCTGGTGACCTGGCGTTCAACTTCTTGGGCGGTTGCCCCTGGGAAGACCGTTTGGACGAGAACAATTTTTGGCGAGATTTGCGGGAAACCTTCTCGTCGAAAATTCAGCAAGGCGAAAACGCCCCCCACGACGGTGGTGATAAGAAGGAGCCAGACTAAGCGGGTATTATGTAAAAAGAAACGGACCAACTTGGCATTCCAATCAAACGGGTGATTCTTCGGGGGCGTGGTCATAGGATAAAAACAGAGAAATGAGTTCGCCCAGTCTACCAAAAAATCCCCTATCTGAATAGGCGGGAATGGTATCATCGGTACTTTTTGGGCGGCCAGGTATTAGCCCTGCCGATCATTGCCGATGGATTTTCCACAGAGTCGGGGCGACAGGATTTGAACCTGCGGCCTCCTGGTCCCAAACCAGGCGCGCTACCAACTGCGCCACGCCCCGGCTCTGCGGAAAATTATGAACATAGATACTGCACCGTAGCTTTATCTGGCTTGTCCAGATCATCATTTGTAGGATGACATGGTGCGGCCGGAGGGATTCGAACCCCCGACCCTTTGGTCCGAAGCCAAATGCTCTAATCCACTGAGCTACGGCCGCATGAGTCATGCAAAACCCTACCACATTGCTGATGGCATTTCAAGGGCTTGACGGACAGCAACCTGAATGGTAGAAGGAGATGGGTTTTCTTACACATCCACTCCGGAGGGTGAAATGAACTGGACGGAAGTCGTCTTTCTAGCGCTGTTCCTTCATCTCGGTCTTTTGCTCGTCGTATCGTTGCTCTATCGGGCGATTGGTGGCGACAGCCCACATTGGGAAGTCGCCTCTTTTTCAGCCATCGTCTTGTGGCTGATCACGGTCGCTATCCGGATCATGAGCGATCTGGTCGGGAACCTGTTCCCCTGGTCGGGAACGGTCGTCCAAGTGTTCTTTCTGACCGGAGCATTCGAGGTAGGATTCTTCTACATCTGCCATCTTGGCGCGACGCTCCCGATCCTGAGTCCGCCTCCGGCCAACCCACCATCTTCACCGGCTCCGTAACGGTGCCAATTTTTTTTGACGAAAATGCGTTTTTCTGAAAGAATAGAGGCCTATGCGTCAATCACGTCTCTTCACCAAAACTCGAAAAGAAGCTCCAGCCGACGAAGTCGCCAAAAGCGCCCAGCTATTACTCCGAGGCGGATTTGTATCGAAAGAGATGGCTGGGGTTTATTCCTTGTTGCCGCTCGGTTTACGGGTGATGAATAAGATAGCCGATATCATTCGTCAAGAAATGAACACTATTGGCGGGCAAGAGGTGTTTTTGACGAGTCTTCAAGACCCGGAAGTTTGGAAGGCAAGTGGCCGATGGGACGACAAGCTGGTTGATAACTGGTTTAAAACAAGTCTCAAAAATGGAAACGAACTTGGTCTAGCCTTAACCCATGAAGAAGCGCTCGCACGAATTCTGGCCGATCATGTGAACTCATACAGAGACTTGCCACGATTTGTTTACCAAATTCAGACAAAATTTCGCAATGAACTACGAGCTAAAAGTGGTTTGCTGCGTGGCCGTGAATTTCTCATGAAAGACATGTATTCATTTACGGTCGATACTAAACAGCTCGATGAGCTCTATGAGCGAGCCGCTGAAGCCTATAAAAAAGTTTATGCGGCCGTTGGACTTGGTGATCGGACCTTTATGACGTTCGCTAGCGGCGGAATTTTTAGTAAATACTCCCATGAGTTCCAGACCCTCTGCGACACAGGTGAAGATACAATCTATCTCAACAAGGCAAAAGGCCTCGCCATAAATCATGAAGTCTTCAATGACGAGGTGCTGGCTGAGCTGGGTGCAAAAAAAGAGGATTTTGAAGAGACTCGTTCAATTGAGGTTGGGAACATTTTTAAACTCGGCACCAAGTATGCTGAAGCCGAAGGTCTTGCGTATACCGATGAACATGGAAAACAGCAACCAGTCGTGATGGGAAGTTATGGGATCGGTCTTGGTCGCTTACTTGCGACAGTTGTCGAGGCTTTATCGGACGATCGCGGCATGGTCTGGCCAAAGACAATCGCGCCTTTTGATCTCCACTTGATTGAACTTGATGGGCAGAAAGACAAGACGGTCCGGCAAGTTGCGAATGAATTGTGTAATGCCATTCATGCCGCCGGACACACGCTCTTGCACGATGAACGTGATCTGCGGGCCGGCGAAAAATTTGCCGAAAGCGATCTAATTGGGTTGCCGCTGCGTGTGGTGGTGAGTAAGAAAACTGTGGCTGCAGGAAACTTTGAAGTCAAAGATCGCCAGACCGGCGAGGTGGCGATGATGACAACCGAAGCGATTATCAAGCGCCTCCAATCATGAGTCACGAAATCGACACCGACTTTTCTGCGGAGTTCGCCGCCGAAGACGCGGCGATCGCCGAGGTTGGTGAAGATCTGCGCGCCTTACGGGACAGTGGCGCGGAAATACCGGAATCAGAAATTTCGAGTGTCGAACAATCTCTTCGAGAGCATCCAGGGCCAATTATCGGAGCGGAATATAGCGTCCTCGCCGACCCGGAAAAAATCTGGAGAGTCGTCCGACGCAACCACGCCGACGGAGAGAACAAGCGGGCGGCGTAAACATGAATGAAGCATAAATAGTACAGCCCCGCTCGCGCAGGGCTGTTTTTTATTTTTCCGTTTCGCCGTGAGAGTCGGCGATCAGCGGGTATACGTCTATTTTAAGTCGGATGGGTTGACCATGTACGAGAGGGCGACTTCTTCCGAAATCGTGCCATCTTGGTAGAGCTTCTTCACGTTCTGGTCCATCGTGAACATCCCATCTTCCGCACTCGTTTGAATGGCAGTTCGGATTTGCGGAATTTTATTTTCCCGAATCAAGTTCGCAATTGCTGGCGTGTTGATGAGAACTTCTCGAGCGGCGACGCGACCGCCAGCCACGGCTGGTAGAAGTTGCTGGGAAATAATTCCTTTTAAGAAGAGTGACATCTGCAGTCGAACCTGGGCTTGCTGATAGGGCGGGAAGACGTCGATAATACGGTCAATGGTCTGGGCGGCGTTGAGCGTGTGTAACGTCGCGAGAACTAAGTGACCTGTTTCAGCCAAGGTAATGGTCGAGGCAATCGTTTCCAAGTCGCGCATTTCACCGACGAGAATAACGTTCGGGTCTTGCCGGAGGACGTGCTTAAGGCCTTGCGCGAAGGACATAATATCGGTTCCAAGCTGACGCTGTTTGATAATAGACTTCTTCGGTTCGTAGACGAACTCAATGGGGTCTTCGAGTGTAATAATATGCGCGCTCCGCTCACGATTAATCAGGTCAATCATCGCGGCGAGGGTCGTCGATTTTCCCATACCCGTCGGACCGGTGACGAGAATTAAGCCTTGTTTGAGCCGAACCATATCGTACGTGATTGGCGGCATCTGCAGTTCTTCCATGGTTGGGATTGTGCGCGAAATCAACCGGGCGACCATGCCAGCATTATTTTTTTCCCAGTGCATGTTGACGCGATAGCGCGACAGGTTTTTTATTTCATACCCTAAGTCGAGCTCACGTTCAGTATCAAAAACCTCTTTTTGGTCTGGCGTGCAGAGTGAATAGCAAATATCCGCAGCTTCCGCCGGGGTCATAACCTTCGCGCCTTCAATCGGAACGAGCTCACCATTGATACGCAAAATTGGCGGCATGCCGACAACGATATGGACATCCGAAGCGCCTTTTTCGACGGCGGTCGAGAAAATATCATCGATAATTTTCGTTGGACTGGCGCTGCTCATATGGTTTGTGATTTTTCTTTGGTTTTTTAGTTGAACTATCTATATTCTAGCATATTTTTAACCTCTCGTCAACTAAAAACTCCACCGACACATTCGGTGGAGTTTTGATCGACAGAATGATTAGGAAGCGAGCGCGGAGTCGAGCGCGGCTTTGACCTGTTCGTACGGGAGCGCGCCTGGGAAAGCGGTGATCGTTTTCCCGTCCTTACCTACTAAGAAGGTGGTTGGCGTGCCTTGGACGCCGGCTTGTGAACCATCGGCGGTTTCGGCGGCTACCTGCGCGGCCTTGTCGCCGCTATCGAGACAGGTTTGGAATTTCGTTTGGTCGACGCCAACTTCTTTGGCTAAGGCGCCGAGGTTATCGAGCGCGAAGCCGGTGCCATTCGCGGTTGTCCGTTCGAAGATCTTGTCCATGAAGTCCCAGATTTTTTCACTGCCACCGAGATCGCCGACGCAGAGAGCAGCCTCAGCTTCTTTTTGGGCGTTCGCGTGGAAGGAGAGTGGGAAGTGGCGATAGACCCATTTCACTTTACCGTCATATTCATCCATGATCTGCTTCATCGTCGGGTGGAAGGTTTTGCAGAATGGGCATTCGAGATCGGAGTATTCGACGAGGGTTAGCTCGGCGTTTTTGTCGCCACGAATAAAGTCCTCATCCGAAACGGCTTTGACATCACCATAGGTTGTGGTGTCGGTTCCGGCCGTCGTATTCGTGTTTGTTGGCGCAGTGGTGTTCGCCGACTTCTTGGTGCCGAAATCAACGCCCGAGAGGACGAGAATAATCCCGATGACGGCTGATAAGGCGACGCCGGCAATGAAGCCGAAAATGAAGGTCAGCTGCGGTGAAGCTCCTTGGAACATGCCGCCGCTGGTTGGTGTTGGTGTATTCATGAAAATACCAGGTTAATAAATATGGGGATAACTACTACAG
>CAYGGC010000015.1:9861-16341 GCA_964349465.1 uncultured Gammaproteobacteria bacterium
TGATCGCCGGACGGGGTGATTGGTACCTGCATTATGTCTGCCATGGTCGGCCAAGCGTACCAAAATCAGGCGCTTGTTTCAAGGGCAAACGCCTTGTCCCATAGGTCGTTGATCTGGGCCGCGAGCGCGAGGTCTTTCGGGGTGACGGCGTTCTCGTCGTGGGTCGTCAGCGTCACGATGACGGCGGGGTAGGTGAGGATGACGTCGGGATGATGGTTCATCGCCTCAGCCAGATCCTTGATTCCTGTCACAAAATCAACTCCGTGGACGAATGATTTCGTCGGAAAGGTCCGATGAATGGTTTTTTCGGTTGGCGCCCAACCGGCGGGAATATTTTCGTGAGACATTAGGCCTGGTCAAGAATATCAGTGTCGTGACCGGTTTCGAACTTGGCTTGGGCTTCCGGCCAGCGATGACGGAGTTTATCTTCGTACTCTTCAATATTCTGATCATCGTCGAGTTCGCCAACTTCGCGTTTTTCTTCAAGCACTTCCTCGACCATGTCGAAAAAGGCTTCTTGGTCAAAAGAGGCTTGCTCTTCGAGGCGGGTGATGATTTCGTTGAAGACCTGATTCAGGTCGAAAGTGAGATTTTCCATGTGCCGAGTATAGCGTGTTTCCGGGGAAAAGAAAAACCCCGCAACTTCAAAGGTTGGGGGTAGCCGACGAATCGGCAGTTCTAAAGAGCGGTTCAGCATCATTCTTCTCGGGAATGCAATCCCTTCAACGCTGAACAAGAGGCTCGACATTGGCTCCGTCGCATACAATCTGGCCATCGTCGAGCAAGGAGCTTCGCACTGGTGCCACCGTTTTCAGGGTACTTCACGCGAAGCAGGTTTTTCCGCAGCGGTCAGTTCAAGAGTGACGTGGCTCAACGCGGAATATGTGGGTGAGCTGTGAACGTATCAGCTGATATACCTGGTCTCGCTCGCCAAGGAAGGCCGCACGTGATGATTCTTTAATAACACGACGTGACGCGACCTGAGAAATCCGACACCATGTGAAACGTGTACACCGCCGAACTCGTCGGACGGAAGGTCTCCCAGGCAGTGAGTCGTTACCAATGTGGTACTCGGGAAACAGGTGGCCCCGCAGCGTTCCGTGCATATTCAATCCTGGTCACGCGGGGCAAGGCGCTTCCCAACGGCATGCTCGATGGATCAGGCAGTGCTTCGGGAAGCAGATAAACGCGCACCGCGTGGATCGACAACTCATGCGACCTGCCGCGCGTTTGGTATTCCGCAGTTCCGTTTGCTCTTCAGCAGTCGGGATAGCGCGGAACAAGTTTGTGAGCGATCCAGTTCACGTAACAGCAGTAGCTACGCTCACTTGAGAAGGTCGCACATTAACCAGCGTTGTAAACAATCGCTTTCACGCGACCTTGGGGAACCGACCGGAGCTTTTTCTTTCTTGACCCTCATCCTCGTCGGTCTAAAGATCTCGCCGGTAACCAGACGGAAGACAATTTAGTCATCGCGAGTTGGATAACGCCGCAAAGGAAGAAACTATTTTATTCTTATGTGCGCGGCGGTAGTTGTCCGACACCAGCTGGAACGCGTTCATCTTTGTCCACGTCGGAGAAGAATCTCCGCATCCCTTGTTTCGAGACACGCGCTCGTTCGCGGAGAGAAAGGAAGTTCTTGAGCGTATGCAACGCCCAAGGGCTAACATTGAAAACCGACAGTGGAGCCTTCATCATACGCATCTACCGTCGGTCTAAGGATCTCCCACAGCCGGTATCGTCGACAAAGGGTTTCGCGGGAGACAAGGTGCCTCGCTATTGAGCTTCACGTAATTCATCCCCACCAACGCGAGGTAAGGAGCTTCCCAGTCAGTTGATCGGTACAAATGTCAAAGTCAGGAAGCAAGTGTACGCGCAACGTCAGATTCGTCACCAGCCAAGTCCACGCGCGTTATGTTCTTCCACATTTCAATAGTCAGCGTTTAGCGCGAGCTTCGCGGAAGTAGGAATCCGACAGCAGGAGCTTCGTTAAAAATCAGCTGTTCGTTGGACAGGTGATCCGGCAGATTATCATACGCAGAGCAACCTCGTCATCGCCGGATGAGATTCTCCACATTTCCCCTTTCAGGAAAACTCGTCAGACCGTGGAGCAAAGGGTTCGCCACAGGGTTCCTCGATGTCAGCAAAGTGATCGGCGAACAAGAAGCTTCACATCGTTCATCTCGATTCAACCCCGTTGCCGTGAAGCAAAAAGAAAGATGTGGCGCGGTCGAGCAACTGCTCGACCGCGCCACGGAACAGACTAGACTTCGAGCTTCTCCTTCTGCACCGCGTTGAGCTCGACATCGAGCCAACGGTTGAAGAGCCACTCGGTGAACCGGGTGAGGGTCCGCCAGAGGGACGTCTTGTGCAGATGGATCGGCGTGTACCGGCTGACCTTCCCGAACTTGACCGGTTCGGGGTGCTGCTGCTGGAGTTCGGCCTTGATCGTCCGGAGGCGCTTGCCCCAGGTCGAGTCCGGCCGACGGTTGAACTGGTCGCCGAGCAGGTAGAGAGCCTGCCGAGCAATCGGGTTCCAGTTGGCGACGACGCCGGCGCGGCGACGAGCGAAAACAGCCTTCGGAGCCACGTTGATGCTGTGGCACTTCGGACAACCCTCGCTGATCTCATGCTTGGCGGCATCGAACTGATGACCGCAGTCGCTGCACTCCGCCCACCCGTTGATCAGGTGGACACCGCAGTACTTCTTGAAGCGATTCGCGCCCTTACGGCGGATCTCGCTGTTGCGCTGCATGAGATTGAGCGTCTCCTGCAGGTAGGCCGCTTCGTCGACGCGCCCGTCCACGAGCATCAGCTTGCGGATCCGGACAGTCCGTTCGAAGTGGTTCTCGCCGTCGTTGATCTCGAGCTTCTTGGCGTAGGCGGAACGGTCCGCTTTCGCATCGAGGATCGCGATCTTGCGACGGTTGTCGAGCAACTCGGCCATCTCCTCCGACCGGAGGAAACGGCTGACGTTACCAATCGCGGCGACGAGTCCCGAAACAATCGAGACTCCGCAGCCGGTGATATCGGCGAAGATGTCTTTCCAGACATCGAGCGCCTTGACCGCCTTCTCGAGCTCAGCCGTCCGGCGGCTTTCTTCAGCCTCCAGTCCGGTCAAGATCTTGTCGTTGGCCTTGATCTCCTTGAAGTGGTTCTCGATCTCGCCTTCCGGGTAATCGCCTTCGGTGAAGAAGACGTGTCCGATCATGCCACTACGGAGACGCTGTTCGCATCCCATACGGGCCTTCATCGCGTCAGTCCGCAGGCGTTGCAACTCAGCGACGCGCATGACATTCATATCGCGACGCGCGACCTGACGGAACGCCTGCGGCGTCGTCAGGAAGAGGTCAACCAAGCGGACGTGATGTCCGTCGGTCGTCTCGCCGTCCGTGCTGAGATTGAAGGCCGGCACCCGCATGACCAATCCGCCGAACGCTTCGCCATTGCGGGCGAGGGCGTACGCGAACCGATCACCGGAACCGCCGAGGAGCATGACGATCGTGTCGCCCGCCCGGAAGCCGTCGTAGTCGGTCGGCACCTTGTAGGGCACCTCGCCGTCTCCGACCTTCTTCATCTGGACGTGATGCGACTTGAACTTCGTGATGTCCTCATCTTCGATGACGCGGCGCCAGTCCTTCGGCCACTGTCCGCGGGCGAAATCGAGCTCGTCCGTTTCCGTGGCGAATTCGTATTCCGTGCGGACGTTCGTCTCGAGATCGAGAACGCAGACGAGCGTCGGACGAGCTTCGCCCGCCGCCGTTCGCTTCGTACGGTGCTGGATGCCGATGTAGCGTCCCATCAGGTACCTCCGGTGGTTTGGGACAATCGTGAACTTCTGTTTGTTTGTTGATTGTCAACGAACGGTAAGAAATCCCGCACTGCAAGCTTCAAAAACGGCAGTTGTCTACGCGCGGGATGTGTATCCCTCCGGGCCAAAAAATAGCCGCAAAGAGACTCGAGTTTTTATCATAATAGTAGAATTTTGTCAACCCCATGCCGTCGTCCCGTCATATGGCGGGACTTACTCCCTTCCCTACAAAAAGGGGAAGGGTATATAAAAAAACCGATTCGGATGAATCGGTAGTGCCCACTTGGGTTGACGATAACCATTGGAAATGACGGGCACTCGTTGGTTCCGCAACAAGCGTGTCCCAATGAAGTACTGCTACAACCGCGGAACAGGTAGACCGACATCTACCGGGTCGTTATAATTTTCCTGATCTTCGGTCAAGGTATCCAGCACACGAAGCAACGGGCGTGATACTACTTCACGCTGGATAGTAGGTCTAGGAGAGAAAGGGTCGAAAGCTAATCTACCTCTCGCCAGATGTGATGCGAATAGCTCCGCATGAAGACATGTCTGTGCGGCACTTGTTCATGCGCGGAGCAAAGGGCTCGACTTGGTAACCATCAAGGTACTGAAGAGGCACTTCGTCGAGCAAATACAAAGTACAACAACACAGTCCTACAGGAATATGTCGACGATGTCAACCGCGCTAGTAAATCTCTTCCCGCTTTTCCTTCAAGAATCCGAAGAATCCTTCAATCGCTTCGAGCGTCGCTTTAAACGGTGCCTCAATGATGACATCGAGGAAGAAAATCATGACGTTAATTTTTGGCGCGCGCAAGGCGATCCAGCGACCAACTTGGAGAATTGGGACGGTGATGAAATCGAACAGGACGGTGAAAAGGTTTTCGCGCTGGTCGACGACGAGCAGTTCGGCGCCGAGGAGGCGGACCCGGATTCCGAAGAAGCTCACGATCGTTAAGAAGAGAATAAAAATGAAGCTGTCGACCGGGCTGAATTTCAGCGTCGTTAAGCCGATCGCAATGCCGCTAAAGACGCCGAGGAAAACGATCAGATACATCATCCGGTAGAAGAAGGTGAAAACCCCACTGCGGCGAATCGGCTTCCGTGGCTTTACGAGCGCGTTACGATCGTCACCGCGGTAGACGAGGTTTTGGACTTTCTGGATAATCGCCTCAATATTCTTTTTACCAGGGACGTGAATACTAATTCCGATAAAGGCCAGGAGGAGTGGCGGGAAAGCGACGTTGATCAGGAGTGGCAGGCTCGTTAACGTATCGCTGAAGTCCAAGAAACGATTGAGCGGAACTTCGACGAGGAGCGTTAAGACCATCTTCGTTAGGAAGACGTAAATGATCGACCTCAGGACGCTCCGACCGATCCGGCCCTGAACAGTTTTCTTTTTTGCGAGGTAGGCCTTTTCGACATCTTCCGCGACGAGGGACGGGAACATCAGTCGGTCCATGGCCGCATCGCCATTTGCCCGGACGACATCATCAAACACCTGGAAGATGATGGCGTACTTTTTCATGATCCGCTGGAGGAGATCGCCAACGCGGTGGAAGAGGAGTCGATCAATGTCGGAGCGCGTGGCGACAAAGTGCTTAGCCATCGCCGCGATAATTTCCGGCGTCGGTTCGGTCCATTCCGGATGGAAACGAAGGAAGAGTTTATAGCGGATAATATTCGGATCGGATTTCAGAAGCGCACGGTGAATGGCGATCAGCAGCGTCGCGTCTTTATCCCGATCGTTCAATTCCTCTTCGGCGAAGGTGATATCATGATGCGTCACACCAAACATGAGTTTCACTAAGGCGTCTTCCCGCGTGGTTGGCGCCAGTAGCTCATTCACCTGAACAGAAATCAGTCCAAGGTAAAATTCGAAGAGCTTGGCGGACGCCTCATGCGTTGGTTGAGTCGGAACCTGGCTCCAGAGGTGAATGTAGGCGTTAATAATTCCGGCCGTGTCCGAAATGAGCGTGACCGGCAGGGTATTATTTGGGAGATAGCGACCGCGAATAAGTTCGAGGATCAGCGGTTCGGCGACCTGGTCGGCGGTGACGCCGGCGACGAGGCGACGCTTCAAGATCCGTTCGATCGCGTTTTTCCGAAGTAGGTGTTCGTCTTGGTAATCAATCGCGTTGCGGAGACGTTCATAGGCCCAGGCGACGTTGCTGACCGTGTCATGAACTTCAATCGTCGCGATGCGTTCATCGCTCGTTTTTGCCGAAATCGACGACCACGCATCAAGGGTTTTTTTCACCGCGCCAGAAATTGGCCGTTGGATGTCCTTCGGTTTCGCGTCGATTTTTTGCGTGACTTTATTGAGGTAGGGCATTAGGCGACGGTCAAACGGACAAACAGATCAAACAGAAAAGAGATACCGATTGTCGCGACCGCGGCCGGAACAAACGAACGTGTTTGCCAGGCGAGCCAGATCATCGCGACCGCGGTTGGGAGTAGGAAAATTTGTAACGAACCCGGGCCGAACATTTGGGAGATCCCCATCAAGAGACCGACAATGAGCATCGCGATCCAGGGTCGAGTCAGGTGGGTCAAGCGGAACAAGACCAGGCCATGAAAAAACGCGGTTTGCATCAACCAGAGTCCGGCGACGAGCACCTCGGCGATGAGCCATTCAAGCCAGGCGCCGCGTGGGGAGACGGCGG
>CAYGGC010000016.1:0-10448 GCA_964349465.1 uncultured Gammaproteobacteria bacterium
CACTCCGAACATCGTCCGCTCCACTTTGGGAACTGACTATCACAGTTGGAACATCGAAAAATGCTAGTGGCCTTGGTCATTATGACTGGAAACACGGTGCCGGGTCATGCAATTCACCCGCAGTCGTATAGAGTTCGAGATGGAGATGCGGACCACCGCTGGCTTGGCGGATCGCCGCGCTGTCGTTCGGATCACCGCCGGAATAACCGAGTAATTGACCTTGCTGAATCGAAATACCCGCTTGCACTGCCGGTGACTTGATATGAATTAGTCGCAAATAAAAGCCGTTCCCTTCAAGCCGAATAATATACTCGCCAAGCCCTGGTGTTACGTGGGTGATTTTGCCGGCGGCTGGAGCGAGAATTGGTTTTCCGGTAACTTTACCGGTTGAGAAATCTTGCCCAGGATGACAGCTACTACCGACACTGGTTTTGCGCGGGCCAAAAGAACTTGTAGGTTCGTGGGCAGTGTTTCCAACTGGCCAGATAAACGGTGTCCCGCCGAGCACGCAAACTTTTTCTGGCGCAATACCTCGTCCACTTTTTGTTTTACAACCACCGATAGTTTTACCGGGATTATTTGGATCTGGTCGCTCGGGTCCGGCCTCGTTATTTTCACCAAAGACCGCGTCAGTTTCGAACGCGATCGGCTGGACCCGTTGAGTCCCCAGGTCAGACAGGCCACGGAAGTTCACCAATTCCGGATCGATCAGATTTAATAACAACACTGACGTTAAGCCAATCACCACGCCAATTATTGCGTTATAGACAATGTCCTTAGCTTGGTTAATGCGTCCGGCATCACCCGCCGCCGAGACCCAACGAACACCGCCGTAGATCACCATAACCGTTGCTAAGACTCCGACACTCCAAATAAACGTAATAAAAACTGCACGCAGGTACCGAGCAAACGTCGTGCCATCCACTTCGCCACCCGAGAAAAACGGTAACACTATTTCGGGGTCGAAGATGACTTTTGATTGCTTGGCTGGCTCGGCCGGAGTTCCGACTTGTGTGGCCGCACCGGCGTACGCTTGCGGACACCGAGCCACAGTGTTGCAGCTGGTCGAGTAGAATTGTCCGAGTCGCTGACCTTGGCATGTATTCGCATCAAGGTTTTCCTCGCACGTTGGAATTGTACCGCCAGCACTGGGTTGCTGGAGACAGCACGTCCCCGTTGAAGAGGCCGGCGCAGAACACTGCTCACCTTGAAAAAAACGATACCCTTGGTCGTAGAGCGCATCGCATTGCCATTTCTGTTTTGTCGAGCAATTTGATCCGTCTGTTTTTGTGCAACGCCCTGTAACTGAACAAACGCTTACTTGGGAACAGGTTTGGCCGGAATGAAAATTTGCGCCAGCTGATCCGGGTGCGTACGAGCTATCACAAGCAAACTGGGTTAAGCCATCAATACAAAAACTCGCTTGGTTAAAACAACACCCAACAGTTTGCGCCTGGGCGGAACCGCCCCCGAGGCTACCAACCGTGGCCAGACCGATAATGACCCCGAGTAGGAACTTCATGATTACCGGATGCGAATCTTCTCAACCGACCCAGTCGCCGCATCTGTAAAATATAGGAAAGAATCACCGCCGGCTAACTGGAGATTTGTCGCACTAAAGCGCTGGTTACGATTACTATCAACCGGTCGAGCGATCAGTGTTGATTGTCCGGTCGCTAAGTCAATCCGGTAAATATTGTCCGGCACGCCAGCGGAGAGTTCGGGCTGGGGACCGGATCCAGGGTTCAAATAATAGGGTACGGCGCAAAAGATACTGGTTCCACTGCTCGAAAACGTGCACTTATCCGCTGTCGTATCGAGCCCGAGGTCGTAAAGACCACTCCCGAGCGTTGACGAGGTACCGTTCATGATATAGAGATGCGGGATATCGTCTGTGACTTCACTATAAGCCGAGTAGAGTAAGCGACGGCCGTCGGGCGCCCATTTCGGAATAAAGCCACGACCTTCAATTGTGACCGACGGGAAATTTTCTCCTTGCGCGCCAAGGAAAATAACTTCTGACTGATCCGAATTGACCGTTTTTTGGTAGGTGGCAATAATCTGGTTATTCGGTGACCAGGCCGAGGCGACTTTTTCGGCATTCGCACCGAGGTGCTCAACCGAAAGTGAATTTGATCCGTCCGGATTACTGACAATCAACCACTGGTTATCGGTATTCGCGCCATCCAAATATTTCGAAACAATTTTATCGGATGAAGGTCCGAAAGAGAAATCGTTCAGTTCTTTCGGCAGCGTCGTTTGTTTTTTGGTGGTGAAATTATAGAGGACTTTTGACTGATCTGGGAATTCGAGAATTGCCTGGTTACCGTCCGGCGACCAGTTCAATCGTTCCACATCGCGATAGACGGCGTCGGACAATTCCGTCTTACTTAATCCGTCCGCGCTCAGCCGATAGAATTTTCCGGTTTGCGCATCGTAATACTGCAGACCCGCTTGGTCACCCGCGGCAATCAAGCCACTCGCCTGCGAGCTGACCACCGTTTCCGTCGCCGTAGGGCCGCCATCAGCGATCGTACTCGGCGGAACATCAATCGCGGTTCCGTTCACATTTGGTAAGGCATTCACATTCCCGTCAACCGAAGTGTTAATGTTGCCATTCCCAACACCCGGCAGTCCATTCGTGTTTCCCGTGCCTTGGTTTTGATTGCTCGGAGTTTCTGAGGGGCGAAAGAAGACAAAAAAGATCGCCGCTAAAAATCCAACAGTAACGAGGATAAATCCGGCGATGAGGAGACTGCGTTTGAGGAGAGGGCTCATGGTGTTTTACAGCTTACATCAAGCAGAACGTCTGGGTCTCGCTGGTCGACGGCCTTCGCCGGAACTGTGGTAATATAGCAAATTCCCTTCTTATCGTTAAGCGATTCGCCACAACTCGCCCCGACCCGTGTTTTGCTTGGGTTAATTTCTCCACATTTTCCAAATTCATCGACGGTCAGTGAAGCTACGCTGGTGTATGCAGGTGGTTGTGTGGTGGCCATAGGTATGGTACCTATACAACCAGCCGCCGGAATTATCACCGATAAATCGCCCTCCCAGTCTCCCGTTGTCGATACTGGTCTAGGAAAGACATTAAGCGCTAAACTACAAATCTTACCTTTTATGCATTGCGTACCCATGCAAAATTCCGGAATCTCTTTGCCTTGCGAGTCGAAAACTTTTTTACCGGTTTCCAATAAATCTCCACAATTAATCTCTTTTTCCCGAGGACAAACATCGGTTGCAGCTGCACCAGCGTAATAATTTTTTTTCGCTAAGGTTAGCTGTGGAATTTGTAACGTCGTGAAACTTGGACTCAACAGATTCAGCAACACCACGGAGGTTAGTCCGATAATCACGCCAATAATCGCGTTCGTAATCATGTCCCGAGCGTCTTTGATTTTCGCTTGATTTCCGGCCGCGGCGACCCATTTTACGCCGGCATAAATCACCATCCCGGTTGCGACGACGCCGACCGTCCAAATAAAATAGATGTAGATCGCCCGAACATAGCGGCCAAAAAGATTTTCGTCGACGGTTTGCGGGCCAGAGAATTGACCGGGCAATGAAATCTCCGGAGTAAACGTTGTTTCGGCTGCGAACGTGACGGGTGCCGCGACAACAACAAAGCCTTGAACGAGTATAGCCGCCATTGCGACCCGCAGGAAATTTTTGGTGAGCCAGTTCATGCTGTACATTGTGCGCCAATCAACTTTAAAAGCCCATCAAAATAAATACAGAAGCCAATTTGAGCCACGAGAACTGGATTCACCAGCAGGATAATGACAAAGATAAGGAGGGCATAGATCAGGCCGGTCAACAGGCCAATCAAGAGAATTTTACCGAAGATGTAGATTCCACTGATCGCGTCCGGATATCCCGGGATTCTCGGGACGCTCGCCTCACGGAAGCGCATCGTCCCCGACCCGCCCATCAGGTTGCCGCCCACAAACCGGACCACGAACATCACCAAGGCGGCGGGGCCAGAGATAAGCATCAGATCGAGGAATGAAAAGGCAAAGGCGTGGACACCTTCTTCGGCTAATTGCCAAACGCGCGTGTAGGCCTGGCGAGCAACCGCCGACGCACCTTGTTCTGCGGTCACCACGCGTTGAGCACCGTCGGCATTTTCTCGGCGAGCGGCTCGACGAGCCTGAAGCTGGGAAAATCGTCCGGCACGGTTTTCGTCATTTTGCTGCCACTCGCTGGACTGGTCGTTACTTTCACTCGGCGTGGATTCATCATCGCCAATTGCCGCAGGACTGCTACTGTCCGTCCCGACATTTTCCTGTTCCACCCATCCACGTCGTCCGGACTTTAGCGCGTTAAGCTTCTCGCGAGCCAGTTCGCGTGACAGCCGTAATTCATTTGGGTTGGCAACAGCTTCGGCCATACGGATTAGATCGGTTTCCAAGAAGCGGCGTTGACTTTCCAGTCATCGCCGACCTTCACGAGATCGAGCAAGAGATCTTGATAATACGTCGTGGTTTCATTCTCCGTTGTTTCTTGGCGCTGAAGACTAACCGTTAGACTTGCGGTTGTCGCGGTTGATGTGGTCGGCTCAACCACGAGAGCGGTCGAAAGAAAAGCGTGATACACCCCGCCAGTCGTGGCCTCTTTCTGCAAGGTCCGTGTACGATCAAGAAACGCGCTAAAGCTGGCCGTCGCGAACGGTTTAGCTTTTTCCCAGTTGGAAAAGTTATCCGGGGACGAGCCGCTACCGTAGCTTTCCGCGAAATTACGGGCCACGAATTCTCGTGTCTGCACCTCTGCGTCAACCGACACATTCGTGTTTGTTGGCCCGGCGTTCACATTGTCGTTCGTCCCAGTAGTCGCGTTGATATTAGCGATTTGTAAAACCGTGTTCTGAAGTTGTGGACTACGATTGACGAGCCAAAAAGCCGTAATCGCTCCGATAATCAGGACAGCGGCGATAGTGAGGATAATAAGAAGACGACGTGGCATAGACTAGGACACTCCCTCCCCGATCGCGCCGGTAATTGATCCGGCTGCCACCGATTGTTCAAATTCTTTTTTTGCGTTTTCAATTTCGAGGACTTGTTGTGGATTCGTCGTCACGATCTGATCTTCGGCGTAGGACGCGACGATTTTGATCGCCGCGTGTTTTGTTCCGGCAAAGAAAATACCTTCGCCAGTGCCGGCTTCAAGGAGTAGATAGCGTTCCTGTTGCGTCAGGAGGAAGGTTTTGGTGACGATATCGATCGCCGCCGGGGATTGCTTCATCAGGAGTTGCAACGCCGAGTTGTTCACGATCGCTTGGCCATACGGTGAACGAAGAAAGTCGTTCACATCCTGCGTAATCGTTGTGACACCGAGGAAATATTTTCGCGACCGCTTCACGAGACCATAAATGAATTTTGCCGAATCTTCGTGCTGCATCAACCACCAGGCTTCATCGATCACCAGAATCCGTTTCTTCAAAGCCGAGCGTGCAACATTCCAGATATAACTAATGATAATGGAAATACCGATTGGGCGGAGTTCATCTTCCAAATCGCGGACAGAGAAGACGACCAGTTGATTCGTCAGCTCAATATTTGTCGGCGAGTTGAATAATCCCGCAAACGTCCCTTCGGTATATTTCTTCAGTCGTTCAGCCAGCCGCTCCCCGCCGGTCATCCCTTCGAGGACTTCTTGGAAATCAGCCATGACCGGCGGTTCGGCGTTATTGAGGTCAGCATCCGGAGTAATATCCTTTTTTGCGTAGGTTTCAAGCAACGCTCGGTCGACAATCGAATCTTCTTCGTGGTTGAGATCGCCGAGCATCAACCGGAACATCGATTTTAAGGTAATAACCGCTGAGCGGATAATATCCGCGGTCGTTTCGTCATTCCCGGTCGCGCGCGGCAAATCGAAGGGATTAATTTTCGTTTCCGAGTTGAGGGAAATATTGACATAGGTCCCGCCAACGGCATCGGCGAGATATTTATATTCGCGTTCCGGGTCGATCACGATGACGTCCGTCCCAAACATCATCGAGCGCAGAATTTCCAATTTCACGGCGTACGATTTACCGGAACCGGAAGTGGCGAATACGGTATAGTTAGCGTTTTGAAGGCTAAATCGATCAAAAAGGATAAGCGAATTGTTATGACGATTGATCCCGTACAGAATGCCATTATCGCTCGAGAGGTCAGCCGAGACGAATGGGAAGCTCGAAGCGATCGGCGAAGAATTCATGTTAAACGTGACCTGAATTTGGTCGAGTCCAACCGGCATCGTTGAGGTAAATCCTTGTTCGGCTTGGAAGAAGGCCCGCTTCGAAAAGACGAGGCGCGAACCGAATAGTGATTCTATCGTACTCGTGGTGTTATCAAGCTCCTCCGAAGTTTCGGCGTAGATCGTCACATACAGTGCGAATTGGAAGAACCGTTCAGTCCCCTGCGTTAAGTCGTCGCGCAGTTTTTCAATATCACGCAAGGCGGTCTCACGCATCGGATCACGTGGCGCGCCTTTTTCAGCGTCAGCAGAGAGCTGAGCTTCAAGGGCACCGACCTTGTTTTTCAACTGTTTTAAAATAATCTCCGACGGGATCGGGTAGAAGAACATCGCCACATCGAGCGGCGAATTAAAATTCACGATTGGCCCGAACCAGCCGACGGAAATATAACGTGGATAGGCAATCACGAAGAGGGTTCGGACAAATTTCCCATTCAAGCGCAGGTGACTTGGATCAACCTTAAACGCCGCGGGAGCGATCAGATCGCGAACAGTAACGACACCTTGGCGGTAGATCCGCTCGGCCTCAATAACTTCACGTTCGTCGCTCGAACGCGCGGGCAGTTCACGCCGCGGCGCCGGCTGGTAATGGTCGTCGCGGGGGTTGGAGAGATTAACGTTGGTTGCCATCTTGTTTGATGCTCGAGACATCCTCGAGGTTCAGTTTATCAGCCGATTCAAGTTTTTGTTGACGTGACGTTTCTGGATTGTAGGAGTTATAGTACAGCTCGATGAGTGATTGTGTATCGAGAATGGCTGACTTCAATCCCGCCGCATCGAGCGCATTCATCGTATTATCAACCCGTTTATACAGCTCGCGTCGGAATTGATCAAATTGCTTTTGCTTTAAGTGAATGGTTGAGGTTGGTCGGAAAATATCGAAGAGGCGCGAGAAGAACTTTGCCGGACGGTCGACTTTCGGCGAATATGGAATAACAACGTAGAACCGCTTGGTCATAATATCCGCTTGCTGGACAAACTCAGTTACGAATTGACGATAGTCGCGGATCTGAAGTTTCAATAATTCGTTTTTTTGATCCTTTTCAATCGTCTTAATTGATTCAAGATAATTATCAATATCAAGGCGGCGAGACTGAATCACAATTTGCAGCGGGAAATCAATCGTATTGAGAAACGACGTGTAGGCGCCGATCACCGCTTCCTGCTCCTCATCGGATTTTAAGGAGAAGTTAATCGACGCGACAAGTAGGACGGCCCGGATGGTTCCATCTTTCAAAACAACCGTATCATCACGAATTTCTAATATGTCGAGATACTGCTGCGTTGAAACGGCAGTTTTTTGTCGGCGGAGTTTTTTTTCTTTCGGCGCAGCCATAAATTACGGTGTTGGATCTGAAGTTTTTGAACGATTGGCGTTGAGCGATTGTCCCCAGTACAGCAATTCCTCGTCCTCGTGATACGCTCCCCCGGTATCGACAAGCATGGATAATTGCGCGAGCTTCGTTTGCGTCAGTGGCTGCTTGGTCGGAATCGCCGGTGGTGGTGGCGGTTCGCGTCGATACGCGAGCCGCTCCCCAACTTCGTTATTCCATAACCGCATGCGTGGATTCTTGAGCGATTGGAGGACGTTTAAAAGGAATTGGTGGAAAGGGCGCCCATTCACCCGCACAAACGCGAAGGCGATCATCCCGATCACGATCCCAAAAGCGGCGAAAAGAAAGACGCCTAACTGGTTCGCGAGTTTGTAGACCAGTTGATACGCTCCGACGATCAGCCCGACGCCGGCGAGAATAATAATAAATTGCCGGACTGCGAGCGGGCCAAGAATTTTATCCTCGACGTCGATGAATTGTGGGACGATATATTGCGACGGCATTAGGATTGCAGCTCCCGATTAAGGTCGGCGAGCGCGCCGAACTCGTGTTCCGAAAGATAAAGTTGATTCGCAGTTGAGCGTTGTTTAATGACTTCGGTAATACCCATCGCTTGTTCCATGCTTTGCCGACCCATGGTCAGATACAGCTGATAGACTTCGCTTTGGCGCCAACCGTTGATCGCTTCTGACCACATCGTGAACGATTCGTTTTGCAATTGCTTGAATTTTTCAAGCAATCGTTTCGTGCTCTCGTTCGCGCCTTGGCCGAGGCGTCGGAACTCCATTAACGTCATCGTTCGCATCTCTTCGGCCGGGCCGAGCATTTTGACTGGACGCGTGATGTCAGCAATAGCTGGACGATCGATCGTTCGTTCGCGATGCATCGTTGGGGCGGCACTGGGTGTTGAAGGACGCGGCGTGAGAGCGGCTGGCGGCATCGCTTTTGGTAGTGGAATGTCTGAAGGTCGTTTGATGGTCGGGCCCGGTTTTGGCGCCGGTGGAACAACTGGTGTCGTCGGGACATTCGGCAACGGTGGCATCCCCGCACGAACCGGTGCAGTCGCTGTATCGCGGAAGAACGGTGGACGAGGTTCTGGGCGTTGCGCACTCATCGGCGGCATAACTGGTGGTGGCGGCGGTGCAATTGGTTCCGGTGCCCGGACCATGCCACGTTCTTTGACCTGTCCAGCTCGACGTTCCAACGCTTCCACCACACCGCGAGCAATATCCTGATCCAAGCCAAGTCCGCCGACTTTTGGTCCTCGAACCAACATCATCAATGTATCGTCCTTACCGCGAATATCTTTTAGTCGCGCTTTGAGAATCGCGATCGCGCGCTTGCTCAGGAGTTCGTCATGAAATGCTAGATGTTGTTGGGTGATAATTTCCTGGGCAATGTCGTCAAGACTCAGCGCAACCGGGGTCGCCATATCTTGCAACTTCCGCGTTTGTTGAGCAATTTCCGCCGCGTCGTCGTCAGAATAGGCTTGGGTTGGCGCGACGGGACCGGTCGGCTTGGCTGGAGTTGGCGCTGGCAGTGGAGGAGGTGTCGCGACAACGGGAGTGACGGACGGAACCGGCACTGGGACTGGCGGCATTGGTAGATTTTCTGGCTGAGCGGTGGGAATGAGCTTGGTGACTAGCGGGATCGGTTCCGCATCGGCAATTGGCAAATTAACCGGTGGTGGTGGCGGAATAACGGCTTCAGGGACAACCGGGCTCGGCAGAGGCGCAACTGGAGCACTTGCGGGTACTGGGGCCATCGGCATCGCCGGTTTAGGGGAGGTAGCCACGCCCAAATATTCCGGAATTGTCGAAAAAACGGACGTAGAAAGCTCCGTCGCGACGACATCCGCTTCGGCTTCCTTGAGCTGAAATTCGTCCTGTAGGCGGGCGCGCATCTCACTAATCGGAAATTCTTTCACCACAGCGCGCATGATAAAGCTGGCCAAATCAAGATTTGGGTAGCGCTGTTCAAGGCTATCAACCGCCGTTAAGGCTTCCGGGCGCGCAACGGCGTCCCGAATGGCCTTAGGAAGGCGGTGAAACTGCTGCCAGAGATCGTCCATGTGAGGTTTGTTTGTGTGCGATTATTATAGCACAAAATAGCCTTAAATGCAAAACCAACTTATCCCCTGACTACTGGGTCAGCCCGGCGTAGATTCGATCCGCTTCACCCTCAACCGTCGGACCACCGTACTCGCCGCTATGTTTTCGAAAACCGGGATAGGAGGGCTTTTTTTGGTCTAAATGGAGACTCACGCGAAGTTCGCCATTCCCAGTTTCGACATAGACATGAAACCGCGGATAGAAATATGTCCCTAAACGGCGGACAAAGGATTGCTCGCCGGTGTTTGGATCAACGAACGGGGCATAACCGATCTGACGAAGGACGTTTTCGACCGGCTGACCGGCGTACGGCAACCGAATAATCACGCCGAGATCGCGCTAATGCGGCCAAGCACCTTCCGTAACCGACGTTTGAGCGACTGTACCTCTAAGGGGTTGAGGTCTTTCGTATTGACGGCGTAACTTAAGGTATCGAGGTCTCGGAGCAAGGCTTCCCCGTCGGCTTGAGGAAGTTTTTCTGCTTTCATCAGCTCATCAACTTGCCCGGCGAGTCCGGTCAGGCGTAACAAAATATCTGCGCGGCCTCGGGGCGTCTCAACTTTTTCGTTAAAGTTTTGCAATACTTGAGGTTCGCTCCCTGATTCGACTTCAATAGGTTTCGGGACTTCCGATTTCGGCGCGTAGACTTCGGGGTATCGTTGGCGCGCCTGAACAAGATACTCGTTCACGTTTCCACCCAGCTGTTCTATCAACGGCCGGACCGGCCCGAGGTAGAATTCCATCGGCAAGAATCGTTCGCCAAGCA
>CAYGGC010000017.1:0-5672 GCA_964349465.1 uncultured Gammaproteobacteria bacterium
GTGGCTGAAGGCGGCAGGTTGCTAACCTGTTATACGGTGTTAAAGCCGTATCGAGGGTTCGAATCCCTCCTTCTCCGCCAGACTTGGGAAGGGTGGCTGAGTGGTCGAAAGCGACGGTCTTGAAAACCGTTAGGCCTTCACGGGTCTCGTGGGTTCGAATCCCACCCCTTCCGCCAGAGTATTCGCAACTACTCAAAGGGTTTTGTGCTATACTAGAAGCCTATGGCTGACCCCCGACAACCACGTGGCGACGTCCTCCTGGAATGGGATTTCCCGGAATTTCAACAGCACGAACGCGGCCGTTCCTGGTACTTAGCGTTTTTAACGATCACCGCCGGACTCTCCGTCTTGTCGTTCTTCTTAGGTAACTACACGTTCATTCCCGTCATCCTCCTAACCAGCTTTATTATTCTCATCCGGCTCCGCCGAACCCCCCCACCGGTTCACTTCGCGATCCGTGAGGAAGGAATTGAGGTCAGCGCGCGGTTTTATAGCTGGCGAGAAATAAAAAGTTTCTGGGTTATCTACCGCCCACCGGAAATCAAAAAACTCTATCTCATTATCAAGGGACCGCGACCGGCGATGGATATCGCCCTCGTCGATCAAAATCCAGTCAAAGTTCGCCAACTCCTCAGCGAGTTTATTCTCGAAGAAACCGATCGGGAAGAAGAACCGAGCGGCGACCAGATTTCACGGATTCTGAAAATTTAATACTCGACGTTTGTTGGTTTGAGCGCGTCGAACTCGGCGTTGTTTTTTATTCCGATTCCAAGAGTCGCGTTCTTTGGATTTGTACTTTTGGTGTATAACGTAACATGGGTGACCGGCACTTCAAAGGTCGTCCCGAGAAGAGCGTTCACACGAGTAATAAAATCTTTTGTGCCAGCGAGATCGATTTTTTGAATGAAAGATTCTCGTTGTTCAACGGTTGTAATGCTATTCCCATCGCTCGTCTGATAGTCTTTATGGATACGAAGAATTTCTCCATCCGCGCCGACCGGGGACCAGTCTGTCGTTGAAACAATTTCCTGAAGCGCTGATATTTTTTCGGATCGGTCGGATTCTGACATGGCCCCAAGGGAACGAGCGAGTTCCTTGCCAGTTGTAAACCCGAGAATGGTAATATGAAACTCCGGTTTACGATGAAACTCTTCTTGTTCGGCAGTTTGCTGTAGACGATCAAGCTGAACTAAGCGTTCGTCAAAGGGAATGAGCAGCGAGCCAAGGCGCGGCTCAATCTCGCCCGGCCGTGAGGCTTCAATCGCCGCTTCGCGTTCGTCACTCAGACGCTTGTCTTCGGAGGTCAGAAAAACCTCGGCCTGATTAAATTCTTCGGGCGATGGTTGATATCGTTCGGGGTTCATACGCTATAATTGCGGCACAACCGCCGGCACTGTTCCAATGACGCTGACCCCGTCCGCCGTACTGTTCATGGTGGTGAGATCCAAGCCCGGAATTTTTTCGAGGTTGAGTTTGGCGTAATCAATAAGCGCCTTCGCAATTCCGCTCGGGACCGCTGGAATCCGTCCAATTTTTGCTTCGTCCAATGTCATCGTCGGAACACCATTAGCAATTGCGCCTTGACCCTTCAGGTAAAACGAGGGGCTCCCGGGCAAATATTTATTGACAGTCGCGAGGACATCGACGTCAGCGATTGTCGTATACCCGAGTAGCTGCACATACTTCGTCATGCGGGCTTTATCAATCCGGCCTGAGGCCTCAAACGTTCCCCCTTCATGGAAAATAATTTGTACATCCTTCACCGGATGGAGGGCTTCGAGGTGAGCGGCAAATTCACGGCCGGTCAGGCGTGTGTTGACGGTCGATATGCCGCCATTCCGAATCGCCCGCAACGATGGAGCTTTTTCGTTAGTCAACAGTTCTTGTTCTAACTTCGCCTGTGCGCTCATCAAATCAGCCGGGGTGGTAGCGGCCTGCAGGTCACGAGGCGAATTCGAACCGAAGAGGTTTGACAGGCCAGGAATAAACCCAAGATACCCGAGGCCGACCAGCACCCCGAGCAGAAGAAATCCGGTCGTCCAAACGAACTTTTTGAAGGCCTTTATCATCTTTCTAGTGTATCGAAAAATACCCGGTTTGGGTAGCGGTGGTCATTTTTTTGGTGCGCCCGGCAGGATTTGAACCTACGACCCTCAGCTCCGCAAGCTGATGCTCTATCCGGGCTGAGCTACGGGCGCCCGTGGCAGAGAGAATACCAGCAAGCGCGGTATTTGGCAAGACTAGGTGAATCGAGCCGCATTCTGATACACTATGGCCATGCCCGCCCTCCATTCCCCCGTTTCTGCCCTGAAGGGTATTGGTCCGGCCCTCACAAAAAAATTTCAAGAACTAGAGATCCTTACCCTCGAGGACGCCTTATGGCATCTGCCCATCCGGCACGAAGATTGGCGGCGCGTCACCCAGATAAACCAGGTTCAGAACAACCTCGACGTAACGTTGCTGGTAACGATTGATGCAATTATTTCAAGGCGTGCTTGGCGCAAACGAATGACCATTACCGAAGCCCGCGTCAGCGACAAGAGTCAGGCCAGCTTAACCTTGATTTGGTTTAACTTACCTTACTTAGCAAAAAGTTTGAAAGTCGGCGATCGGCTGTATGTCTCCGGGACTGTTACGGTAAAAAACGAAAAACTTCAACTTGTGAACCCGTCCTTTGAACGCCCCTCAAGCGACCCGACCCACGCGACCCTCGTACCAATCTACCGCAGTGTCGACGGGTTATCACAACGACAAATCCGGTCCGTCGTGAAAGCCGCGGTCGCCTTAGTTGAGCTTGTTCCAGATTCGTTACCAAAAATCCTGCAGACGGAATACCGCTTAGTCGACCGCCCAACCGCGCTGCGTGATATTCATTTTCCGCCAACACCAGAACGTCTCGAGCAGGCCGTGCACCGACTCAAGTTTGACGAATTGCTCCGTTGGCAACTCGAGTTACAATCCGCTGGTTCGGCGTGGCGTCAGGCCGGTGGCCTCGCCATTCCCTTCCCAGAAAATAACGTCCGACGTTTTGTTCAATCCTTGCCCTTCGAGCTGACTGACGACCAGCGCCTGAGCGCCTGGCAAATATTTCAGGAACTGGCGAAGCCCGAACCTATGGCCCGCCTATTACAAGGCGATGTAGGATCCGGAAAAACCGTTGTCGCGGCGCTAGCGTCGTTTGCAGCGGTGACGGCCAAGGCCCAAGTGGCGTGGCTTGCGCCGACCGTCGTCTTGGCCGAACAGCATTTTGCCACCCTGTCGGCGCTCTTTGCTAACGAAGAAATTACAGTTGGGTGCCTAACCGGCGCGGATATAAAAATAAATACCTCCGTAAAAACTTTATCGCGCGCGGAGTTTTCCGAAGCGGTCCATCGTGGTGAAATCATGATCTGTATCGGTACACACGCACTCTTAGACGAGACATTGCACTGGCAAAATCTCGGACTGGTTGTGGTTGATGAGCAACAACGCTTTGGTGTCCAGCACCGTCAAGCCCTGCTTGAGCGACAACAACAGCACCACCTCGCCATTCCGCACTACTTGAGCCTGACCGCAACGCCGATACCTCGAACTATGGCCTTATGGCTCTCCGGTCAACTTGGTGTTTCACGACTGCACCAACGGCCGGCCAACCGCGTGGTGATTTCGAGCGAAGTAATCGGCCCAGACCAGCGCGAGCGACTGACCGCCCTGATGACGGCGACTGTCGCGAAGCGTGAACGTGTATTCGTCGTCACGCCAACGATTATTGATAGCGACGCCCTCGGAGTTCGTTCGGCCACAAGCGAGCATAGTCGACTACGCCAAGCCTTCCCGCACCTCCAGATTGGACTACTTCATGGCTCATTACCACCAGCCGAACGCGTTCGAATCTTGGAAGAATTTCGCGATGGCCACTTTGATATCCTAGTCACAACAACGGTTATTGAAGTCGGGATCGATATTCCAGAAGCGACCTTGATGATTATTGAAGGCGCGGAACGGTTTGGTCTCGCCCAGCTCCATCAATTGCGCGGCCGAACCGGCCGGAGTGATCGACCCAGCGTTTGTGCCTTCGTAACGGATCGCTCGGATCCGGAGACGCTCCAGCGTCTGAAACTCGTTGCCACCACCACCGACGGTCTCGACTTGGCAGAACTCGATCTGAAGGAACGAGGCAGTGGGGAGCTCTATGGTCTCAGGCAGTCCGGATTACCGGACTGGCAGCTCGCGTCGCTCACCGACACCAATATTCTCCCAGACGCGGAGGCGGCCGCCAAAACCTTGCTCGTGACCGGGACGATCAGTGATGATTTTCTCACGACAAAAACCCTCGTGCGACCACACCGAGAGTAGGGTTTGAGAATATTATTTTGAACTCACGAGCGCCTGCAGCGCTTCGTTGACCGTCGCGCACCGCTTCAGTGTCAGCCCGGGAATTGGCTTGACTGTTCCGCTGGCAGGAATAAGCGCGGTCGTGAATCCGAGTTTTTTGAGCTCCTGCAATCGGCGCGCAAGTTGCGGAACCTGACGAATCTCGCCCCCAAGGCCGACTTCACCGACAGCGATGACCGTTGGTGGAATTGGCTTATCTTTGGCCGCGGACGCAATAGCACAGCAAACTGCGAGATCGGCCGCACGTTCTTGAATCTTCAGTCCCCCGACCACATTTACGAAGATGTCGTCACTCGCCAACTTCAGGCCGCTACGACGACTCAACACGGCCGTTAAGACATTCAGGCGGTTCAGGTCAATGCCTGAAGCGGTGCGACGTGGCATGCCGAACACGGTCGGATTCACTAAGGCTTGCACTTCAACGGCTAGGGCGCGACTACCTTCAAGCACCACCGTGGCAACCGCTCCGGGCGCGGTCTGACGTTCGGCTAAAAAAACTTGCGATGGATTAGTAATCTCCACAAAACCTTGATCCTGCATATCGAACACCCCGACGTCATTGGTCGAGCCGAAGCGGTTTTTGACTGACCGGAGGAGGCGGAACGGAGAAAGTGGATCACCTTCGAGATACAAAACAACATCGACGAGGTGTTCGAGCGCCTTCGGTCCGGCCATCGCCCCTTCTTTCGTAACGTGCCCCACAAGGATCACCGCTGGTCCGTCGTGCTTCGCGATGTCCATGAGGCGCGCAGTCACCGCCCGAACCTGTTGGACGCTGCCCGCCTCACCCATCGCGTCCGTTGAGCTCATCGTTTGAATGGAATCGACGATCAATAAATCCGGCTTTGTTTTTTTGACTGTAGCAAGAATGGTTTCAAGGATCGTTGAGGGTAGAAATTCAATCGGCGCTGGCTTGGACGTGAGTCGATGGAGTCGTCCAGCAATTTGGTCGGTTGACTCTTCGCCGCTAACGTATAATACCTTGGTTTTTTTTGCGGCTAGTCGTTCTGCTGTTTGGAGAACAAGCGTTGACTTGCCAATCCCCGGATCACCGCCGAGGAGAATCAACGAACCAGGGACGAGTCCACCACCAAGAACGCGGTTCAGCTCCGACCAACCCGTGTCCCGCCGCTGGACGACCGCCGATGGACTCACATCATGTAACGCCACAGTGGCACCGGCCGGTAGAGCAGTGGTTTTTTTCGTGACACTCGCTTCAGCCAGTAACGTCCCCCACTGTCCACACTCCGAACATCGTCCGCTCCACTTTGGGAACTGACTATCACAGTTGGAACATC
>CAYGGC010000018.1:0-4079 GCA_964349465.1 uncultured Gammaproteobacteria bacterium
ACGAAAAAAACGCGGCCATCGGCACACAAAAGGACCGGCTGTCCGAAGCGGTGCGACAACTCGACCAAAACTCCCGAACCTCAACCTTAGCCGTGCTGGTCCGGAACAAAAGCTTGTCTGACTTTTATGGACAAGCCCAAGCCGTCGCCAGTATTAGCCAGTCACTCCAAGACGCGATTGGGAACTTAAGTCGCCTCAAAGACGACCTCGAAGCGAAGCAAAATCAGCTCAACACCAAGCGCGATGACGTCCAACAGGCGAAACTTCAACTCGAGGTTCAAAAAGGATCAACCGTTGACCAAAAAGAACTCAAAGAAGAACTCCTCAGCTCCGCGCAAAATAACCAAGCCCAATACGACGAACTCTTACAGCAAGCGGTCAAAGAGGAGCAGCAAGCCAACGCCACCATCACCGCCCTCGAACGTCAGCTCCAAGAACAGCTCAACGGAGGCGGGGAACAGCCGGTCTTCACCTCAACCGGGTATATTTGGCCAGCCGAAGGAAAATTAACCGCGTACTTCCGCGACCCGAGCTATCCTTTTAGCTGTAAGGTTTGGAAAAGCTCATCGTGCCTTGAGCACTCTGGTCTAGATGTTGGTATGCCACAAGGCACACCAGTTCGTGCGGTCGCCGACGGCGTTGTTTCGGTGGTGAACGATCCTGGCTTCTACTACAGCACCGACGGTCGTAAATTGCGGAGTGCCTTGAACTTCGTCGGAATAATTCACGGCGAGGGGATTTCGAGTCGGTATCTCCACTTGAGCAAAATCTACGTGGCCGCTGATCAATTTGTGAAGCAGGGCGACGTTATCGGACTCTCTGGCGGACTCCCGGGTACCGCGGGCGCGGGCGGGATTACGACTGGCGCGCACTTACACTTCGAAGTTCGCGTCAACGGGATTCCGGACGACCCGTTAAAATACCTGCCATAGGGGACTGGGGTGACTGGCAGGATTACAATACATGGACGACACCTCGTCCATTATTTTTAAATGCTGTATGTATTTTCTGTAGAGCTATTTGACACACTCATACCCGAAAAAGCAGTCTGCGGGATTACTGCAAACGAGCTAACGCAAAGCCGTAGGGAAGTGCAGTTTTCCTAATGTACTAGTGTCGTTTAATATTTCTTTTACGTCACTAGAGAATAGCAAAAAGCTACTATTCACAAGATATCGGTATATCGATGTATTTTATTCTATTTAATATAGACACGTTCCTGAAAGCGAATATCAATGTAACTCGCTCCATTGTTATCTGGATTCGCAATCAGTCGCTGGACTGTTTGGACGGCTAAGGCGAGGTCCTGATGACGGTCAAATAAGACCAACGGGCCATCCTTGAGCTTTGCGTGAATCTCTTGACTAGCCTTAGCTAGTGCCACCAGGTCACAATCAGTCGGCACCACCATAGGGACAGATGTGTTGACGTTGTCGTTTATGACACCGTTGATAGTCGCCAGTTCATCAGACTCATTCGCATTGGTCTCGGTATTTGTATTTCCATTCACTACTGAACCACGATTCGTATTCGTTCCTTGGTCCGTGGGCTCAACAATTTTTGTTGGGCAGGTTGGGACCGGAATAAGGTAGTTCTCCACACTCAGGCTCGAGGCTTTGAATGCGTCGTTTAATATTATCCAGCCTCGCATCGCTTGATCGGTAAACACCTGATCACCAATGGCAAATGATTTCGCCCCACTATCAACGAGGACTGGTAACCCATCAGTCGACTCGACGGTATTGATAATGATTCCAGTTCGATCGATGCTGCCACGGTGGTCACCGGCCGCCCAGACCGCAATTGGTGAACGCTCGACAATCACAACTTCCAGGTCATGACGGTTTTTTTTCACCACCCGAACTTCTTCAATCGATAAGCGGGTGCGAATTTTTTCGGCAATGTGATCAGCTAGGCGCCGGCGGGACAACAGCCACAGATTATCATTCGGGACGAGTCCGAAACGCCAGCCACGCAGATAGTATTCAGTTACCGCTTTCACACTCTGCGGCGCCAATTCGCGGGTCCCGGTCACGCGGACCGAGCGCACGGCAAACCAGGGGCCGTAGATCGCGTACCCGAGAACTCCGAACGCTAAGATCCCAGCGGTCACACTGATAATTCGTAGACGAAACGAGGTGAGGTTCTCAGATTCATCCCGACGGGTTTGTGTCGTCCCGTGTTGCGGCGGCTTTTGTGGCTCGGGTACGGTGCGTTTTGGTTGACGATTTGGAAACATGGTAGTTATACAATAGCACGCTTGATCGTCGGACTGAGCCGAGTGACCAATTCGTAGTGTAATATTCCCGCCGTCTTCGCGAGCTCGATTACTGGAACACCATGTCCTACAATCGTCACCAGATCACCACTGTGAGCAGCTGGAACGTTTGTCACATCAATCATCGTTAGGTTCATGCAGACCCGTCCGACGACCGGCGCCCGCTGTCCACGAACCATCATCCAGCCCACATTCGAACATCGCCGGTCGTACCCATCACCGTAGCCGATCGGTACAATCGCGACGCGCATCGGTCGTTTCGCGATGACCGTTGAGCCGTACCCAATTCCGGTTCCGGTCGCGACTGTTTTTACTTGTTCGAGCTTGGTATACCAGGACAGCACCGGTTGAAGTTTCAGTCGAGGCTGATGAGCCTTGGACCAGGCCTCAATCGTATCCGACGGCCAGAGCCCATAGAGGCCGATTCCGAGCCGTACAAGGCCAAAATGAGCCTCTGGATAGCGTACGACAGCGGCCGTACAGGCGATATGGCGCTCAACCCCCTGCTCTACCTCCAAAGATTGTTCTAGTGTCGTAAAATGTTTAAGTTGATTTTTTGTTCGGGCGGTCGACGCTTCTTCAGCGTTCGCGAAATGGGAAAATATTCCGACCACTGAAAAATGTTTGTTACGCTGAAGCGTTGAACGAAGCTTTTGGATATCGGTTGGTACAAAACCAATCCGTGTCGTGCCACTATCGAGTTTCAGATGCACCTTCGCGGTAACCGTTACTCCCTGAGCGGCGCGTTGAACCGCACGCAGACTCGACCAATCCCATACCGCGACTTCGATATTCTGCCGAAGGAGTTCTTTCAGCTCATTCGTTTCCCACGAGCTTAGAACAACCACTCGCCCCCGATGCTTCAGTGCCCGTAGAGTTAGTGCTTCTTGGCCATAGGCCACGCCCAGCGCGGTATAGCTTTCGGATCGAAAAATTTTCGACATCTCCGCGAGTCCGTGTCCGTAGGCATTCGCTTTGATGATCGGCATAACGCCAACCTGCGGGCCAACGAGTTGTTGGAACGCCTGAAGATTATGACGGACCGCGCTCGCTGAAATCTCGATCCACGTTCGATCGCGAGGCGCCATTCGAACTACTGAATTTTTTTCAACCCGCCCATAAACGGCTGGAGCACTGTCGGAATCGCAATCGAACCATCCGACTGTTGATAGTTCTCGATGATCGCAATGAGAGTTCGTCCGATCGCGAAGGCGGTCCCGTTCAGCATATGGACCAACACTTTTCCATCCTTACGCTGAACCTTAATATTCAGATCACGCGATTGATAATCGGTCGTTGTTGAGGTGGAATGGGTTTCACGATAGGTGCCTTGACCCGGCATCCAGGTTTCAATGTCGTAGGTCCGGGCGCTCGGCCAACCGATATCACCGGTGCAGAGTTTTACCACGCGATATGGCAATTCCAACCCTTGCATGAGTTTTTCTTCCATCGCCAGTAAGAAGTCGTGTTCCTGGTCAGATGCTTCTGGTAGGGTCAACGAAAACATTTCCAGCTTGTCGAATTGATGGACCCGAAGAATCCCCTTCGTGTCCTTCCCGTAACTCCCCGCTTCACGACGAAAACAGGTTGAGAATGAAACGTACCGCTTTGGTAAATCCGCTTCTTGAAAAACTTCATCGCGATGCATCGGCCCAATCGATTGTTCCGACGTGCCGACCAGATACAGATTATCCTTCTCAAAGCGATAGGTTTCGTCTTCCCCTCCCCCATGTAAGTAGCCCATGGCCGCCATATTCTCTTCTTTGATCATGACTGGCGGAACGACCATCACAAATCCTTC
>CAYGGC010000019.1:0-3017 GCA_964349465.1 uncultured Gammaproteobacteria bacterium
CAAAAATAATAAACGACACTAAACTATCCATCCGCCCCTGTAGCTCAATGGATAGAGCAGTCCCGTCCTAAGGGAAAGATGGAGGTTCAATTCCTTTCGGGGGCACCAAGAGTAAATAGTGAAAAGTTAGGGCCCTTAGCTCAATTGGTAGAGCGCTTCCATGGCATGGAAGAGGTAACCGGTTCGATCCCGGTAGGGTCCACCAAAATAATAGAGTGTACTAAGATTAGCCAAATAGTAGTTGTTAGTTGAATGTTCCACGTGGAACAATTGATAATTTAGATAATGTTCTACGAGGAACATATGTAATAGTTGAATGTTCCACGTGGAACATTTGATATGTATGGGCCATTAGCTCAGTTGGTAGAGCGCTGCATTCGCATTGCAGAGGTCAGCGGTTCGAATCCGCTATGGTCCACCATAAACAAGTATTTTACGACACAAAAGAGGCTCATCGAGCCTCTTTTGTTTTGCACGGAGCCGAAAAAGTAGAGGGATCCTAAAAAAGTAAATGTAAAACAGCTGTCCGGTTAACACGTTGCTTTTTTAGTAATAACGACAGAGAAAAATAGTACTCGCAATAGCGACAGCAAATTTTGACATATACCCCCTGGGGGTATATAGTCATATCCCTATGCCACGACGCGCTTCACGAACAGTTAACGCACGGATCCATCGACTCGCCGGCCAATTATTGGCGATTGAAAAAATGTTAGCTGATCGAAGAAACTGTCCCGATGTACTTAATCAAATCGGAGCTGTTCGGGCCGGTCTCGAACAAGTCGCGGTATTAATTTTGCAAAAAGAACTACAGCGGCCCTCAAGCCGTTCATTGTCGCCTGAAAAGCTTACCCACCTATTAAAATCATTTAGTAAATCACAATAAGTATATGGCCAAGGTCATCCTGTCCGACGGAACGTTTGAGCAAGAAGTCGTCAATGAAAAATCCATGCCAGTCTTGGTAGATTTTTGGGCGACCTGGTGCACTCCATGTAAAACGCAAGCGCCGATTATTGAAGAACTGGCAAACGAGCTCGAAGGAAAAGCAAAAATTACCAAGATGGATGTTGACGAAAATCCGGTGACCCCACAAGGATTCAATATTATGTCGATTCCTACCTTGGTTATTTTCAAAGATGGAAAACCAGTCTGGCAAGGCGTTGGACTCCACTCAAAGTCGGCGCTTATGGCGGAATTGCAAAAGCACTACGCATAACGATCGTGACTGATTTTGACGTCGTTATTATTGGGGCTGGACCAGCCGGATTAACGGCCGCGCTTTTTGCTGCGCGCCGTGGCCTTCGCACGTTGGTGCTGTCTCAAGATATTGGCGGTCAAGCGTCGACCACTGGTACGATTGAAAATTATCCGGGGTTTGATCTGGTCGACGGCTTGGAGTTGATGAAAAAGTTTCAGGCGCAAGCAGAAAAGTACGGAGCTCAGGTTGTGCTGGATGAAGTTCTTACAATTGAAAAAGCCGAAAGAGGTTTTGCCGTTCTGGGTGCGACGAGTCGGCACACGACGCAGTCTGTTATTTTCGCGCAAGGCTTAACGCATAAACACTTAGACGTTCCGGGTGAACAGAAATTTATTGGCCGCGGGGTTTCCTATTATGCCTCGGGCGATGCGCCGCGACTTCAGGGGCGCCCAGTCGTCGTTATCGGCGGCGGTAATTCAGCGATGGATGCGGCGTTACTCCTAGCCAACTTTTCTCCAAGCGTCACGATCATTAACCGGAACCCAGAGTTCCGAGGGGAGAAAGTGTTGATTGAACGAATGAATGCCGAGTCGAAAATTCACCAACTCCTTACTGTCACAACGAAAGAAATTTTAGGCGATGAACAATTGACTGGCGTACTAATTGAGCGCGATGGAAAGACCGAAACGATTCCGGCCGAAGGCGTCTTTGTGGAAATAGGTTTTACGGTAAATCCAGGGCTGATGAAAGACCTAACACCGCTCGATCAACGCAATCAGATTATTGTTGATCCGATCACAAACAGCACCAGTGTCCCCGGGGTGTTCGCGGCTGGTGACGTAACGACAATTACCGAGAAACAAGTCGTCGTCTCCGCCGGTGAGGGTGCGAAAGCCGCCTTAGCCGCGCATCAGTATCTGCAAGCCATTGGTGCGGCGAAACGAACTGGCGCAATAGATTGGGGCGTAAGCACACCGATGCGTCACGCCGATCAGCCAGCCGTAACAACCTAGGCCTATGCACATCATTGTTGGCTCAACCAATCCGAGTAAAGTCGACGCCGTCAAAGAACACATTCTCGGGTATCCGTATTTCGCTTCAGCCGAAGTTGTTGGCATGCAAGCTGCATCAGGCGTTCAAGACCAACCGAAAACGTTAACCGAAACCATCACCGGTGCGATCAATCGAGCGAAGGCGGTTTTTCGGGATTGCGACTACAGCATCGGTTTAGAATCAGGGCTCATGGCTGTTCCGCAAGCCAAAAGCGGGTACATGGATGTGTGCGTGGCGGCGGTCTATGATGGCGATGAAATTCACCTGGGACTGTCATCCGCCTGGGAATTTCCTGATCCAACCATCATGCACATGATTCTTCATGAAGGGCACGATATGAGCTCGGCTATCAACATTGCCGGATTAACAGAGAACGAGACCATTGGGCAAGCCGAAGGCGCGATCGGTATTTTGACCAAGGGCCGACTCGACCGCAAGGCCTATCATAAACAAGCACTCATTACCGCATTTATTCATCTCGATAACGATATCTCCTATGGCCAGTAATCCTTTTCAAAATGCAATGGCCCAGCTCAGCGCAGCGGCAAAAGTTATGCAGCTCGATGAACCGGTGTTGAAGGCACTGCAGAAACCGCAACGGGTCTTAGAAGTTTCCATCCCTGTCAAAATGGATGATGGCTCGACGAAAGTATTCAGTGGTTATCGCGTTCAATATAATGATGCCCGTGGACCGTTCAAAGGTGGTATTCGTTATCACTGGGATACAAACTTGCACGAAGTGAAAGCCTTATCATTTTGGATGGC
>CAYGGC010000020.1:0-2309 GCA_964349465.1 uncultured Gammaproteobacteria bacterium
AATCAACCCTTCCTCAATGGTCGAGCGGTCGCAGCCGGAGTAACCGGCCTCGGCGGTCAATGGACTGGGTGCGTGCCCCGCGGCGGCGATCCGCTCGCGTTAAACCTCTATTCCTACCAAGCGGATAAAACGTTTCAGGTTCTCTGGTCGAATGAGCTCGCGACCAGCGATACCAGCATCACCGCCACCGTCACCTTCGGCACCCTTGATGTCATTCTTCGTAACGGGGAAGGTGTCGCCATGCGTAACACGCTGTTTGATCTCTTTCGCGAACAACGCGACGTGAATGGAGCCTTAATTTTTGATGCGACGACCCAAATCGCGACAAAGCTTTCGACGGGCTCAACTGGATCAACGACGTTGCGACTTGGCCAAGGCACATTCGTTGTCCGCGTCGCCAGTAGCCTTGTCAACCGACCAATTATCCGCAGCGGTCTTGTCGTCGGAACCGGTCAAGCCGCCGTGGCCGATCTTCGGCTCGATACCTTGCGCGTCATCGTGGTTGACGGGATTGGCCGTCCGCAAAATAAATTCAGTTTTTCTCTCTATACTCCCGGCCCAAGTGGTCAACAGGTTCTGATTGGGCGTCCGTTATTGACCACAAGAACAAACACCGCCGGAACAAAAGATCTGTTACTGCCAGCTGGAACGTACAATGTTATCGCGAGTGGAACAGTCGCGACTGTCTTTCGTAAGTGGAACGTGGCTGTTCCAGCGGACCAACTTACGACGGTCACTTTTCGTCTGAGTGGATTACGTATTCTCACTCGTGATTCGGTTGGCCAGCCGCTGCTTGGCAGTCGCTTCAGCATCTTCACCCAACGTCTCGATGATCGTGGGCGACCCGTCGCTGACCGACGCATTGTCCGAAATCGCACGATCGGGAAAGATGGATATCGAGATCTTTTATTGCCGCCTGGCAGCTATGTTGTTTCGGTAAACGACCGGCAATACACAGACATCGATATCAGCGCCGAGCATTTCACTCGACTTGATATTCCCCGTACCCTGACCCTGCGCGTCAGTGATGAGGCGAGTTTCGTTACACCATTAAACAATACCGGGATACGATATCGCCCGGTTCCTCCGTTAGCTGGACTGACGACGTCGACGCGAGTTCAAACAGTGTTGAGTGGTAGCTACCGCCTACAAAGCACAACGATGCCACGAAGCGCGACGATGATTTTCTATGTCTCAAAAAAGAAACTTCAAGAGAATGGCATTGCCGCGAACAAACTGCGAATTATGTTTTACGCGGAAAAAACGAAGCGCTGGAGCTTCCTTGGTCGATATGATCGAACCCGAAATCAATTCGTCGGGACGACGCGCCAGCCCGGCACAGCCACGCTCGTTGTGCTACGCTAAGACGATCCTATGAATATCCTACTCATCTACGGTACAAACTCCAGCGGCACGGCGGAAGTTGCGGAACGCATCAGCACCGTCCTTCATTCGCGCGGTCATCAGGTTACCGTCCAACACGCGCGCGAGACAACGCCCGAAACCCTCAATCAACCGACCGATCTCGTCATCTTGGGCTCGTGTACCTGGGAACGGTTTACGCCGGACGGCGAACGACTCGAAGGGCAACTCCAGCACCATATGTACCAGCTCATCGAAACTGCCAATCCACCAGCCGGTCGTGCCTTCGCCCTTTTCGCGCTCGGGGATTCAAGTTATACGGATTTCTGCCAGGCGGCTGACCATCTTGAAGCGGCCGTCAAAGGCTGGTCAGGTACGAACATTGCCCCGACACTTCGCGTCGACGCCTATTTCTTCGATCTGAAAAAAAACCGGGCTCGCGTTGATGACTGGGCAACGGCGCTGGCTGAACAACTGAAAAAATAATTCCGGAGGTTGACGACTCGTGGTTTTTTTGGTATACTATAGTTCTTCATGGCTACAAAAACCACGAAAAAAACCATTCGAAAAAAAGCGACCAGCGCGTCGACCCCATACCGACCATATCATCGACATGGTGAATTTATTTTTTTGCTGGTTATCGCGACCTTAGCCATCGCTTTTTTCATGGTCCCGATGAACTTCTGGCTCAAGTTAGCCGGCGCGTTCATCCTCTTGATTCTCCTGCCAACGAATGTCTTGCGAGAATATTGGCCGAAGTTGCAGTTACATGAACTTGGCTGGCGACGACCAACGCACCCGCGAACTCCCTGGCTGTACAGCGCGGTCGTGATCGCCCTCGCCTTTCTCCCGCTGGTTCTATTCTTTACCGTTACAAACCCGGCCGGGCTGACCGCCGTCTCCCCACGCGGCGCCTGGCTTGAATGGCTCATCGCCGAGGTGCTCGT